>NZ_JBSFEV010000011.1:0-306671 GCF_053594615.1 Streptomyces sp. NPDC001858
AGGTGCCCCGCTGTCTGGACGCGGACACCGGCAGCTCGGGCCGGACGATCCAGGTCTGGACGTGCGCGAGCACCGGCAACCAGAGCTCCGGGCCCCGGGCCACTCCGCCGGCGCGGGAACAGCGACGACAGCGGTCCGCGCCACCGGCCTGAACTCATGAGCACGCAGGTTGAGTTCGGCCGCGAGGACCTTCAGCATACGGGCCGCCCGCCCTCTTGATGTGCTCGCGCCACCACGGCATATTGGTCCGGACCATTGCCGCCGTGCCGGGCCGGGAGGCGAGGCGAAGCCGTGCGACGCGTTGCGCTGTGGATCGGGGTGTGGGCGCTGGTGGCGGCCCTGGCGTGCGGGTGCGCCGCGAGCGCCGCCGACGACGGAGGTGGGCCCGGCGCTCCGACGGGGGTCACCGCGGAGGCCGGCAGCGCGACGAGCGTGCACGTGATGTGGAACGCGGTCGCCGCGCATCCGGCCGTCGACGCGTACGAGGTGTACCGCGGCGGCACGAAGGTCGGCGACGTTCCGGGCTCCGCGCGCATGCTGGACGTCGTCCGCCTGTCGCCCGCCACGAGTTACGTGTTCACCGTGCGGGCCCGTGACGCCGAGGGGCGGCTCGGGCCGCGCAGCCGGGAGGTGCGGGCCACGACGCCGGCGGCCGGGGCGGCGGACTCCTCGGCCCCGACCGCGCCGGGCGGGGTGACCGGCCGGGCCGTCGGGAGCCGGGCCGTCCAGCTGTCCTGGTCGGCGTCGACGGACGACGTCAAGGTCGTGTCGTACGACGTCCAGCAGGGCGGTGTGAAGATCCACAGCGTCGGCGGGGGCCAGACGGCGACGGTGGTCACGGGGCTGCGGCCGGGCACGCGCTACTCGTTCACCGTCCGGGCCCGGGACGCGGCCGACAACGCCTCGCCCGCCGGTCCGCCGGTGCGCGTCACCACCGAGCCGGGCGCGGACGAGGGGTCGGACACCGCGCCGGCCGACTTCCGGGCCGCCGCTCACCTCGCCGACGGCGCCTACTACATCGACCTGTCCTGGGTGCCGCCGCGGGTGGACGGCGTGGTCGCCGAGTACCAGATCCAGCTCGACGGACAGCCGGCCACCTCGCTGGTGTGGGGCGGGAACCCGCCCGCGGGGAGGGCGACCTACAGCTTCTACGCGGGGCGGGAGGACGAGGCGGGGGCCCGGCATCGCGTGCGGCTGCGGGCCCGGCTGCCGGACGGCACATGGGGCGCCTTCTCGGCGGAGCGGACGGTGACCACCGGCGCCGGCCGGTGACGGCTCCCGCATGGGCCGTCCGATGGAATCCGTCACCTGCCCGGTCGCGGTCCGCATGCGGGCCGGGGCCGGGGCACGTTGGCTGCGCCTTGAGGGCAGCACGGGCGTACCCGACCCCTCGGCGGCGCAAGGGATGTACCGCTGACCGTGCCGCCGCCGGAGGACGTCCGATGCGCATTCCCCGTTTTCTCGTCCGCTCAGGACTGACCTTGGCAGCCGCCGCCGCGCTGCCCCTCGCACTGGCCCCCGGGCCGGCCGCCGCCCGGATCTCGGGCATCTCCGTCAGCACGACCGGCTCCACGGTGTCGGTGGTGACCAGCGCCTGCACGCTGCTCAACGGCAGCTGGGGCACGGCGGCGCTGCTGGCCAGCGGCCAGGCGAGCTTCGCCCAGGGGCGTCAGGTGGCGCTGTCCGGGACGACCGCCGGCCAGTCCGCGGCCTGGTCGGGCGTCTCCCCGGGCACGTACACCGTCGTCGTCATGTGCTCCAACGGCAACACCGCGGGCACCCAGTCCGTGATCGTCTCGGCTCCGTCCACGCCGACGATCTCGGCGACGGCCTCGCCCTCGCGCGGGGTCATGGGCGGTCTCGGCGGCGCGGCCCGGGACGTCGGCCCCGTCACCATGGGGGTCGGCGGCGCGCTGGTGGGGGCGGGCGTCATCACGGCGGCCTGGTTCCTGCGCCGCCGCTCGAAGCCGTACCGGCTCTGAGCAGCGCCCTGAGGGGGCGCGGGGCGCTGACATCTGCGCGGAGCGCTCAGTCGCCCGGGTCCGCCACCGTGGGCAGGCCCTCCAGGGCCTCGGTGAGCCACTGGGTCCAGAAGGTCTCCAGCTCGATGCCCGCGCGCAGGACCAGGTGCTGCAGCCTGGCCTGCGCGCTCTCGTCGCCCGGCGGGAAGTCGCGCTTCTCGATCTCCTCGTACTCGGTCAACTGCCGTCGGTGCAGCTTGAGATGGCGGCGCAGGTCGGCCTCCAGACCCGCGGTGCCGACGACGGCCGCGGCGCGCAGCCGCAGCAGCATGGCGTCGCGGTGCGGCTTGGGGTCCTGGGCGGCCGCCGTCCAGCGGGCGAGTTCGGCGCGGCCCGCGGGCAGGACCTCGTAGGCCTTCTTCTGGCCGCGGGCCGGCGCCTCGGTCGGCAGGGCGCGGATCTGGCCGTCGGCCTCCAGTCGTCCCAGCTCGCGATAGATCTGCTGGTGCGTCGCCGACCAGAAGTAGCCGATCGACCTGTCGAACCGGCGGGTCAGCTCCAGCCCGGACGAGGGCCGCTCGAGCAGGGCGGTGAGGATCGCGTGCGGGAGTGACATGCCAGCCATCCTAAGGACGCGCCCGGACGGTCCACGACGACGCTTTACAGCGCCGCCGCCAGCTCAGTGCCCTGCTGGATCGCGCGCTTGGCGTCCAGTTCGGCCGCGACGTCGGCGCCGCCGATGAGGTGTGCCTCGGCGCCCGCGGCGACCAGCGCGTCGTACAGCTCCCGGCGCGGGTCCTGGCCGGTGCACAGCACGACGGTGTCGACCTCCAGGACGGTGCTCTGCCCGCCGACGGTGACATGCAGTCCGGCGTCGTCGATGCGGTCGTAGCGCACCCCCGGGACCATGCGCACGCCCCGGTGCTTGAGCTCGGCGCGGTGGATCCAGCCGGTGGTCTTGCCGAGGCCCGAGCCGACCTTGGTCGTCCTGCGCTGCAGGAGGTGGACCGTGCGCGGCGGGGCGGGGCGTTCGGGGGCCGCGAGTCCGCCGGGGGCCCGGTAGTCGAGGTCGACGCCCCACTGGCGGAAGTAGGCCGCCGGGTCCTCGTGCGCCTTGTCGCCGCCGTCGGTGAGGAACTCGGCGACGTCGAAGCCGATGCCGCCCGCGCCGAGGATCGCGACCCGGTCGCCGACGGGCACCTTGTCGCGCAGGACGTCGAGATAGCCGACGACGCTCGGGTGGTCGACGCCGGGGATGTCGGGGGTGCGCGGGACGACGCCGGTGGCGACGACGACCTCGTCGTAGTCCACCAGGTCGCCCGCCGCCACGCGCGTGTCGAGGCGGACGTCCACGCCGTGCTCGTCGAGCCGGTGGCGGAAGTAGCGCAGGGTCTCGTCGAACTCCTGCTTGCCGGGGACCTGGCGGGCGACGTTGAGCTGGCCGCCGACCTCGCCGGCCGCGTCGTACAGCGTGACCTCGTGGCCGCGCTCGGCCGCGGACACCGCGCAGGCGAGTCCGGCGGGTCCCGCGCCCACCACGGCGACGCGTTTGCGCAGCCGGGTCGGGGCGAGGACCAGCTCGGTCTCGTGGCAGGCGCGCGGGTTGACCAGGCAGGAGGTGATCTTCCCGCTGAAGGTGTGGTCGAGGCAGGCCTGGTTGCAGCCGATGCAGGTGTTGATGGCCTCGGGCCGGCCCGCCGCGGCCTTGGCCACGAACTCGGGGTCGGCGAGCATCGGGCGGGCCATCGACACCATGTCCGCGCAGCCCTCGGCGAGCAACTGCTCGGCGAGTTCGGGGGTGTTGATGCGGTTGGTGGTGACGAGCGGCACGGAGACCGCGCCCATGAGCTTCTTCGTCACCCAGGTGTAGGCGCCGCGCGGCACCGAGGTGGCGATGGTGGGGATCCGGGCCTCGTGCCAGCCGATGCCGGTGTTGATGATGGTCGCGCCGGCCGCTTCGACGGCTCGGGCGAGGGTGACGACCTCGTCGAGCGTGGAGCCGCCGGGCACGAGGTCCAGCATGGACAGCCGGTAGACGACGATGAAGTCCGCGCCGACCGCCTCGCGCACCCGCCGGACGATCTCGACCGGGAAGCGCATCCGGTGCGCGTAGGAGCCGCCCCAGCGGTCGGTGCGGTGGTTGGTCTGCGCGGCGATGAACTCGTTGATGAGATAGCCCTCGGAGCCCATGATCTCGACGCCGTCGTAGCCGGCCTGGCGGGCGAGGCGGGCGGTGCGGGCGTAGTCGTCGATCGTGCGCTCGACGTCGGCGTCGGTGAGCTCGCGGGGCGGGAAGGGGCTGATGGGGGCCTGGAGGGGGCTCGGGGCGACCAGGTCCGCGTGGTAGGCGTAGCGGCCGAAGTGCAGGATCTGCAGCGCGATCCGGCCGCCCTCGCGGTGCACCGCGTCGGTGATCGTCCGGTGCTGCTCGGCCTCCGCGTCGGTGGTGAGCTTGGCGCCGCCCTCGTAGGGCCGGCCCTCGTCGTTGGGGGCGATGCCGCCCGTGACGATGAGCCCCACTCCGCCGCGGGCCCGGGCGGCGTAGAACGCGGCCATGCGCTCGAAGCCGCGCTCGGCCTCCTCCAGGCCGACGTGCATCGAGCCCATCAGGACGCGGTTCGGCAGCGTGGTGAAGCCCAGGTCGAGCGGGCTCAGCAGGTGGGGGTATCGGCTCATGGCGGCCTCCGTGCGCGGCATTGGTCGCCCTCAGTTCTAGAGGACCGCGCACGGGTTGTGCAACTAGTTGCACAATCGGATCCCGGACTGTGCCGCAGGTCACCGGCTTTCGAGCAGCACGTGCAGTTCGCGTTCCTGGTCCCCGGAGGCGGAGGCGAGGTCGCGCACCGCGAACAGGGAGTCCAGCGTGATGCGCAGCCGCTCGATCGCCCAGTAGCCGCCCTGCGCGTCGGCCTCCACGGAGGACGAGAGCCGGGCGGGCGGCGGGCACGCACGGGCGTCGGTGACCTCGAAGGTGCCGAGCCACACCATCGGCCGGGTCTCATGGAGCTGCTGCGGCGCCTCGTCGGCGCCCCGGTCGGACTCGAAGCACGTGTTCAGCGCGTCGAACACGATCCGGGCGTCCTCCTTGGTGCATCCACTGATCTCGAGGGAGACGGGCTCCTCGTGCAGACGCTCACGATCCATCGTGGTCGCTCCTCTCGTGGCGGCGGCGCGCCTCGGCGGGTTCCCCGCGAGCCGCGCCACAACCCCAGAAAAGCACCACTGGCCGCGCGGGACCAGTGAGGGCTCAGTTCTTGGTGAACCGATATGTCTTGCTGTCCGTCAGCACACAGAAGCCGGGCGAGACGACGATCACCCGCAGGGTGCCGGTGCGGCGGTCGTAGTCGATGCCCTCCGCCTCGAAGGCGCCCGAGCAGGAGCTGCGCAGCGGGAGCTGCCGCAGGGCCGTGACATGGCCGGTGACGTCGGAGGCGCCGTTCGGCTCGGCGGAGAGGTCGATCTGCAGAAGGGGCTTGGTGACGCCGAAGAGCGTGCCGGCCGGGTCGTCGGAGGAGCACAGCAGGGTGGTCGGGCCGGTGAAGTCGCAGCCCTGGACATCCCGGACGGCGTGGTCGAGGCGGACGGTGGAGACCTGCGGCAGGTTCGCCGAGGGGGAGGTGGCGGGGTTGGCGCCGGGGGTCGGGAAGACGAGAAGCCGGGTCATGGTGCCGTACTCCCCCGACAGCATCCAGCGGCTGTTCGGCGTGATCGCCACCCAGGAGTTGTTCAGGGCCTCGCCGGAGCCCAGCGCGTGGACGTACTCCGACCAGCCGCCGCCGGGGGCCTGCACGCGGTACATCTTCGCGGCGCCCGAGTCGCTCTGGTAGGGCTCCACGTAGTAGCCGTCGTAGGAGGCGTCCGGGTCGCCGACGTGGTTCCAGCCCCGGCTGGACACGGAGAGCGGGATGGTGCCGATGCCGGTGTAGCGGTTGCCGCTGTTCGCCGGGACCTCGACCGACGTCAGCCCCTGGCTCTCGGTCAACGGGTCGGCGCGGTCGGATCCGACCTCGGTCAAGGTGTCGGCGGCCGCGGCGGGCGGAGCCGCCGAGAGGGCGGTGACGGCGGCGACGGCCAGCGCGAGTAACGCGGTGCGGGCCGCGGAGGGACGGCTGCGGGCAGGGCGCAGGGACATGGGGCTCCTCGTCGAGGGGGAGGTGGGGGCGCGCTCGGCGGACAGTCTGGCCTTCCGTGATAGTCATGTACAGACCAATCCGGATCAACAGCGGTGGACCCTGAGGAGAACGGCGTGCAACGCCGTACCGGAGGAGCATGAAGAAGGACGCCCAAGGCGTGGGAGAAACGGGTTGAGCACGGTAGAACAGGGGGAGTCGGCACGGGGGACGGCGTGCCGCGGCGACATGCGGAGGCGGTGCGTGGCATGAGTGCAGCCGGATCGTCCGCAGCCGAGGGCGGTGGCCCCACCGGGCCGAGCTGGCTGCTGGACGTGCTGAGCGTGGCCTCGGTGGTGCTCGACACCGACGGCCACATCGTGCTGTGGAGCCCCCAGGCCGAGGAGTTGTTCGGCTATTCGGCGCAGGAGGCGCTGGGCCGGTACGCGGCCCGGGTGATGGTGCACGAGCGGCACGTCGACCTCGTCGTGAAACTCTTCGCGGACGTCATGGCCACCGGCCAGAGCTGGGCCGGGGCGTTCCCCGTCCGGCGCAAGGACGGCACCACCCGGCTGGTGGAGTTCCGCAACATGCGGCTCCTGGACGACCAGGGCGGGATCTACGCCCTCGGTCTCGCCGCCGACCAGACGACGGTGCACCGGCTGGAGCGGGACGTCGCCCTGTCCACCCGGATGGTCGAGCAGTCGCCGATCGGTCTCGCCGTCCTCGACACCGAGCTGCGGTTCGTGTCGGTCAACCCCGCGCTGGCCCGGATCAACGGGCTGCCGGCCGGGGAGCACCTCGGCCGGCGGGTCCGCGAGCTGCTGCCCCGGCTGGACACCGAGACCCTGGACGCCGCCGCCCTCGAAGTGCTGCGCACCGGGGTGCCGCTCGTCGCCTGGCACACGGTCGGACGCACCGCCGCCTCCCCGGACGACGACCACGCCTGGTCGGTGTCCATGTACCGCCTGGAGGACGGCCGGGGCACGGTCCTGGGCCTGGCCGCGTCGGTCGCGGACATCACCGACCAGCACCGGGCGGCCGTCGAGGCGGAGGCGGCGCGCCGCCGGCTGACGCTGATCGCCGACGCCTCGGCCCGCATCGGCACCACCCTGGACCTGGAACGCACGGCCTGCGAACTGGCCGACGTGGCGGTGCCGGAGCTGGCCGACGTCGCCGCGGTGGATCTGCTCGACGCGGTGGTGGCGGGCCGCCGGACCAGCCTCGGGCCCGCCGAATCGGCCGTGATCCGCGCCCTGGCGGTGCGGGCCGACGACGAGCCGGACGCGCTGGCGGCGGCCGACGAGCTCGGACAGGTGGCCCGCTACGCGCCCGACCGGCTCGTCACCGAGTGCGTGCGCTCGGGCCGGCCGATCATGGTCGCGCAGGTCAAGAACGAGGACCTCGGACGCATCGCCCGCTCCCCGGAGGCGGCCCGGCTGCTGGCCCGGGCCGGCGTGCACTCCTATCTGGCCGTGCCGCTCATCGCGCGCGGCGAGGTGCTGGGCGCCCTGGACCTCAAACGGACCCGCAACCCCCTGCCGTTCGGCCGCGACGACCTGCTGCTCGCCCGTGAGCTGGCGGCCCGCGCGGCCGTCCAGATCGACAACGCGCGCTGGTACCAGAACGCCCGCACCACCGCGCTCACCCTCCAGCGCAGCCTGCTGCCGAGCCATCCGCCCGTCACCGGCGGGCTCGAGGTCGCCTCCCGCTACCAGCCCGCGGGCGCCACGACCGAGGTGGGCGGCGACTGGTTCGACGTCATCCCGCTGGAGGACGGCAAGACCGCGCTCGTCGTCGGCGACGTCATGGGCAGCGGCATCGACGCCGCCGCCGCGATGGGCCGGCTGCGCACCGCGACGACCACGCTGGCCTCCCTCGGGCTGGATCCGGCGGTCCTGCTGGAGCATCTCGACCGGATCACCCAGGGCCTCGACCACTCCATCGCCACCTGCGTGTACGCCGTCCACGACCCACGGCTGGGGAGCTGCCGGATCGCCAACGCCGGGCATCTGCCGCCGGCCCGGGTGCGGCCGGGCCGTCCGCCGGAGCTGCTCGACCTGCCCACCGGTGCGCCGCTGGGCGTGGGCGGGGTGGCGTTCTCCACGACCGAGGTGGACTTCACCCCCGGCGACCAGCTCCTGCTGTATACCGACGGGCTCGTCGAGACCCGCACGGACTCCCTCGACGCACGGCTGGACGCGCTGCTGGCGCTGCTGGACGATCCGGTGCGGCCGCTGGAGGAGCTGTGCGACCTGCTGCTGGAGGCGTTGCACCACCCCGCCAACCACGACGACGTGGCCCTGCTGGTGGCGCGGGCGCTGACCCGGGACTGAGCCGGGGCCGAGCCGGGCCGAGCCGGACGCGCCCCCCGCGCCCCGATTCACAGGCTTTTGTTACCGCTTCCTTACCGCGCGCCTCGGACAATCACAGTGAGGCGTGGCAGCGGCGGCGCCCGGAGTGGGCGAGGAGGGTGAGCCGTGACGCAGGAGCCGGAAAGGCCGCACGAGGTGGAACTGCTCTCGGGATCGGTCGGCGAGGCGGACGAGGGGCAAGAGCGCGCCGATCTGCGCGCGCTGTGGCATCGCCGGTCGGCGCGCGGGCGGGCGGTGATCGCGGCCACGACCGTCGCCGTCCTGGCGCTCGGCGGCACGGTGGCGTACGCGGCGACGTCGACCGGCTCCGACGGCGGCTCGCCGTCGGCGGCGCCGTCCGCGTCCGCCCCCGAGGGGCCGGGCGAACGGCACGGAAAGGGCGGCCCGTGGCTGGGGCTCGGCGGGGGCGCGGCGCACGGCGAGGCCACCGTCAAGGACCCCGACACCGGGGACTGGGTGGTCCGCGTCTGGCAGCGCGGCACCGTCGAGAAGGCGGCCGGCGACCAGGTCACCGTCAAGAGCGAGGACGGCGCCTCGTGGACCTGGACGGTGGGTCCGGACGCCTCCGTCTCCCGCAAGGGCGCCTCAGGCTCCGCCGCCGACCCGCCGAAGAAGGGCGACACGGTGTACGTGGTCGGCACCCGGTCCGGCGACACGAACACGGCCGACCGGCTGCTGTCCGGGACCTTCGACGACCGGGGCAAGGAGAACCGGCGCGGCGGTTTCCCGGGGCACGGCCCGTGGAACCGGGGCGGCGACGAACGCTCCCCCGACCCCACGGGCAGCGGCGCCGCTACCTGACGCCGCTCGCCGCCCCGGTCCCGACGAGCACATGGGCGCAGCGCTCCTCGTCCTCGGCGACCCGCACCGCGAGACCGGCCCGGGTGAACGCCTCGACGGCGGCCGGGATCTGGCGTTCGCCGGTCTCGACGAGGAGGCAGCCGCCGGGGGCGAGCCAGTGCGGGGCCTCGGCGGCGACCCGGCGCAGCACGTCGAGTCCGTCGCCGCCGCCGTCGAGGGCGGTGAGCGGCTCGTGTTCGCGGGCCTCGGCCGGCAGCAGGGGCACCTCGTCGGTGGGGACGTAGGGGACGTTGGCGGCCAGGATGTCGACGCGGCCCCGCAGCCGGCCGGGCAGCGCCTCGAACAGGTCGCCCCGGTAGGCGTGTCCCGCGTAGTCGGCGACGTTGCGCCCGGCGCAGCGCACCGCGACCGGGTCGATGTCCGCGGCGTGCAGTTCGACCGGTCCGAGGGACGCGGCGAGGGCGGCGCCGACCGCGCCCGAGCCGCAGCACAGGTCGACGACCACGCGGGCGTGCGGAGCGGCGGCGAGGGCCTGGTCGACGAGGAACTCGGTGCGGCGGCGGGGCACGAAGACGCCGGGCTCGACGGTGATGCGCAGACCGTGGAACTCGGCCCAGCCGACGACGTGTTCGAGGGGCAGGCCCGACGCGCGGCGTTCCACCATGGCGGCGGCCTCGTCGGGAGTCCGGGCGGCGGTGCGGATCAACTCCGCCTCGTCCTCCGCGAAGACGCATCCGGCGGCGCGCAGCGCGGCGACATGGGCGTCGAACGCAAAGGAGCCGAACGACAGGTCGTCGGACGAAAACGGTGAAGAACTGGAAAGTGGAGGCATGAAGCCGAGAAGCCTTTCGAATGCCGAAGGGCGCTCTCGCGGTCTCCTACGGGCGGCGGCCCACGCCGCCACGGGAGGAGAGCACCCGACCTGACACTGCGGTAATGGGTCTCACCCCCTCGGCCTCGCGCGACTGGGGACCTCCGCAGCCGGACGGCAACACTACCCCAACGATCAGATGCTCTTCGTAGTTTCCCGCTGTCCGTCCCGCACTCCCGGCCCGTCGAGTTGTACGGTGCAACCAGGTGAGCGGGGAAGCAGTGAGGGAGTGCCGGTGGAGGCAGCCGAGGCCGTGGAGACGATCCAGCGGGAGATGACGGCCTTCGCGCGGCGGGCCCGCGCCTCGGCGGGCCGTCTGCATCCCGAGCTGTCGCTGGTGTCCTACACGCTCCTCGGGCATCTGGAGGAGAGCGGCGGCTGCCGGGCCACCGACCTCGCCGCGCACTACGCGCTGGACAAGTCGACGGTCAGCCGGCAGGTCGCCGCCCTGGAGCGCGCCGCCCTGATCGAGCGGCGGCAGGACCCCGAGGACCACCGCGTCCAGCTCCTCCACCTCACCGCGGCCGGACGCCGCGTCCTGGCCCAGGTCACCGAGAGCCGCCGCGCGGCCTTCCGGGAGCGGCTGGCCGAGTGGCCGGCGGAGGATCTGGAGCGGTTCGCGCAGTGCCTGGTGCGCTACAACGCGTGGACCGGCCCCGCCTCCGAGGCCGACTGACTCCGGCGTGCCGCCCCTTCCGGAACCCGGGCCGCCAGGAACGTCGTGCCGCGGCGCAGCCGGAAGCCCAGCGCCTCGTAGAGGCGGATGGCGTTGACATTGCCGGCGGAGGTGTGGAGGAAGGGCGTCTCGCCGCGTTCGCGGATGCCGTGGGCGACGGCGAGGACCAGCCGGGTCGCCAGGCCCTCGCCGCGGAAGGCGGGGTCGGTGCAGACCGCGCTGATCTCGGTCCAGCCGGGCGGGTGGAGCCGCTCGCCGGCCATGGCGACGAGCGCGCCGTCGCGGCGGATGCCGAGGTAGGCGCCGAGCTCGATGGTGCGGGCCTCGAAGGGCCCCGGCTGGGTGCGGGCGATCAGATCGAGGATCTCGGGCACGTCGGCGGGGCCGAGCCGGATCGCCTCCGGGTCGGGGGCGGCGGCCAGCCCGTCGTCGACGAACTGCACGCCCGCCATCCGGAAGGTGACCTCCCAGCCGTCCGGGATCTCCCCCTCGAACCCGGCCAACGCGACCTGCTCGCCGGGTCCGGCGAGCGCGGCGAGGTCCGCCCAGTCGTCCGCGTCCGGCTCGTCGGGCAGCGCCAGCCAGGGCGAGACGTCGACGGGATACCGCAGCACCCGCCCCCGCCGCTCGGCGAAGTGGGCGTGCGGCCCGGTGAGGGCGGCGCGGGCGGGGTTGTCGAGCACGTGCGGGGGCTCGACGAGGGGCGACTCGGCGGCGCTCATATGTTCGTTCCGATCTCCAGGACGACCTTGCCGCGGGTGTGGCCGTTCTCTACCTCGCGCAAGGCCTCGCCCGCCCGTTCCAGCGGGAAGGTGCGGGTGACGTGCGGGTTCAGGTCGCCGCGGACGACCAGCTCCGCGACCGCCCGCAGGACGGCCGCGTCGCGGGCGCGGGCCACCCGGGCGCCGCCGAGCCGCTCGGCCTCCTCGGCCGGGGCTCCGGCGGTGATCAGGCGGGCGGGGTCCCGCACCAGGGCCGCCGCCGCGTGCAGCACCTCGC
Source organism: Streptomyces sp. NPDC001858 (assembly GCF_053594615.1). Taxonomy (NCBI): domain Bacteria; kingdom Bacillati; phylum Actinomycetota; class Actinomycetes; order Kitasatosporales; family Streptomycetaceae; genus Streptomyces; species Streptomyces sp. NPDC001858. The sequence goes on from NZ_JBSFEV010000011.1 coordinate 11,793, forward strand.
CGCCGACGAGGTCGTAGACGCCGTCGACGCCGTCCGGGGCCGCCAGGCGGGCGGTCTGCGCCCAGTCAGGGCCGGACGGCACGTGCACGGCGCCCAGCGATTCGAGGAAGTCCTTCTTGCCCTCGCTCGCGACGCCCAGGACGCGCAGTCCGAGGGCGTGGGCGATCTGCACGACGGCGACGCCGACTCCGCCGCCCGCGCCGGTGACCAGCAGCGTCGACCCGGTCGGCAGGCCGAGCTGATGGACGCCGTCGTAGGCGGTCGCGGCGGCCACCGGCAGGGTGGCGGCGTCGGTGAAGGACAGCTCGGCGGGCTTGTGCGCGGTGATGCCGGCCGCCAGCAGCGCGTACTCGGCGTAGCCGCCCGCGACCGCGGTGCCGAACACCTCGTCGCCGGGCGCGAACCCGGTGACGTCCTCGCCGGTCTCCGCCACGACGCCGGCCACCTCGTTGCCCAGGACCGAGGGGAACACGCGCTCGGCGCTCTCGCCGGGGCGCCGGTAGCCCGTGCGCTGCTTCCAGTCGACGGGGTTCACCCCCGCCGCGCGCACCGCGACGAGCACCTCGCCGGGCCCGGGCCGGGGCCGCTCCAGGTCGACGAGCGCCTCCGTCTCCGGGCCTCCGTACCGGGTGAACACGTACGCCTTCGGCATCTGCTCCCACTCTCCTTCGCCGGTGCCGGACCGCTGGATCGCCGATCCGGAACGACACGTCCAAGGGCCGCGGGCCGACGGCTATTCCCGGCCGGCGGGAGTGTTCATACGGCCTTAATGATCGACGGACGGCCCCGGTGCGGAGCATCGCCGGCTTGCACGTACGGTTGACTGCGTCACCCGTCCACCCCCTGACGCTGGAACCCCATGAACGTCACCCGAGGCTTCACCGGCCGCCCGCGCGTCGTCGATCCGGGGCTGCCCCCCGGCCAGTACGACGCGGGCGACGACTGGCCCGTGCTGTCCGCCGAGGTCACCCCCGACCTCACGCCCGCCGACTGGACCTTCCGCGTCGACGGGCTGGTCGAGACGCCCCGCTCCTGGGACTGGGACGAGGCGCACACGCTGCCGGAGTCCGCGTACGAGGGCGACATCCACTGCGTGACCAGCTGGTCGAAGTTCGGGGTGCGGTTCGGGGGCGTGTCCCTGGACGCGTTCCTGGCGGCCGTGCGGCCCCTGCCGTCCGCGACCCATGCCGTGGCGTACTCGCACACCGGGTACACGACCAACCTGCCCCTCGCCGACCTGACCGGGGGGCGGGCCTGGATCGCCTGGGACTACGACGGCAAGCCCCTCGCGGCCGAGCACGGCGGTCCGGCGCGGCTGCTGGTGCCGCACCTGTACTTCTGGAAGAGCGCCAAGTGGATCGCGGGCCTGCGCCTCCTCGACCACGACGAGCCGGGCTTCTGGGAGCAGAACGGCTACCACGCGCGGGGCAACCCCTGGGAGGAGCAGAGGTACTCCGGTGACTGAGACCCTCGCCGCCCCCACCCCCTCCGACGGGGCCTTCACGCCCCTGACCCGGTTCGCCGTGCCGGGCCGGATCGCCGTGAGCAACCGCGCCGCCGCCGTGTGGCAGACGGCGACGCTCACCGAGATCCGCCGCGAGACCCCGCACGCGGCCACCTTCCGGTTCGCGGTGCCCGCCTGGGCGGGCCATCTGCCGGGCCAGCACCTGATGCTGCGGCTGATCGCCCCCGACGGCTACACCGCCCAGCGGCACTACTCGATCGCCTCCGCGCCCGACGAGGACGGGCACATCGAGCTGACCCTCGACCAGGTGGACGGCGGCGAGGTCTCCGGCTGGTTCCACGCCGTCGCGCAGCCCGGTGACGAGGTCGAGCTGCGCGGCCCGCTCAGCGGCTTCTTCGCCTGGCCCGGCGACCGGCCCGCGCTGCTGATCGGGGCCGGCTCCGGGGTCGTCCCGCTGATGTCGATGGTCCGTCACCACCGGGCGCGCGGTCTCGACGTGCCGCTGCGGCTGCTGGTGTCCGCGCGCGGTCCCGAGGAGCTGATCTACGGGCGGGAGTACGGCGCGGAGACGACGCCCGTGTTCACCCGGAGCGCCCCGGCGGGCGTGCGCGTGGGACGGCTCGCCGCCGAGCACGTGGCCCCGCTGCTCGCCGAGCGGCCCGCGGGCGGCTGGGAGGCGTACGTGTGCGGCTCGAACGCCTTCGCCGAGCACGCCTCGCGGCTGCTGGTCGAGGCCGGACAGCCGGTGGACCGCATCCGGATCGAACGCTTCGGCTGACCGCCCCGGGGCCGCCCTCGCCGCCCCGAAGCACCGCCCCGAAGGGCCGTCGCGCACGATGCGTGAAACGATGTACTCCGAACGGGGTACGACCCTCATGAGGGCACTCGTACGCGTGACGGCGAGGAGGTCGACATGCGAATCCGGGTGCGCGACCGGCGCTGGCGGGACAATCCGCTGCTGCGCCGGTCCGATGTCTTGGAGGCGTGGACGGCGCTCGTCGTCGCCGTGCTGCTGCTGGTCGCCGTGCCGCTGGCGGGGGCGCTGGTCGGCCTGTGGGCCCATGACGACGCGCAGACGGTCGCGGACCGGCAGCGCGCCGAACGCCACCGGGTACGGGCCGAGGTCGTCGGCAAGGTTCCCGACACCCTGCCCACCGCGGAAGGCGTCCGCGGACAGACGTACCGCGTGAGCGTGCGCTGGACGCCGCCCGGCGAGAAGGCCCGGACCACCACCGCGCGGGTTCCCGAGGGCACGCAGCGGGGCGACACCGTGGACGTCTGGTTCGACGACCGGGGCCGGAGCGTGGCGGCGCCGCCGAGCGACACGATGGTGTGGCAGCACACGCTCACCATGGCGACCTGCGCGGCCGGCGGGGCGACCGCCGTGCTGCTGCTCGGGCACACCGTCGTCCGGCGGACGGCGATGCGGCACCGGCTGGACGAGTGGGAGCGGGAATGGGCCCGCACCGAGCCGCAGTGGACCCGGCGCCGGCCCGCTTGAGGCTTCTGATCAGGCTCTGCGGCTCCCGATGGGGGTCTGGCGAGGGCTCCCGCCGCCCACGTACGGTGTGATCATTCGTACGGGCACTCAGCAAAGGCGGTCCGCATGCCCCTGTTCGACCTGTCCCTCGAAGAGCTCCACGAGTACCGCAGCGCCTCCACCGAGCCCGAGGACTTCGACGCCTTCTGGTCCAAGACCCTCCAGGAAGCACGCGAGCACGATCTGGACGCCCGCTTCGAGCCGGTCGACACGGGGCTGGCCACGGTGCAGGTGTACGACGTGACCTTCGCCGGGTTCGGCGGCCACCCGGTGAAGGGCTGGCTGACGCTGCCGGCCGGGGCCGCGGAACCGCTGCCGCTGGTCGTGCAGTTCGTGGGCTACGGCGGGGGCCGCGGGCTGCCGCACGAGCACCTGCTGTGGGCGTCGACGGGCCGCGCGCACTTCGTCATGGACACCCGCGGCCAGGGCAGCGCGTGGGGCGGCGGGGGCGGCACCGCGGATCCGGTGGGCGGCGCGCCCTCCTACCCCGGGTTCATGACCCGGGGCATCGACGCCCCCGAGAACTACTACTACCGCCGGGTGTTCACGGACGCGGTGCGCGCGGTCGAGGCGGCCCGCTCCCACCCGCTGACGGACGCCTCGCGGACCGCGGCCCTCGGCGCGAGTCAGGGCGGCGGCATCACGCTCGCCGTGGGCGGTCTGATGCCGGACCTGGCGGCGATCGCCCCGGATGTGCCGTTCCTGTGCGACTTCCCGCGCGCGGCGACGCTGACGGACCGTCACCCGTACCGCGAGATCGGCCTGTTCCTCAAGACGCACCGCGGCCGCACCCAGGACGCCCTGCGCACGCTCTCCTATTTCGACGCCGTGCACTTCGCCTCGCGCGGCTCGGCCCCGGCGCTGTTCTCGGCGGCCCTGGAGGACCAGACCTGCCCGCCGTCGACCGTGTTCGCCGCCTTCAACGCCTGGGCGCACGAGGACAAGGCGATCGAGGTGTACGACTTCAACGACCACGAGGGCGGCGGCCCCTACCAGGAGGCGGTCAAGCTGCGCTGGCTGCGCTCCTACGCCTGAGCGGCGCGCGACGTCGGGCGACGCTGGGCGACGCCGGGCGGCTTCCCTGCGGTCCGACCAGTCGGTATGTTCGGGGTGCCCGGGTCGCAGCGTCGCGGTCGGGTCCCGGCGGACCACGGAGGCCCCATGTCCGAGCACGCGCCACAGGTTCACGGCCACTGCGACCCGCGGTTCGCCGCGGTGCGCACGGCCTTCGAGGAGAACTTCCGGGACGGCGGCGAGCTGGGCGCCGCGGTCGCCGTCACGGTCGACGGCGCGCCGGTGGTCGATCTGTGGGGCGGCTGGGCCGACGCGGCGCGCACGCGCGCGTGGGAGCGCGACACGCTGGTCAACGTGTGGTCCACGACGAAGGGCCCGACGGCGCTGTGCGCGCACATCCTCGCCGACCGCGGGCTGCTCGACCTCGACGCGCCGGTGGCCGTGTACTGGCCGGAGTTCGCCGCGGCGGGCAAGGAGCGGGTGCTCGTGCGGCACCTGCTGTCCCACCGCGCGGGCCTGGCCGGGCTGCGCGAGCCGCACTCGCCGGCGCAGCTCTACGACTGGGAGCTGACCGTCGCGCGCCTCGCCGCCACGGAGCCCTGGTGGGAGCCGGGCACCCGGTCCGGCTATCACGCCTTCACCTACGGCTTCCTGGTCGGGGAGGTCGTGCGCAGGGTGTCCGGGCTGCTGCCGGGGGCCTTCCTGGCGCGGGAGGTGACCGGTCCGCTGGGCGTCGACTTCACCATCGGGCTGCCGGCGAAGGAGGCCGGGCGGGCCGCCGAGCTGGTGCATCCGCCGATCGGCTCGGCCAGTGAACAGGCGGCGGTCTTCCGCCAGTTGACGCCCGCCGCCCTCGCGGCGCTGGCCAACCCCGTGGTCGGCGCGACCGAGGCCAACTCGCCGCAGTGGCGGGCGGCGGAGATCCCGGCCGCCAACGGCCACGGCACCGCGCGGGCCGTCGCCGCGCTCTACGGCGTCTTCGCCGGCCGGGGCTCCTACGACGGCCGGCGCGTCCTCTCCCCGGAGGCGGCCGAGCGGGTGCGCGAGGGGCAGGGCGGCTGCCGGGACCTCGTCCTGGGCGCCGGGCTCGGGCACGAGACGGAGATCGGGCTCGGGCTGTGGCTGAGCGGCCCCGCGCAATCGTACGGACCCAATCCGCGCGCCTTCGGGCACGACGGCTTCGGCGGCTCCTGCGGGCTCGCCGATCCGGAGGCGGGGGTGTCGCTCGGGTACGTGATGAACCGGATGGGGCCGCACATCGCCGACGACCCGCGGAAGAAGGCGCTGGTCGACGCCCTGTACAGCGCGCTCTGAGCACCGGCGGGGGTTGTCCCGGGGTTGCCGCTCAGTCGGTCCGCCGCGCCTCGACCAGCCGCACCCGTGGGCTTCCGTCGCTCCGCGTGCCGAACTCGGGCAGGGCGCGGAGGTCCACCCGGAATCCGGCGCGTTCCAGTTCGCGCCGGACCTCGCCGAGCCGGAAGGCCCGGTAGTACATCACGAACGGCGGCCGCCACACGGCGTTGCGCACCCGCATCACGGCGTCGAAGCCCAGGAGCATCCAGAAGGCCGGGCCGGACGGCCGGGGCGGGGCGATGACGGGGAACGCGAAGGATCCGCCCGGCCGCAGCACGCCGTGCACCTGGGCGAACAGACCCGGCAGCTCGCGCGGCAGGAAGTGCCCGAACGCGCCGAAGCTGACGACGAGGTCGAAGCGGGGCGCGAAGGGCAGGGCGCGAGCGTCCGCCCGGACCCAGGACACCCGCGGTCCGGCCGGACGGTCCCGGCGGCGCGCCTCGTCGAGCATGCCCGCGCTGAAGTCGACCCCGGTGACGCTGCTGCGGCACACGGTGGCCAGGACGTCGACCCCGGCGCCCGTGCCGCAGCACAGGTCCAGGCCGTCCTCGTACGGCCCGGACTCCTTGAGCGCGGCGGTGACCGCGTCCAGGACCGACTCCGGGGTGCGGAACGGCGTGTGGTCGAACTTCGGCGCGAGGAGGTCGTAGCCGTGCTCGACGGACGACAGGGCCTGGACGGCGAGCTCGCGCAGGGTGGGACCTTCGGGACTGAACATCCGTGCCACCTTACGGCGGTCCGCCGCCCCGGGACCACGAGGGCTCGGCGGGAGGCGGAGGCCGGTCGGGCTCCGCCTCCCGGGGTCAGACGACGGTGAGGGTCAGGGCGCCCGTGTAGGTCGTGCCCGGGGTGAGGGCCGTCGGCGTGCCGTCGACGGTCAGGGTCACCGCCTTGCCGCGCGGCGCCCGCACGGCCGCGTCGGCGGCCAGGGTCAGCGAGGTCAGGTACGAGGTCCCGGTGACCGTCCAGACGGAGCCGCTCACCAGCCGGACGATCGCGCCGTTGTTGACGGCGGGCCGCACGGTGTTGGTGACGATGCCCAGCTCGTAGAAGGTCGAGGCGTCGATCGACGCCACCCGGTGCGCGGTCTTCGTCGCCGAGATCACGCCCCTGACCGTCGAGCCCGCGAAGGTGAGGACCATGTTCTTGCCGTTGCGCATGCCGTTGTAGAAGTCGCCCACGAGGTCGATGTCGGTGAAGGCGGCCGAGCCGTCGGCGGTGTGGGCGGCGGTGACGTCGAAGGAGGCGTTCTTGACCGGGTCGGTCGTGGGCTCGGTGTAGACGCCGACGTTCATCATCTCGCCGTCGACGTCGACCGGGCCCGGGTCGTCCAGCTCGATCATCTGGAGGATGACGCCGTCGCGCGGGTTGAGCCGGGCGCCGCCCGAGCCGTCGACGGTGACGGCGGTCTGCTGGCCCTTGTTGAGGAAGGTGGCCCGCGCGGAGTTGATCACCGTGCCGCCGTCGAGGGTGAGCGTGCCCGCGCCGAAGAACATATAGCCGAAGTGACCCGAGTTCACGACGGTGTTGCGGACCGGCAGCGCCGCAAACTCGGCCTTGGTGAGCCCGAGTTCGAGTTCGGTGTTCAGCGCGGCGACGGCCGCGCGGGTGCTGTCGCCGTAGTGCACGACGGCGGCCGGGCCCGCGATGATGGTCGCATAGCTGCCGACGTCGAACCGCGAGCCGAGGACGCGTACGGTGGCGTCGCCAGCCATCCCGGAACCCGATGCCTCGGATCGCACGGCCGCCTGAAGGGGCGCGGGGAACTGCGCGACCAGCCACGACGGCGCCGCAGCGGAACGACGGCGCAGCGTGGCACTTCCAGCGGAGCGCTCACGCCGGCGCGACCATCCCCGCCGACAGGTCGATGTCGGCTCCGCACAGGCCCGGCATGGCCAGCATCGCCACCAGCGCTCGCGCGACCTCGTGTTCCTCCACCAGTCGGCCGAGCGCGGCGCGGGAGGCGAAGTCGTGTTCGGCCTCCGCCACGGTGCAGCCGGTGAGTTCGGCCGTGAGCCGGAAGTTGCGGTCCATCCGCGGGCCCCTGACCGGGCCCGGGGAAAGGGAGTTGACCGCGACGCCCAGCGGTCCGACCTCGCCGGCCAGGGTCCGGGTCAGGCCGAGCAGCGCCATCTTGGAGGCGGTGTACGGGGTGCGGTGGAGCAGGGGCCGTTTCCCGCTGACCGAGGCGACGTTGACGACGTCGCCGCGGCCCGCCGCGATCATCGACGGCAGGAAGGCCCGGCACATCAGGTACACCCCGCGGACGTTGGCGGCGAACACGGCGTCCCACTCGTCGGGTTCGACGTCGGTGAGCGGCTTCACCGGGCCCGCGACGCCCGCGTTGTTGACGAGCAACGACACGTCCTCGTCGGCGAGTTCGACGGCCAGTGCGGCCACGGAGGCGGGGTCGGAGACGTCGCAGACCGCCGTGCGCGCCGCGTCGCCGACCCGGGCCGCCGTCTCGGCGAGGGCCTGTTCGTTGCGGCCGACGAGGACGACCCGGGCCCCAAAGTCCGCCAGGGCCAGCGCGAACGCCCGCCCCAGCGGCCCTCCCCCGCCCGTGACGAGGGCGGTGCGCCCGCGCAGGCTCACTCGGTGTTCCAGGGCAGCTCGTCGCCGGCCGCCTTCGCGGCCCGTACGTCGCCGGAGCGTGCGTGGCCCTCGAACAGCTCCACCCGGGAGGCCCGTCCGCACAGCCGGCCGAGCAGGGCCTGGGAGCCGGGGTCGGTCACCTCCTGGTAGGTGACGGTCTTGAGGTACTTCCCGACCCACAGGCCGCCGGTGTAGCGGGCGGCGCCCCGGGTGGGCAGCACATGGTTGGTGCCGATGACCTTGTCGCCGAAGGAGACGCAGGTGCCCTCGCCGAGGAACAGGGCGCCGTACTGGGTCATCCGCTCCAGCGCGAGCCGCGGCTCGGCCGTCAGCACCTCCACATGCTCGAAGGCGAACGCGTCGGCGAGTTCGTACAGTTCGTCGAGGGTGTCGACGACATGCACCTGGCCGTGGTCGCGCCAGGCGGGCTCGGCGAAGTCCCGGGTGGGCATGCCGGGCAGCAGCCGTTCGACTTCGGCGATGGTCTTCTCGGCGACCTCGCGGCAGGTGCTGATGAGCACGGCCGGCGAGTCGGGGCCGTGCTCGGCCTGGGAGAGCAGGTCGACGGCGCAGACGAACGGGTCGGCGTGCTCGTCGGCCAGGACGAGGATCTCGGTCGGCCCGGCGAACAGGTCGATGCCGATCTCGCCGAACAACTGCCGCTTCGCCTCGGCCACATAGGCGTTGCCGGGCCCGGCGATCAGGTTCACGGGCCGCATGGCGTCCGTGCCGACGGCCATCGCGGCGACCGCCTGCACCCCGCCGAGCAGCCAGATCTCGTCCGCGCCCGCGAGATGCATGGCGGCGACGGTCGCGGCCGGGATCTCGCCGTGGATGGGCGGGGTGCAGGCCACCACCCGCGGCACGCCCGCCACCTTGGCGGTGACGACGGTCATATGGGCGGAGGCGGTGAGCGGGTAGCGGCCGCCGGGGATGTAGGCGCCGGCGGCCTGCACGGGGAGGTGCCGCTGCCCGAGCCGCACGCCCGGCAGGGTCTCCACCTCGAACTCCCGCAGGGAGTCCAGCTGATGGCGGGCGAAGGCGCGGACCTGTCCCTGGACGAACCGGATGTCGTCGATGACCTGCGCGGGCACCGACGCGACGATCTTCTCCACCTCCTCGGCGGAGAGCCTGAAGGAGTCCGGGCTCCAGGCGTCGAACTTCTCGGAGTACGCGCGCACGGCCGCGTCGCCGCGTTCGCGGACGTCCGCGACGACCGCGGCGACGGTCGCGCGGACCTGGTCGAGGGAGGCGGCCACTTCGGCCCGGGGAACGGCGTGCTTCGGGATCTCTGCCACAACGGCGGCCTTTCTGCGGGAGGTTCAGACGGGCGGGGCGGTGAAGAGCACGTCCGGGTCGTTGAACTGCTCCTTGGCGACCGACTCGCTCATCGGGTCGGCGGTGCCCCACTGGTCCTGGGTGACCGGGTCGTCGACGTCATGGCGGCCCGGATGCCACAGGTCCTCTTCCAGGACGGCGAGTTCGGTCGTGTACTCGACGGTGTTGCCGTGCGGGTCGTGGAAGTAGGAGAAGGTGTTGTCGCCGGCGAGATGGCGGCCGGGACCCCAGGTGAGCCGGGTCCCGGCGCGCAGCGCCCGGCCGGTGCCGCGCAGGTACTCCTCGACGCCCCGCATCTCGAACGAGGCGTGGTGCAGGGAGACATGGGGGCCGCGCGCGATGGCGAAGGAGTGGTGCAGCGGGCTGCACCGCAGGAAGTACATGAGGTCGCCCATGTGCGTGGAGTAGAGGGTGTCGGTGAGCCGGAAGCCGAGGTGCTCGACGTAGAAGTCCCGCAGCCCCTCGGGGTCCCGGGAGTTGACCACGCAGTGGGAGAGCCGGACCGGGATCGCCTCGCGCTCCTCGATCCTGCGGTGGACGCGGGTGACGACGTCGGCGGAGACCTCGACGACCCGCCCGTCGGGGTCGAAGAAGCGCAGGCCGTAGCCGCCGCCGGGGGTGTCCAGCACCCTGGGTTCGCCGATCAGCCGGACGCCGGCCCGGCCGAGGCGGACCGCGAGTTCGTCGACGGCCGCCGCCGACACCGCCCCGAAGGCCACCAGGTCCATGCGCTTGCGCTCGTCCTGGCGGATCCGCACGACGTACTGCTCGGGGCTGCCTTCGGCAGCGAAGAAGGCGAGTCCGGCGTCGTTCGCGACCTCGGTGAGGCCCCAGGTGTCGCGGTAGAAGGCGCGTTGCCGGGCGAAGTCCGGTACGGCCAGGTCGACATGGCGGAGATGGGTGATGAGGGTGGTCACGGTGCGCTCCTGACTGTGTTGCGCTGCCGGCCCAGGCCGGTGATCTCCGCCTCCAGCACGTCCCCGGGTTTCAGGAACACGCCCCAGTGCGCGCCGTTGCCCGCCGGGGAGCCGGTCAACAGCAGGTCGCCGGGGTGCAGGGTGGTGGTCGTCGAGACATAGGCGAGGAGCCGGGGGATGCCGAAGATCATGTCCTTGGTCGACTCGTCCTGGCGTACGACTCCGTTGTGGCGCAGGGTGATCCGCAGGTCGTCCGGGTCGCCGACGAAGGCGGCGGGCACCAGGAAGGGGCCGGTGGGCAGGAAGGTGTCGGCGTTCTTGGCGGTGAACCAGTCCGTGCCGATGGCCTTCAGGTCGGGCCGGTAGAGGCGGTCGCGGGTGGTGAGGTCGTTGCAGACGGTGTAGGCGGCGACATGGTCGTAGGCGTCCTCGGCCGCGATGTTCCGGCCCGACTTCCCTATGACGAGGGCGAGTTCGAGCTCCCAGTCGTGCTGCTCGCCGAGCGCGGGGAGCACGATGTCGTCGTAGGGCCCGCACATCGCGCGCGGTGAGCCGAGGAAGACGTACGGGACGCCGCCGCGGATCCGTTCGTCCATCATCTGCTCGGCGTCGGCGCGGGCCGCCTCCGGGGTGACGCCGTGGACGCTCTCCTTCTCGGCGGCGACCAGGTCGACCACGTGCTTGCGGTAGTTGGCGCCGCTCTGCAGGATCTGCCCCGGTTCGATCGGGGCGAGGACCCGCAGGTCGGCCAGGTCGTGCCAGGCGCCCTGCGCGGATCCGGCCAGGTCGTGGAGCCGGGGCAGCCAGGCGTCCCACTCCTCGACCAGGGCGCGGACGGACGCCACCAGGTCGGACAGGTCGCGCACGCGCGTCCCGGTGACCAGGCCCGGGAAGACCGCGGAGTCGGCCCGGAACGTGCCGAGGGCGAAGGGCCCGGCGTGGGTGGGAAGGGAATCGTCTGGCACGGGCGGCTCTCCTCGTACGGTCCGATCGGATTCCCCCTGACGCTAGGAGCTGCGCGACCGGTCGGGAAATGGCCGTTGGCGATGCCTGCCATCACCGGCGCGCCCGCCTCTCGGCCCGCCCGTCCGCCCGGGGCTCCATCGCCGTGCGGGATGGATGACGTGCCCCTTGGCGATGCCTGGATCCGTTGACCGCGGCACGGCCGCCGACCAGGCTCGGAGCACCCCCGTCCCGAGCCGAGTCATCGGAGTCCGCCGTGGTCGTCGAGCATGCCCAACTCACCGTCGAGGCCGGCCGGGAGGAGGAGTTCCAGGAGGTGTTCGACACGGCGCGGGAGGTGCTCGCGGAGGCCGACGGCTTCCGGTGGGCGCGGCTGCTGCGCTGCGTCGAACGGCCGCAGGGGTTTCTGCTGCTGGTCGGCTGGGAGTCCGTGGAGGCGCACACGGTGGGCTTCCGGGAGTCCAAGCGGTTCGGGCGCTGGCGGGCGCTGGTCGGGCCGTTCTTCGCCGCGCCGCCGGCCGTCGAGCACTACGACGCGCCCGTGCCGCGCTGAACCCGACGGCTCAACCCGACGGCTGCACCCGACGGCTGCACCCGACGGTTGAACCCGACCCCCGCATCTGTTCCTACGTCCGCAAGGATCGCCCATGCCCGTACAGAAGGTGCTCGTCGTCGGCGGCGGCATCACCGGAAGCGTGCTGTCCGTCGCGCTCGCCCAGCGCGGCGCCGACGTCGAGCTCGTCGAGATCTCCCCCCAGTGGTTCGGCGTGGGCCACGGCATCACCCTCCAGGGCAACGCGCTCAAGGCGCTGCGGACCGTCGGCGTCCTGGACCGGGTTCTGGAGCGGGCCGTGCCGTTCGACGTGCTACGACTGCTGCGCGCCGACGGAACGCTGATGGCGGAGCTGCCCACTCCGCACACCGGGGGGCCGGACCTGCCCTCGACCGCGGGTGCGCTGCGGTCGTATCTGCAGGGCGCGCTGTGTGACGCCGTGCACGCGCACGACGTCACCGTGCGGCTCGGTCTCAGCGTGGACCGCCTCGATCAGCGCGCCGACCGGGTGGACGTCACCTTCACCGACGGCACGACCGGCCGCTACGACCTGATGGTCGGCGCCGACGGGATCCACTCCCGGATGCGCGAGCTGATCGGCATCGGCGCCAAGCCGTCCCCGGTCGGCATGTCGATCTTCCGGGTGATCGCGCGACGGCCGCCGGAGATGGTGTGCCACGAGGTGTACTACGGCGGTCCGCGCTTCAAGGCCGGCTACAGCCCGATCTCCGCCGACCGCTGCTACGCCTACCTCCTGGACGAGAATCTGGACGCCTCCCTGATCGGCCCGCGGGCCCCGCTGGCGCTGCTGCGGGAGCGCGGCGCCGGGTACGGCGGCCTGTGGGGAGAGATCATCGCCGCGCTGCCGGACGACACGGCGGTCGACTACCGCTGGGTCGAGACGGTGCTGGTCGACGAGCCCTGGCACCGGGGCCGGGCGATGGTGATCGGCGACGCCGCGCACGCCTGTCCGCCGCTCATCGCGCAGGGCGCTGCCATGTGCATGGAGGACGCGGTGCTGCTGGCCGAACTGGTCACCGGGGACGGGCCGCTCGAACAGGCCCTGGACCGGTTCATGGCCCGGCGGCTGCCGCGGGTGCGGATGGTGCTGGAGAACTCGCTGCGGCTGGCCGACTGGGAGATCCACCCCGACACGCCCGGCGCGGATCCGGCCCGGATCATGTCGGAGACGCTGCACTCCCTGACGGCGGCGGCGTGAACGGGGGCCGTGTGAAAGGCGGTTGTCCGGACGCGTCTCCCGTCGTGGACTTCCACGGTCACCTCGCCGTCCCGGCCGCCGACGCGATCGTCGCGGGGACCCCCGGCTTCGCCGCCGAGCTGGCCGCCGAACAGCGTGCCCATTCGCCCGCCTCGCTGGCCGTCAACCGCGCCCAACTGGAGCGGCTGCGCGTCAGGTTGACGGACGTCTCGGCGCGGCTGGCCGACCTGGACGCGATGGGCGTCGACGCGCAGGTGGTCGGTCCGATGCCGATGCACCACTACTGGACGGGCCGGGCGACGGCCGCCCGGCTGGCCCGCACCGTCAACGAGGCCGTCGCCGCGCACTGCGCCCTGGCTCCGCGGCGGCTGTACGGGCTCGGCACGATACCGCTCCAGCACCCCGACCTGGCCGTGACCGTGCTGGAGGCGGCGGTCGGCGAGCACGGGCTGCACGGCGTCAGCGTCTCCACGACCGTGAACGGCAGGGAGCTCGCGAACCGGGCGCACGACCCGGTGTGGCGGGCGGCCGAGGAGCTGGGGGCGGTGGTGTTCGTCCATCCGTGGGGCTGCTCGCTGGGCGACCGGCTCGCCACGCACTACCTGGGCAACACGGTCGGCCAGCCGGTGGAGACGGCGGTGGCCCTCTCGCATCTGATCTTCACCGGGGTCCTCGACCGGTTCCCGGGGCTGAAGCTGGTGGCCGCGCACGGGGGCGGCTATCTGCCGACGTACATCGGGCGCTCGGACCACGCCTGGCGGGTCCGGGCGGACGCCCGCGGCTGCGCGGAGCCGCCGAGCGCGTATCTGCGGCGCATGTGGTTCGACTCGCTCGTCTACACCCCGCGCGCCCTGCGACAGCTGGTGGCGGAGGTGGGCGCGGACCGGGTCGTGCTCGGCACCGACCATCCCTTCGACATGGGCGTCGACGACCCGCTGGCCCGGCTGGACTCGGCCGACCTCGACCCGGCCGACCGGGCGGCCGTCGCCGGCGGCAACGCAACCGACCTGCTGCTCGAAGGAGATGCGCGATGACCCTCGGTCCCATCGAGGAGGAGCTGGCCAAGGCCCGTTCCGCGTACCGCAACTGGGGTCGCTGGGGCGAGGACGACGTGCTCGGCACGCTGAACTTCCTCGACGACGCGATCCGGGCCCACGCGGCGGGGCTGGTGCGCCGGGGGCGTTCCTTCTCGCTCGCCCTGGAGTTCAACGAGGCGGGCCCGCAGCGCGGGTTCCGCGGCCGGATCAACCCCGTGCACTACATGAAGGACACCGGTTCCGACGCGGCCGCGGGCACCCAGGGCTTCCCGCACGGGTTCGGCGGCGCGGACGACCATGTGGTGATGCCCCTCCAGGCGTCCACGCAGTGGGACGGGCTGGGCCATATCTTCGACAACAAGCAGGCATGGAACGGCCGTTCCTGCACCATCGTGAACGGCGACGGGGACTCGGTCACCGGCATCGAGCACATGGCGGACGCGTTCACCGGCCGTGGGGTCCTGCTGGACGTGGGCCGTGTCCTCGGCGACGAGCACGGCGAACTCCCCGACGGCTTCGCCGTCCTGGAGGAGCATCTGCGCGCGACGATCGAGGCGCAGGGCGCCACCTCCACCGTGCGCCGCGGCGACCTGGTGCTGGTGCGCACCGGCCAGCTCGGCCGGGTGCGGCGGCTCGGCTCCTGGGGGGCCTACGCGGCGGGGGACGCGCCCGGGCTGTCCTTCACCACCCTGGGCTGGCTGCACCGCACGGAGATCGCGGCGATCGCCGCCGACACCTGGGGTCTGGAGGTACGGCCGTACGAATTCGCCGAGCCGGCGATGTCCCCGCTGCACCAGATCGCCATTCCCAACATGGGCCTGCCGCTGGGCGAGATGTGGGATCTGGAGGCGCTCGCCGAGGACTGCGCGGCGGACGGCGTCCATGAGTTCCTGCTGGTCGCGGCCCCGCTGCCGGTCACCGGCGCGGTGGGCGCGCCCGTCAACCCGATCGCGATGAAGTGAGGGCGCCCGTGAACAGGTTCTCCGGCACCCTGCGTCTCGCCGGCGACGAGGGCTTCGAGGAGGCGTGCCTCGGGCGGGTGTTCAACGCGCGCCGCCCGTCGGACCGGCTGCCCGCCGCCGTGCTGGAGGCGCGGACGGAGGACGACGTCGTCGAGGGCGTCCGGCTCGCCCGGGAGCGCG
Source organism: Streptomyces sp. NPDC001858 (assembly GCF_053594615.1). Lineage (NCBI taxonomy): Bacteria > Bacillati > Actinomycetota > Actinomycetes > Kitasatosporales > Streptomycetaceae > Streptomyces > Streptomyces sp. NPDC001858. Next base: position 26,929 of record NZ_JBSFEV010000011.1, read on the forward strand.
GCTGGCAGGTCGCCGTCCGCTCGGGCGGGCACAGCTGGGCCGCCTGGTCGGTGCGCGCGGACGCGCTGCTGATCGACCTCGGGGGCTTCCGCGAGCTGGCCTACGATCCGCGGACCGAGGTCGTCTCCGCCACCCCCAGCGTCAAGGGCGGCGACGAACTGAACCCGTATCTCGGCGAGTTCGGGCGCTTCTTCAACGGCGGGCACTGTCCCTCCGTGGGCATCGGCGGCTTTCTGCTGCAGGGCGGGCAGGGCTGGAACGCGCGCGGCTGGGGCTGGGCGGCGGAGAACATCGTCGCGATCGACGTCGTGACCGCCGAGGGCGAGCTGGTGCGCGCGGACGAGGAGCGCAACAGCGATCTGTTCTGGGCGGCGCGCGGGGCGGGCCCCGGCTTCTTCGGCGTCGTCACCCGCTTCCATCTGCGCACCCGCCCGCTGCCGCGGCATCTCGCGCACACGGTCCACGCCTACCCGGTGGAGTTGTTCGACGAGGTGATGACCTGGCTGCACGGCATGCACCACACGGTGTCGGACCTGGTGGAGATCGTCGCGCTGACGCAGACCCCGCCCGGGGCGGCCGCGCCCGTGCTGCTGGTGACGGGCGTGTCGATGACCGACACCCCCGCCCAGGCCGCCGAGGCTTTGGCCCCGCTGCACGCCAACCCGTACGCGGAGCGGGCACTGTTCCGGGTCGAGGCCCAACCGACCACGCTCGCGGAGCAGTTGGCGAATCAGCGCACCGCCAACCCGGAGGGCCACCGGTATCTGGTCGACAACGCCTGGCTGAGCGGCCCGGCGGAGCGGGTGGTCCCGGCGATCCGCGAGGCGTTCACCGGACATCCGACGCCGGGGACCTTCACCATCTGGTTCTCCATGGCTCCGCTGCGGCAGCTCCCGGACATGGCCTTCTCGTTGCAGTCGGAGATCTACTGCGCCACCTACGTCGTCCATGAGGACCCGGCCCGGGACAAGGAGCTGCGGGCCTGGCTGGACTCGGCGATGGCGGCCATGCAGCCGGTGACCGCCGGCCAGTATCTCGGCGACTCCGACTTCACCGTGCGGCAGTTGAGGTTCATGGGGGACGCGCAGTGGCGGCGGCTGCAGGAGATACGGGCCGTCCGGGACCCCGGGGGCCTGTTCGCGGGCCACCTCAGCGCCGGGGCCGTCACCAACACCAACCACTGGGAGAGTTGAGCGATGCGGTTCGCGACATACGAGTACGAGGGCGTGGAGCGCGCCGGCGCGGTGCGGGACGGCGTCGTCCATCCGCTGCCCGAGGGCGACACCGTCCTGGCACTGCTCGAACAGGGCGCCCTGCTGGAGGCGGGAGCCGAAGCCCTGGAGCGACACGGTGAGTTGACGGTGGATCAGGTGCGGCTGCTGCCTCCGCTGAAGCCGCCGTCGATCCGGGACTTCGTCGGGTTCGAGGCGCATATCGAGGGCGTGGCGAAGTCGCTCGACGGCCTGGAGCACGTGCCGCAGGAGTGGTACCGGGCGCCCAACTTCTACTTCACCAACCCGCACGCGGGCCATGGCGCCCACGACGACGTGGCGGTGCCGGCCGGTTGCTCGGTGCTGGACTTCGAGCTGGAGGTCGGGGCGGTCGTCGGACGCGCCGGGCGCGATCTCACGCCGGAGCAGGCGCGCGAGACGATCGTCGGCTATCTGGTCTTCAACGACTGGTCGGCCCGGGACCTGCAGAAACCGGAGAAGAACCTGGGGCTCGGCTTCTCCAAGGGCAAGGACTTCGCCAACACGCTGGGTCCGTTCCTGGTCACCGCGGACGAGGTGGCGGACCGGCGCGACCCGGACGGTTTCCTGGACCTGGAGATGACGGTCCGCCTCAACGGGAAGCTGATCGGCCGGGACACCCTGGCCAACGTCTCCTGGACCTTCGAGGAGATGGTCGCCTACGCCTCCCGGGACGCGTGGGTGCGCCCCGGCGACGTCCTCGGCTCGGGCACCTGCGGGTGGGGCGCGCTGGCCGAGCACTGGGGGCGGCTCGGGGAGCGCACGCCGGCGCCGCTCACGCCCGGCGACGAGGTGGAGCTGACCGTGGAGCGGCTGGGCACGCTGCGCAACCGGGTCGTGGCGGGCCGTGCGGACGCGTATCTCCCGCGCGCCCGCAAGCGCGGCCGGACGCCTCGGCCGTAAACGGTGTGACCTGCGGGTATCCCTGGCTTCGATGGCTGCTATCGGATCGCTGTGAGTTGTGTCCCGCGGTCTTCCTCGGCGCGCCGCCGGTGGTTACGCTCCGGTCCACCGAGCTTCAAGGACGCGGCGCGGCCGGAAGGGGACAGACATGGGTCTCGGAGCGATCGACCTGAATCTTCTGGTGGCGCTGGAAGCTCTTCTGGAGGAGCGGAACGTCACCCATGCCGGGGTGCGGCTGTCCACCAGCCAGTCCGCGATGAGCGGCTCGCTGGCCCGGCTGCGCCGCCATTTCAACGACGAGCTGCTGATCCGGATGGGCCGCGAGTACGAGCTGACGCCGCTCGCGGAGCGGCTTCTGCCGGTCGTGCAGGCCTCGCTGTACAAGGCCGAGGAGGCGCTGTCGCTGACCCGGCACTTCGACCCGTCGCGCAGCAGGCAGCGGTTCTCCGTGGTCATGTCCGACTATGTGATGACGGTGATGGTGGAGCCGCTGCTGCGGGTCATCGCGCAGGAGGCGCCCGGCGTGCGGATCGACGTGCACCCGATCGTCGACGGTCAGCTGGAGACGGAGACGCACCTGCGCTGCCACGACCTGATGGTGGTGCCGCTCGGCTACCAGCTGCCCGGTGTGAGCGAGGCCGTGATGCACGACCGGTTCGTGTGCATCGTCGACCCCGACAACCAGCGGCTGGTCGACGGGCGGCTGACGCTGGCCGACCTGGCGGAGATGCCGCACGCGGCGTCCGCGATCGGCAAGAGCCTCACGCCCACCGACCGTCAGCTGGAGACGCTCGGCATCGTGCCGAAGGTGCAGGTCAGCACGCCGGGGTTCAGCGTCCTGCCGTTCCTGGTGGCCGGCACGGACCTGGTGGCCCTGGTGCCCGAGCGGCTGGCGCTGCGCTACGAGGGCTTCGCGCGCTGTGCCGTGGTTCCGACGCCGTTCCCGGACGTGCCGCTGGTGGAGGCCATGTACTGGCACCACAACCGGCACGCGGACCCGGCGCACAGCTGGCTGCGGGAGACCGTGCGCAGGGTGGGCGCGTCGCTGGACGAGCCGGTGATCGCCGCCGCGGATGCCAGCCATGGCGAACACGCGTTGGTGGAGCTGACCGCGGCTCCCTAGCGTGGACGGGCAGCAGTCCCGCGTCCCACATGGAGGAGCCGTGAGCCGTACGCGTCTGACGGGCCGTACCGTCGTCGTCACCGGAGCAGCGCAGGGCCAGGGAGCCGCGGAGGCGACGGCGGCCGCCCGCGAGGGCGCGACGGTGATCGCGACCGACGTCCTGGACGAGCCCGGCGAGAAGCTGGCGGCGGCCCTGCGCGCGGACGGCCTGGAGGTGCGCTATCGGCGGCTGGACGTGTCGTCGCCGGACGACTGGGCCGCGCTCGCGGACGAGCTGGAGATCGTGCACGGCCTGGTCAACAATGCCGGCATCGCGGTGCGGGCCCGGCTCGGGCAGGTCGAACTCGCCGACTGGGAGCGGGCGTTCGCGGTGAACACGACCGGTGCGCTGCTGGGCATCCAGGCGCTCGCTCCGCTGATGCCGCCCGGCTCCGCCATCGTCAACGTCGGCTCGGTGGCCGCCCTGACGGCTCATCACGCGGTCGCGTACACGGCCAGCAAGTGGGCGTTGCGGGGCCTGTCGAAGGTGGCCGCGCTGGAGCTCGCGCCGCGGGGGATCCGCACGAACCTGGTGCATCCCGGGTACATCGAGACGCCGCTGATGGCGTCCGCGAACCCGGTGTTCGTCGAGGCGCATCTGGCGATGACGCCCCAGGGGCGCGCAGGTTCGGTCGACGAGGTGGCGCCGCTCGTGGTCTATCTGCTGTCGGACGAGGCGTCGTACGTCAACGGCGCGGAGATCACCGTCGACGGCGGGTACACGGCGCACGGCGGGGTGAAGGCGATCACGAACGCGCTGGACGCGCCGGTGGCCGACCGCGGGTCGGCCACCGCGCACGAGCCGGGAGCGGACGTCAGTCGCTGAGGGAGTCCAGGGTGGCCCTGGTGTCCGTCTTCAGACAGTCGATGACTTCGTCGAGCTCCGGCGGGTCCTTGTCGTCGTCGTACGAGGTCAGGTAGGCGCTGTAGCCCATGGTGTACGTGACCCAGCCGTCGCGGACCGCGAGCGTGGCGTAGCGGGAGCCGCTGGTGGTGCCGCTGGTGGTGTCCTCGCTGACGATGTAGGCCTCGTCGCCGATGCCGGTGACCTCCTCCACGTCGTAACCCGTGTGGCTGTCGCCGTAGTTCTTCCAGGTGGCCGTGAACTCCGGCCCGGGGTCGGTCTTCTTGTGCAGGTCCAGCTGGATGGAGAGGTACGCGTCCGAGTAGCTGGACCCGGTCTTCTTCAGGCCGATGCTGCAGTACGCCTGGTCGAGGGCGGTGTCCTCGACGTTGTTGTGCGTCGGGGTGCCGTACTCCTCCGGGTACTCGTCCTGGAACGACGAGTAGTCGGCGGAGTTGCAGAGGTTGGACGGGGCCGAGTAGCCGCGCAGGTCCGGGTCGTTCGCGGCGCTGACCAGGAAGACGCCGGCCGCCCAGGCGGCCGACGCCACGAGCGCGCCGACGGCGGCCCACAGGACCGCTTTTCCGACGCCGCCGCCCCCGGTGGGCGGCGGGCCGACGACGGGGTACTGGCCGGGCTGGGCGTAGGGATTGCCGGGCTGGGGTTGGGCGGGCTGCCCGACCAGGGTCGGCTGGGCGTAGACGCTCTGCTGACCGGCTTGGGTCGCGGGCGCCGCCGGCGGGAAACCCAACGGCCCGCCGGGGGCCGGCGATTGCGGATTCGGATAGGGGTACGCGCTCGGCTGGGCCGGCGCCCCGGACGGCTGCTCCGGCTGCTGCGGAGGCTGAGGCGGCGTGGACATGACGTGAAGATAGTGCAGTAATAGCTGTCAAGTACCCTGCCGTCACGGATCGTTACCCTCTGGGGACATCTGTGGCAAACCTGAAAGAGGCCGGGACTTTCGCCCGGCCTCTTCCCTGTGTCTGCGCCGCACGCAGGGGTCAGACGGAGGCCGCCTGCGCGGGCGCCGTCACCGTGGCGCGCACGGTGCTCTTGCGGACCAGCAGCAGGGTGACCAGCGCGCCCAGCAGCGAGGCGCAGCCGCAGATCACCACGCCGACGGCCATGCCGTGACCGAGGGCGGTCCGGGCGGCCGCGCGGGCGCTGTCGCTGCCGGCGTTGACGACCGCGAGGGGTCCCGCGGCCGCCTCCATCCCGGCGTCGGCGCCGCTCAGCTTGCCCACCAGCGCGGCGGACGCGGCGCTCATGGCGACGGTGCTGATGACGGCGGGGCCGAGACCCTGGCCGAACTCGCGCACCAGGCTGGTCGCGCCGCTGGCCATGCCGGTCATGTTGAGCGGTACGGCGTTCACGGCGGCGGAGGTGAGCGAGGAGACCACGCAGATGAAGCCGACGCCCAGCAGCAGCACCGGGCCGATGAAGGCGGCGAGGGAGGTGGTGGTGATGGGCAGGGCGGCGATCCAGAACTGGCCGGCGGCCATCGGCAGCAGACCGCCCATGTAGGAGCCAGCGGGGTTCGACACGGGTGAGCATCCGGCTCAGGACGGGCGCGAGGAGCAGCGGGACCAGTTGGAGGATCACGAACGGCATCCCGGCCCGCAGCGCGCTGAGGTGCATGACGGCGCCGAGGCGGATGGAGACGCAGTAGGCGGTGCCGATGAAGCCGAACATGCCGGCCAGCGCGACCACGGCGGCGGCCGCGAACGACGGGATCTTCAGCAGGTCGAGGTTGAACATCGGCGAGGCGGCCCGCTGCTCCACGACGACGAACGCGACGAGCGACACCGCGGCCAGGGTGAGGGAGCCGACGATGGCCGGGCTGCTCCAGCCCCGCTCGCCGCCCTCGATGATGCCCCAGAGCAGGGCGGTGAGGCCGACGGCGACGGTGATCTGGCCGGGCCAGTCCAGGGCGCGGCCCTCGGGCGCCTTGGAGTCGGTGACCATGAAGTGGCTGGTGACGGCGACGACCAGGCCGAGGATCACCGGGGGCACGAACGCCCACCGGAAGTCGGCGACCGTGGCGAGCACCCCGGAGGACAGCGGGCCCGCGGCCGAGGCGAGGGAAATGCTGAGCGCCCAGGTGGAGACGGCCTTGGCCCGGTCCTTCTCGTCGGGGGTGGCGGCCGCGATCACCGCGAGGGAGCTGGGGAAGAGCGCGGCCGCGCCGATGCCCGCGAGGGCCTGGCCGACCCACAGCATGGTGATGCTCTGCGCGGTGGCGTTGAGGAGTTCGCCGAGCGCCAGCACGAGCCCGCCGAGCACCAGCAGGCGTTTGCGGCCGAAGAGATCGCCGACCACGCCGAAATTCAGCTCGAGAATGGCGGTGGGCAGAATGAAGGCGGAGGTGACCCAGGCGACCTGGGAACCGGAGGCCCCGAATGCCGCCTGTATTTCTCCGTTGATGGGCGAGGGGACGGTAATACACAGCTGCGCGGCGGCAACGGCCAGACAGCAGGCGATGAGTGTTCCCCTGTCGAGTCTTTTCAGCACGCTCGTCATTCCGTACTCCGTCGCTCTAGTCGCTCTATGAGTTCGATGAGATTTCCCTCTGGGTCGGTGACCCAGGCCATGCGCACACCGGGTTCGGGGGACGGTCCGGGCGCCAGGGCCTCGCCCGCTCCGTGGGCCAGCAGGGCCGCGTGGACGGGGTCGAGTTCGGGGGTGGTGACCGCGAAGTGCCCATAGCCTTCGGTGAGGGCCGCGGTCAGCGGATCCGGGGCCCGCAGGCCCGGCGCGGAGCCGGGGCGGGCCAGCAGTTCGATGCGCCAGCCGTACGGGTGTTCCAGGACGACGCCGGCGAGGCCGGGCCCGTCGAGCCGGAACTCGAAGACGGTCCTCAGCCCGAACGCGGCCTTGTACCAGGTGGTCTGGGCGTCCAGATCGCGCACGTTGACGCCCACGTGGTCGAGTCGGGTGGCCACCTGCGTTCAGCCCGCCATCGCGCTGTCGCCGCCGTCCACCATGAGGTTGGCGCCGTTGACGAAGGCGGCCTCGTCGCTGCAGAGGAAGGCGGCGACCCGGGCGATGTCCTCCGGTTCGGCGATCCGGCCGACCGGGATCCGGGCCTCCAGCTGCGCCCTCGGCCCCTCGGGGTCGTCGAGGAAGGGCGCGGTGGCCGAGGTGCGGGTCATGCCGGGGGCGATGGTGTTGACCCGGATGCGGTGCGGGGCGCCGGCCGCGCACAGGTGCTTGCTCATGGCCAGCACCCCGCCCTTCGCGGCGCCGTGCGGCACCATCGGCAGGAACGGCGCGCCGCGCACGGCGGCCACCGACGCGACGTTGAGCACGGCCCCGCCGCCGCGCGCGATCAGGTGCGGCCAGGCGGCGCGGGTGCAGAAGTAGGGGATGTCGAGTTCGTTGCGGAGCGTGAAGTACCAGTCCTCGACGGGCTGGGTGTCGAACGGGCCGTTCCGCAGCGCCGAGGCGTTGTTGTAGAGGATGTCGATTCCGCCGTAGGCCGCTGTGCCGGCCTCGATCCACTCCTTGGCGCCCGCTTCCGTGGACAGATCGACGGGGGCGTGGGAGCGCATGACTCCCCCGGCCTTCGCGACGAGTTCGACGGTTTCCGCGTCACCGTCGGCGTCGATGTCGCAGCCGAATACACTGGCCCCTTCCGCAGCGAATACCAGTGCCGCCGCACGTCCTATTCCGGCTCCCGTGCCGCTGATGAAGGCGATTTTCCCCGCCAGTCGACCCATGATTGCCCAAGTCCCTTGTTCATGCCGCCCAAGTGCGGTGGTGGCAGCGTAGGGAGGGCCTTTCGCCGGAACAAGAAATGCGTCGCTCCGGGGGCATCGGGGGTTCGTATGGCTGGTATGCGGCGGCGACAGGCCGGCGTCCGGGAACAAGCGGCGGCCCGGTCGTGTTGAACCGGGTGAGACCGACCGGAGTGCCGATGGTGTGCTACAGTGCCGTCAGCACTTGTGTACGCCCTTTCAGGGCCCCGGTGCCAGTTCATTCTCCTTCCGCCGTGTCACCCGCCGTCTCCGGCCGGTGCAGCGGCTTTCCCGCAACAGCTCGACCTCCGGTTCGTTTCCGCCGTGGCCGAGGTGCTGTTTCCGCCGCCCGAGGCGCGCCGTGCGCCCTCCCTTCGCGGCTGCTCTCCCCCTCTTCGCATGCCTCATGCCTTCCGTCCGTGAAAGGACCGGCCACCATGACCACCACTCTCGAACACCCCCATGTACAGCAGCAGCCTCCGGCCCGGGTCGCCGCCGGTGTCCTCGACATCGACGCGAGCGGGAAGGGGCACCTGCGCTCCGCGGACTGCCTGCCCACGCCCGCCGACCTCCAGGTCCCGGCCGCGCTGATCCGCCGTCACGGCCTGCGCAGGGGCGACGTCGTGGAAGGGGTGCGCGGTACCCAGCGCGCCCTGACCGAGGTCGCCCGCGTCAACGGCCGTACGCCCGAAGCCCTGCGGGGCCGCCGGGACTTCCGTGATCTGACGCCGGTGCACCCGCACGAACGGCTGCGGCTCGAACACCCGGCGGCCGGACTGACCGGTCGGGTCACCGACCTGATCTCCCCCGTCGGCAAGGGCCAGCGCGGGCTGATCGTCGCCCCGCCCAAGACCGGCAAGACCGTGCTGCTCCAGCAGATCGCCGCCGCCGTCGCCGGCAACCACCCCGAGGCACGGCTGATGGTCGTGCTGCTCGACGAGCGACCCGAGGAGGTCACCGACATGCGGCGCTCGGTGCGCGGCGAGGTGTACGCCTCGACGTTCGACCAGGCGCCCAAGCAGCACATCGCCCTCGCCGAGCTCGTCATCGAGCGGGCCAAGCGGCTCGTCGAGGCCGGGGAGGACGTCGTGATCCTCCTCGATTCGCTGACCCGGCTGTGCCGGGCCCACAACAACGCGGCCGCCGCCGGGGGCCGCACCCTGAGCGGCGGGGTCGACGCGACCGCGCTGGTCGGCCCGAAGCGGTTCTTCGGCGCGGCGCGCGCGGCCGAGGAGGGCGGCTCGCTCACCGTGCTGGCCACCGCGCTGGTCGAAACGGGCTCCCGCGCCGACGGCTTCTACTTCGAGGAGCTGAAGGGCACCGGCAACATGGAGCTGCGCCTCGACCGCGAAGTGGCCTCCCGCCGGGTCTTCCCGGCCGTCGACATCAACGGCTCCGGCACCCGCCGCGAGGAACTCCTGCTCTCCCCCGGCGAGTTGACGACCGTGCGCGGGCTGCGCCGGGCGCTGCAGACCCGGGACGGCCAGGCCAACCTGGAGACGCTGCTGCAGCGGCTGCGCGAGACGCCGGACAACGCGACGTTCCTGCGGCGCATCCAGCCGACGCTGCCCTCCGCGTAGGCGCTCCGCTGGAGGTGCCGCGATGTGCCGTCTCGTTGCGCTGCGGCGCCGTTGTGGCTGGGCACGCAGTTCCCCGCGCCCCTTCAGGGCACTGCCGAGGGCCCGGTGTCCGACGGTTTGGCGCTCCGCCGGAAGTGCCGCGATGGGCCGTCGTTGCGCTGCGGCGCCGTGGTGGCTGGGCGCGCAGTTCCCCGCGCCCCTTCAGGGCACTGCCGCGGGCCCGGTGTCCGGCGGATCGGCGCACCGCCGGAAGTGCCGCGATGCGCCGTTCCGGTGCGGCGGCGTCGTGGCTGGGCGCGCAGTTCCCCGCGGGCCCGGTGTCCGGCGGATCGGCGCACCGCCGGAAGTGCGGCGATGGGCCGTCTCGTTTCGCGGCGGAGCCGCAGATGTCAGCGCTGCGGCATCCGGGTGCTCGGGGGTGGCCGTCCGGCACGGGCAGCGGGGGGAACGGGCGGTTCATTCCTACGTTGATCGTATGACGATCGGATTCTCTTCCCGGGTCGCTGTGACGGCCTGCGCGTTCTGTGTGGCGGGCGTTCTCGCCCTCGGTCCGGCCGCTGCCGTGGCGCCGGGCGGAACCGGCGGAACCGGCGGGCCGGGGACCGCGCAGCCACGGGTGACCGTGCCGCGGCCGGCCCTGCTGTACCGCTCCGGCACCCTGGTCCGGTCCCACCGGGACGCCCCCGAGGTCCCCGACGTCTCCGCGCTGTCCTGGCTGGTGGCCGACGCGCACACCGGCGAGGTGCTCGCCGCGTCGAACGCGCATCGCAGACTGCCCCCGGCCAGCACGCTCAAGACCCTCTTCGCCCTCACGGTGCTGCCGGTCCTGCCCGCCGGGATCCGGCACACGGTGAGCGAGGAGGAGCTGATGGGCATCGGCCCCGGCAGCAGCCTCGTCGGGGTCGCCGAGGGCCGCACGTACGAGGTGGCCGACCTGTGGCGCGGGGTGTTCCTCAACTCCGGCAACGACGCCGTCCACGTCCTGGCCGCGCTCAGCGGCGGCTGGGACGACACGGCCGCCCGGATGCAGGACAAGGCCCGGTCCCTGGGCGCTCTCGACACCCATGTGCGGTCGCCGGACGGCTACGACACCCCGGGCCAGGTGTCGTCGGCCTACGACCTCGCGGTGTTCGGGCGGGCCGGACTGCGCAACGCGGACTTCGCGCGGTACTGCGCCACCGTGGACTCCTGGTTCCCGGGCGACGGGCGCGGGTCGTACGAGATCACGAACACCAACCGGCTGCTGACCGGGGCGGACGGCGTCGAGCCGTATCCGGGGCTGATCGGGATCAAGAACGGCTACACCAGCCACGCCGGCAACACCCTGGTCGCCGCCGCCCGCCAGGACGGACGCACCCTCGTGGTGACGGTGATGAACCCTCAGGCGGGCGGCGGCCACGCCGTCTACGAGGAGGCGCGCGAGCTGCTGGACTGGGGGTTCGAGGCCGCCGGGCGGGTCGATCCGGTGGGCTCGCTGGACGCCCTGCGGGCCCGCCCGCGCCCCGCACCCCAGCCGGGACCGGAGACAGGCGCGGAACCGGGCGCGGAACCTGGCGCGCAGCCGGGCGCTGGCTCCGCGCCGGCGCCCGCCAAGGCCGCCGCGGTCGCTGCCGGCGCCGCACCCGGCTGGTCGGACGCGGCGCTCGTCGTGGGCGCCGCCGCGCTGGGCGGGGCCGCCGTGGCGCTGCTGCTGCGGCTCGTGGTGCGCCGGCCCTCGGGCAGCTGACCGACCGGCAGCCACACCAGCAGGCCCAGCGTGATCCAGGTGTAGACGTTGCTGCCGAGGAAGCCGCCGACGCCCGACGAGTCGTCGAACCACAGCCACACCACGCTGGTGCACAGCGTCGCGTACAGGGCGCCCGCGACCCGTGGGCGCCCCGCGCGGATCAGCACGCCGAAGGCCGGCAGCAGCCAGACCAGATGGTGCACCCAGGTGACCGGGCTGACCAGGCAGGCGGTGAGGCCGGTGAGTGCGAAGGCGGTGAGCCACTCCCCCGCGGCCACCGCCCGCCGGGCCCGCCACGCCCACCAGCCCAGCACGACCAGGACCAGAACCGCCCAGACGGCCCGGCTCTCGACGCCCAACCGGGCCAGGACGCCCTGCAGCGACTGGTTCGAGACATAGTCGAGCCGGCCCACCCGGGAGGTGTCCCACATGGCCTGCGTCCAGTAGAAGCGGGAGGCGTCCGGGGCGACCACGGCCGCGAGCCCGGTGGCGGCGCCCGCCACGGCCGTGGCCAGGGCGGCGGCTCGCCGGCGTCGGGCGACCAGCAGCAGGCCGATGAAGAGGGCGGGCGTGAGCTTGACCGCCGCCGCCAGGCCGATGCCGATCCCGGCCCAGCGGGTCCGGCCGGTCGCCAGCAGCCAGGCGTCGGTCAGCACCAGGGCCAGCAGCAGCACGTTGACCTGGCCGAAGCTGAAGGTGTCGCGCAGCGGTTCGAACAGCGCGAGCGCGCAGCCGGCGAGGCCGGCGCCGTACCAGCCGTAGCGCCGCCAGTGCGGCCCGACCACCACCCGTACGACGACGGCCAGCGCCGCCAGGTTGAGCAGCAGGGCGGTCACGATCGCGGTGCGCAGGCCGACGAGCGCCATGGGCAGCATGACGACGGCCGCGAACGGAGGGTAGGTGAAGCCGTACTGCGTGCCCGGCACCCGGTAGTCGTAGACGCGGCCGCCGTCGTGCGTCCAGCTGTTGACGGTGCCGTAGTAGACGCGCAGATCGAACCAGTCCCGGAGCAGGGGCACGGTCGCGGTGAAGAGGGCGACGGCGGCGGCCAGCGTGAGCACCAGGAACAGCCGGCCGCGATCGGTGCGGGGCGCCCGCACACCCTTCAGGTCCAGGGATCTCATGCCGGGCGTCCCAGCGCGGTCGGCGCCTGTGCGGCGAGGCGGGCCTGCCACAGGACGACCACGGCGAGGGCGCCGCCGGACACGGCCAGCAGCAGCCGGCCGCCGTCCACCGGGCCCCCGTCGGGCAGCACGGCCAGGGCGAGGACGCCCGCCACGGCCGCCATCCGGTGCCGTATCAAGGTGTCGGGGGCCGCCGCGGCTATCAGGAACAGGCCCCACAGCGCATACCAGGGGCGGATCGCCGGACCGAACGCCGCCACCGTGGCGAGGCTCAGACCGAGCGCGTACACCGGGCGGGGGCGCAGCCGCCACCAGATGGCGACCAGGGCGACGGCCGTGACCACCAGCCCCAGGATGTGCCAGGCGGGGACGGCCAGCGGCGCCAGATCGCTGCCGAGCTCCTCCAGGAGGGCGCGGGTGGCGCGGCCGAGCAGGCTGGTCAGCGCCCAGTTGTGCGCGGAGACCGGGGTGTCCAGGGCCGCTATCCAGCCGTATCCCGTGCCCGCGACGGCGGTCGCGGCGACCGTGGTCACGGCGGCCGCGCCCCCGGTCGTCAGCAGGGCGGGCGCCGGCCGACGGCCCGCGCGCAGTTGCAGCACCACGATCGCGACGAGGCCCAGCGCGGCCGGCGCCTTGACCAGGGCCGCGAGGGTGACCAGCACGGCCCCCAGCAGCGGACGGCGGCCGAGCGCCGCGACCAGGCCGACGCCGAGCAGCCCCAGCATGATCGCGTCGTTGTGGGCGCCGGCCACCAGGTGCAGCAGCACCAGCGGATTGAGGACGCCGAGCCACAGCGCGGCGCCCGGGTCGGCCCCGCTGTGCCGGGCCAGCCGGGGCAGCGCCGCGGTCATCAGCGCCACCCCGAACAGCGCGACGCACCGCATGCCGACGAGCCCGGCGGAGAGCGCACCCCGGGTCAGCGCGGACAGACCGGCGGCCAGGGCGAGGAAGACCGGGCCGTAGGGGGCTCCGGTGTGCTGCCACAGGGGAGCGACCTCGGCGGCGAGCGGACCGCCGAGCATGGCCGGGCCGTGCGCGTACACGTCGAGGTGCGCGTCGACCATGGCGCCCTGGGCCAGATAGCTGTACACGTCCCGGCTGAACAACGGCGGCGCGATCAGCAGCGGCGCGGCCCAGACGACGAGGACCAGGACGAGGGCGCGCGGGCTGGGCGGATCCAGGCTGCGCACCAGCCGGCCCAGGAGGATCCAGGCGGCGGTCAGCAGCACCAGCCCGAAGTACACGCCGACCAGGCCGAGCACGGCATGCACCGAGGACGGGGCCAGGAGCTCACGGGCCGGCAGCGCACCGGCCGTCTCGCCGCCGAGCGCGAGAGTGGCCGTGCCGGCCAGGCCCAGTACCTGGCAGCGACGGAGATCGAGGGGAAACGCCTTGGCCGACACTCCGACAGGGTGTCAACGCAGTGTGGCCGGGGAGCGACGTCCCGGCCTCCGGGCGGCAGCCTGTGTGTGACCGCCGCGTGAGCGCCCGGCCGCGGGCCCGCGGGCTCAGAACACCGAGAGGCCGGTGAGCGTGGTGAACCGCTCCAGCGCGGCCACTCCCGCCACCGAGTTGCCGCGCTCGTCGAGCCCCGGGCTCCAGACGCACAGCGTGCAGCGGCCCGGTACGACGGCGACGATGCCGCCGCCGACACCGCTCTTGCCGGGCAGCCCGACCCGGTAGGCGAACTCGCCGGCCGCGTCGTAGGTGCCGCAGGTCAGCATCACCGCGTTGACCTGCTTGGCCTGGCTGCGGGTGAGCAGCCGGCTGCCGTCGGCGCGGATGCCGTGCCGGGCGAGGAAGCCGGTGGCCAGGGCGAGGTCGGCGCAGGAGGCGGTGAGGGAGCACTGCCGGAAGTACTGGTCGAGAAGGACCGGCACGTCGTTGTCGATGTTGCCGTAGGACGCCATGAAATGGGCGAGGGCGGCGTTCCGGTCGCCGTGCCTCGATTCGGAGGCGGCGACCTCCGCGTCGAAGTCCAGCGCGGGGTTGCCGCTCTCGGCGCGCAGGAAGGCGAGGAGTTCGCCGGCCGCGTCCCCGGTACGGGTCTGGAGGCGGTCGGTGACGACGAGCGCGCCCGCGTTGATGAACGGGTTGCGCGGGATGCCGGCCTCGTACTCCAGCTGGACCAGCGAGTTGAAGGGGTTGCCGGAGGGCTCGCGGCCCACGTGCTCCCAGAGGGCGTCGCCCTCGCGGGCCAGATCGAGGGCGAGGGTGAACACCTTGGTGAGGGACTGCGTGGAGAACGGCTCCCGCCAGTCCCCCACGCCGTACACCGTGCCGTCCAGCTCCGCGACGGCCATGCCGAACCGCCGCGGGTCGCAGGCGGCGAGCGCCGGGATGTAGTCGGCGGGGCGGCCGCGGCCCGGGGTGCGCTCCATCTCCTCGGCGATGCGTTCCAGGACCGGCTGGAAGGCGAGGGACGACGTCGTTGCCATGATCGCCATTGTGCCTCCGGGCCGGTCCTGGTGCGCGGCCGCGGCTCAGGCGATACCGGATCCGCTGCCCGCGAGCACCTCGGGACGCAGCAGGTCGGCGAGTCGATCGGCGGGCAACAGGCCCTTCTCCAGGACGAGTTCGGCCACGCCGCGGCCGGTGGCGAGGGCCTCCTTGGCGATGTCGGTGGCCGCCGTGTACCCGATGTGCGGGTTGAGGGCGGTGACCAGGCCGATGGAGTTCTCGACGCTGGCGCGCAGCGCCTCGGTGTTGGCGGTGATGCCGTCCACACAGCGCTCGGCGAGGGTGAGGCAGGCGGCGCGCAGATGGGTGAGGGACTCGGAGAGGGAGTGCAGGATGATCGGCTCGAAGGCGTTGAGCTGGAGCTGTCCGGCCTCGGCGGCCATGGTGATGGTGACGTCATTGCCGATCACCTCGAAGGCGACCTGGTTGACGACCTCGGGGATCACCGGGTTGACCTTGCCGGGCATGATGGACGAACCGGCCTGCACGGGCGGCAGGTTGATCTCGCCGAGGCCGGCCCGCGGACCGGAGGACAGCAGCCGCAGGTCGTTGCAGCTCTTGCTGAGCTTGACGGCGACGCGCTTGAGCACGCCGGACATCTGGACGAACGCCCCGCAGTCCTGGGTGGCCTCGACGAGGTTGGCAGCGGTGACGAGCGGCAACCCGGTGATCTCGGCGAGGTGGCGGCGGGCCGACTCGGCGTATCCGGCGGGCGCGTTGAGCGCGGTCCCGATCGCCGTGGCGCCGAGGTTGATCTCATGGATCAACTGGACGGCCTCGTCGAGACGGTGGCGGTCCTCGTCGATCATGACGGCGTAGGCGGAGAACTCCTGACCGAGCGTCATGGGGACCGCGTCCTGCAACTGCGTGCGGCCCATCTTGAGCACATGGCGGAACTCGACGGCCTTACGGGCGAACGCGTCCTGGAGGACGGCCATCGCCTTGAGCAGCCCGCGCACCGCGAAGACGGTCGCGATCTTGACGGCGGTCGGATAGACGTCGTTCGTCGACTGCCCGAGGTTGACGTCCTCGTTGGGGTGCAGGTACGCGTACTGCCCCTTCTCGTGCCCCAGCAGTTCGAGGGCCCGGTTGGCGACGACCTCGTTGGCGTTCATGTTGGTCGAGGTGCCGGCGCCGCCCTGGATGACATCCACGACGAACTGGTCGTGCAGCTTGCCGTCCCGGATCTCCCGGCAGGCGGCGACGATGGCGGCCGCCTTGTCCGGCGCGAGCAGCCCGAGCTCCTCGTTGGCCAGGGCGGCGGCCTCCTTGACGGCGGCGAGGGCGTCGATGAGGTGCGGGTAGGCGGAGATCGGCGTACCGGTGATGGGAAAGTTCTCGGTGGCACGCAGGGTGTGAACACCCCAGTACGCGTCCACGGGAACGTCCCGATCACCCAGCAGATCATGTTCGCTGCGAACAGTCATGGGTCCTGTTTCAAGAGAGTGAGGAGCGCCCCGTAAGGGGCGCGGGGAACTGCGCGACCAGCCACAACGGACCCGCAGCCAAAGCACTACGCGCAGGTCGGCACAGTGACCGGGTCCAGGGCGCGGACCGGGCGGACGGCGCCGACCGGCCGGCCCCCGCCAAGAAGCACCTCACCCGCGAACTCGGCGAGCAGCCCCGGCTCGACGCCGGCCCGGGCGAGCGCGGCCGCGGTGACCGGAACCCGCGCCCGGTTCGCGCCGTCGGAGATCTTGACGGCGACGGCACGCCCGTCGGGCAGGGCGGCGACCTCGACGCCCTCGAAGCCGTCCTTGGCGAGCAGTCCGGGGACGGCCCGCATCAGGGCGGCGACGTCCCGGCCGGCGCCGGAGGCCATCTCGGCGTGGTCGCGCATGGCGTCCGCGACCCGGGCCTCGGGGGTGCCCGGGGCCGCCGTGGTGATGCGGGCGGCGGAGCGGGCGAGGCCGTGCAGGGAGACGGAGAAGAGGGGGGCGCCGCACCCGTCGACGGTGACCCGGGCGATCCGCTGTCCGGTGAGGTCCTCGACGATCTCGGCGATCGCCTGCTGGAGCGGGTGCTCCGGGTCGAGGTAGTCGTCCAGGGACCAGCCGTTGAGTTTGCAGGTGTACAGCATCGCCGCGTGCTTGCCGGAGCAGTTCTGGGCGAGCCGGGAGGGCGCGCGGCCGTCCCGGATCCACGCGTCGCGGACCGCGGGCCCGTACGGCAGGTCCGTGACGTTGCGCAGGTCGTCCTCGGTGACGCCGGCCAGCTCCAGGATCCGGCGGGTCCCGGCGAGATGCCGTTCCTCGCCGGAGTGGCTGGCGGCGGCGAGCGAGAGCAGCTCGCCGTCGAGCGGCAGCCCGGCCCGGACCATGGCGACGGCCTGGACGGGCTTGAGCGCCGAGCGCGGGTAGCAGGCGGCCTCGATGTCGCCGAGCTGGAACTCGACCGCGCCGTCGGCGCCGAGGACGACGACGGAGCCGTAGTGGACGCCCTCGGTCACCCCGCCGCGGACGAGGTGGGCGACGGGTGCGTGCAGGGGTTCGCGGATCGCGGGGGCGTCGGCGAGGGAACTGCTGTACATCACTGCCTGGATCGTTCGAGGGTGGTCGGGGTGCGGCACCGGGGTCATGCGTCGGCCCTGTCGGCCCGGGCCGCGGTGCGGGCGAGGTTGCGGCGGACGGCGTACCAGCCGGCCACGAGCGCCGCGACGATCAGCGGCAGGCACAGCACGGTGGTGCGTCCGGCGCCGCCGTCGGCGTACATGAGGACCAGGACCGAGGCGAGGAAGAAGAGCGTCACGAGTTCGGTCCAGGGGGAGCCCGGGAGGCGATAGATCGGGCGGGTCAACTCGCCCTTTTGGGTCTTCTGCCAGAAGACGAGGTGACAGATCATGATCATGCCCCAGGTGGAGAGGATGCCGATCGCCGCAAAGTTCAGGACGATCTCGAAGGCGTCCGCCGGGACCACGAAGTTCAGACCGACGCCCAGGACGCAGATACCGCTGGTGAGCAGAATGCCGCCGTAGGGGACCTGGCTGCGGCTCATCACGCCGGTGAACTTCGGCGCGGAGCCGGACATCGCCATGGAGCGCAGGATGCGGCCGGTGGAGTACAGGCCGGAGTTGAGCGAGGACATGGCCGCGGTGAGGACGACGAGGTTCATCACGCCGCCCGCCGCCGGGATGCCGATGTTGGACAGGACCGTCACGAAGGGGCTCTCGCCGGACGTGTACTTGTTCCACGGCAGCAGCATCGACAGCAGGACGACCGAGCCGACGTAGAAGAGGCCCACCCGCCACATGATCGAGTTGATCGCCTTGGGCATGATCTTCTCGGGGTTCTCGGTCTCGCCCGCGGCGACGCCGACCAGTTCGACCGAGGCGTAGGCGAAGACGACGCCCTGGATGATCAGCAGCATGGGCAGCAGGCCGTTGGGGAAGAGGCCGCCGTTGTCGGTGATCAGGGACGGGCCGGGCGTGCTGCCGTCGACGGGGTGCTGGGTGACCAGCAGGAAGATGCCGATGAGCATGAAGACGACGAGCGCGCTGACCTTGATGATCGCGAACCAGAACTCCAGTTCGCCGAACAGTTTCACCGAGATCAGGTTCACCGTGAGGACCACGGCCAGTGCGATCAGCGCGATCACCCACTGCGGGATGTCGGAGAACATGCCCCAGTAGTGGGTGTAGACGGCCACCGCGGTGATGTCGGCGATGCCGGTGGTGGCCCAGTTCAGGAAGTACATCCAGCCCGCGACGTACGCGCCCTTCTCGCCGAGGAACTCGCGGGCGTACGACACGAAGGCGCCGGACGAGGGCCGGTACAGGACGAGTTCGCCCAGGGCGCGCACGACGAGGAACGCGAAGAGGCCGCAGACGGCGTACGCGACGAACAGGGACGGCCCGGCGTCGACGAGCCTGCCGCCGGCGCCGAGGAAGAGGCCGGTGCCGATGGCGCCGCCGATGGCGATCATGTTGACGTGCCGGTGCTTCAGCGACTTGCTGTAGCCGTGGTCGCCGGCGTCGACGTGGCGGGACGAGGGGCGCGTCTCGTCTTTGAGGTGCTGTTCGCTCAACGCTCGGGTCCGCCTTCCAGGGGAGTGTCCGTGCGCGGGGCACGCACGATGTCGGTGAGGGTCGTCTCGACGCGGTCGAGGTGGTGGCTCATGGCCTCCACCGCGTCGGGCTCGGAACCGTCGATCAGGGCCTCGACGATCGCCCGGTGCTCGCGGTTGGACTGCTCGCGTCGGCCGCCCAGCTCGTTGAGGAAGGCCGACTGACGCGCCAGTGCGTCGCGGATCTCCTCGATGACCCGGCGGAAGACCGGGTTCTGGGCGGCTTCGGCGACGGCCAGGTGGAAGAGGGTGTCCATCGCGACCCAGGCGGTGGTGTCCGTCTCCCCCTCCATGCGGTCGAGGAGATGGGCCAGGTGGTCCAGGTTCTCCGGGGTGCGGCGCAGGGCCGCGTACCCGGCGACCGGGATCTCGACGTGCCGGCGGACCTCGAGCAGGTCGCTGGCCGCGTAGTCGCCGAAGGTGGGGTCCTCGACGGTGTTCGCGATCACGAACGTGCCCTTGCCGGTCTTGGCGACCGTCAGGCCCATGGTCTGCAGGGCGCGCAGGGACTCGCGCAGCACGGGCCGGGACACCTCGAGGGTGCGGCAGAGCTCGGCCTCGGAGGGAAGCTTGTCGCCGATGGCGTACTCGCCGCGTTCGATGGCGCCGCGGAGGTGGGTGAGTACCGCTTCCATCGCGCTGACGCGCCGCGGGACCCCGCCACCTGTCTGGCTGTCTGACAGGTTCACGGGAGTGATACTCCGGGTGGCCGAAGGCCGCTGTCAAGCCGTCCGAAAACAAAAATTCAGGGGGCGGGCGGCCTGAATGGCAACTTCCCGCCCCCTGCGGGGTCTTCGTTCGTCGTGCGCGGTCAGCTGTCCAGGACTCCTGCGGCGAGCAGTCCGAACAGTGCCACCCCGACCACGAGCCGGTAGATCACGAACGCGTTGAACGAGTGCTTGGCGACGAATTTCAGCAGCCAGGCGATGGAGGCGTAGGCGACCACGAAGGACACGACCGTGCCCACGACCAGGGGCGCCGCGCCCTCGCCGGTGCCGAGCGCGTCCTTGAGCTCGTAGATGCCGGCGCCGGTCAGGGCGGGGATGCCGAGGAAGAACGACAGCCGGGTGGCGGCGACCCGGTCCAGGTCGAGCATGAGCGCGGTGGACATGGTGGCGCCCGAGCGGGAGAAGCCGGGGAAGAGCAGGGCGAGGATCTGGGAGCTGCCGACCAGCATCGCGTCCTTGAACGAGGTGTCGTCCTCGCCGCGCTTGTGCCGGCCCATCTGGTCGGCCGCCCACATCACACCGCTGCCGACGATCAGCGAGCCGGCGACGACCCAGAGCGAGGCCAGCGGTCCTTCGATGAGCGGCTTGGCGGCGAGCCCCACGACGACGATGGGGATCGTCGCGCAGATCACCCACCAGGCGAATTTGTAGTCGTGGTGGTGACGCTCCTCGCGGTTGCCGAGGCCCCGGAACCAAGCGGACACGATCCGCACGATGTCCTTGCGGAAGTACACGAGCACGGCGGCGATCGCCCCGACCTGGATGACGGCGGAGAACCCGACGACGGCGTCGTCGTCGACCGGGATGCTCATCAGGCCTTCGGCGATCTTCAGATGGCCGGTGGAGGAGACGGGGAGGAACTCGGTCACTCCCTCGACGGCTCCGAGGACGACGGCTTGGCCGACGGAGATGGCGCTCATGGAATCCAGTTCTGAGGAGGTCGGTGGTCGGTGGTGACGGTGCGGGGGCCAGTCCTACCAGGCGCGGGTGCGGCCGGACGGCTACGGCCAGACCGTGTTGCCCATCGCCACCCCGGCGAACGCGGCCCCGAGGCCCGCCACCACACTCCCCACGACGTTGGCGAGGGCGTACAGCCCCGCGCCCGTCTCGGTCAGCCGCAGCGTCTCGTACCCGAACGTCGAGTACGTCGTCAACGCGCCGCAGAACCCCACGCCCAGGAAAAGCCGCAGGTCAGGCCCGGCAGCGGCGCCGGTCAGCGTGCCGAGGACCAGACAGCCGACGATGTTGACGACGAAGGTGCCCCAGGGGAAGAGCGAGTCGTGCCGGGACTGCACCACCCGATCGGTCAGGTAGCGGAGCGGGGCGCCGATCATGCCGCCGGCGACGACCACCAGCCAGTTCACAACGAGTTCTTACCCTTCATGTCCGCCACCGGATGACGCGGCGGGTCGCGACGGCCGCGAGCCACACGGCCGAAAGCGCCGCGAGCAGGGTCGCGGCGAGATAGGCCAGGGCCGTGCCGGGACGGCCCTGGTCGAAGAGCCGCTCGATCTCGACGGCGTACGTCGAGAAGGTGGTGAAGCCGCCGAGCACGCCGGTGCCGAAGAACGGGCGCACCAGCGGGTGGGGCGTCATGGCCTCGGTGATCAGCACCAGGAAGACGCCGATCACCGCGCAGCCGACGACGTTCACCCAGAAGGTCGTCCAGGGGAATCCGCCGGTCTCGGTGGGCCACCACAGCGCGGCCGCGTACCGGGCGGCGGCGCCGAGGCCGCCGCCGACGGACACGGCGGCGACCACCGGGAGCTGACCGGTCCCGGTGGTCCGCCGTGGCGCGCTGCTGCGGAGGCCGTCGGCCTCCGGGGCTGTCATGTCGTACGTCTCCTGCCCGGTCCGGGACCGCCCCGCCTCGTCGGGGTGCTCACGGAAGGGCACCAGGGTAACGCCGGCTCATTTGGCCACGGGCGCCTCGCAGACCGCGATGCCGCGCTCCCAGAGGCTGCCCAGGACCAGCCGGCCGCCGGTCTCGCAGACGCTGGTGACCATGCGGAAGCCGGAGCGGCGGCGGGTGAGGTGGTGCAGGATCCGGCCGTCGTCGTCGATCGCGAGCACGCCGGCCGTGCCCGAGGGCGGATAGGGCGCTTTCACCGCGAGCCGGGCGGCGCGGCGGCGGACGGCGGGGGCGGCGCGGTGCAGGAGGTCGAGCGGCGGGACGGGCGGGCCGGCCAGCGCCACCCAGACGGGGCCGTCGGGCGCGCCGCGCCACAGGTTGTCGGGGAAGCCCGGCAGGTTCTCGACGAGGGGCTCGGCCTGGCCGGCCCGGGGGCCGGTGAGCCGGTAGCGGGTGAGGCGGCGGGCTCCGGTCTCGGCGACGATGAGAAAGGAGTCGTCGGCACTGCGGGCGAGGCCGTTGGCGAACTGCAGTCCCTCCAGCGCGACTTCGGCCTCGCGGGCGCCCGGGGCGAGTCGCAACAGGCGTCCGGTGCCGGTGTGTTCGACGATCTCACCCATCCAGTCCGCCAAGGGGTGGACCCGGCTGGAGACGGTGAAGTAGACGGTGCCGTCGGGCAGCGCGACGACGTTGCTGCAGAAGCGCAGCCGCTCCCCCGCCGCCGACTCGGTCAGCACCCGGACGTTGCCGGTGCCGCCGTCGGGGTCGACGCGCAGCAGCGCGCCGTCGGCGCAGCACACCAACAGGTCGCCGTCCGGGAGGAGTTCGAGGCCGAGCGGACGGCCGCCGATCTCGCCGACGTGCTCGACGCGGGCGCTGGGCGGGTCATCCAGACCGTCGACGCGCAGGATCCGCCCGTCCGAGACCCCGGTCAGCACACGCCCTCTCGGATCGGCGACGACGTCCTCCGGGCCGCGCCCGGGGAGAGTGAGGTACCGGAGGGGGACGAGTGGCGTCCGACGGTCCATAGGGGTCCGCCCTTCCTTCAGGAGGCGGCCATCCTCGCAGGCGGGTGTATCGCTGACGTGTCGTCACCTCGGTCTTTTGCCGGGCCTTTCCGCAAGGCGGTCCCGCTGTTCTCGGCGGCCCCTTCCCTCCGTTCCCTACCATCCCTTCTCGAACATGCGCGCCACTGCGGCGATGCGCATCTCGTCGCGTCGGTAGTGCGTACGGCGCCCGAGCCGCTTGGCGCGCAGCAGGCCGATGCCCGCGAGCAGGGCGAGGTGGGTGTCGGCCACCTGGCGGGGCACGCCGAGTTTCGCCGCGACGAGGTCCGCGGTGACGCCGTCCTCGACGAGGTCGCCGTGCCGTGGTGGCGGGAAGTGCCGGGCCGGGTCCTTCAGCCACTCCAGGATGTCCCGTCGCCTCTCACTTACGGGAGTCCTCAGCATCGTCGTCCCCCTCCGTCCGGGCCTCCTCGTACCGCGTCGTCCCACTCTTTCGCAGTCGGGGCCGTCGTGTCCCGTACTCCGCGAGCCTTGGCCGGGATCGAACAGCCCTGCCGTGCAAGGGCGTTCGGGACATCGCCGGGAAACGGGCAGGGGCCCGGGCCGCGCGGTGCGGCCGGGCCCCTGCGGTAGGTGCTCGCGGGGATCAGCGGTGGCTGAACCACGACATGGAGGACAGGGCCTTGTCGTCGTAGCCGAACAGGGCCTGGTTCTCCCAGCCGTTGCCGGAGGCGGCGTCGGCCGGGTCCCAGCCGTTGCCGGTGACGGCCGTCCAGGTCGCCTCCCAGTAGAAGACGCCGAGGCCGCGGCCGTTCGGGACGGCCTCCACGATGTTCGCGACGGCGTTCATCCACGCCAGCTGGCCGGCCGGGGTCGCCGGGTAGCCGGTGACGAGTTCGGAGGACAGGTCGATCTGGTTGGTGAGGAAGTCGTCGCTGTCGAGCCGGAAGGGGTAGGCCGTCTCGGCGAGGAACACCGGCTTGGCGTAGCGGGACGCGGCGTCGTCCAGGGTGGTCTGGAAGTCGGCGAGGGTGCCGTGCCAGTAGCCGTAGTACGACAGGCCGATGGCGTCGAACTTCACGCCGTTGGAGACGGCGCTGTCGAACCACCAGCGGGTGCCGCTCAGGTCGCCGCCCTTGGCGAGGTGCAGGGCGACCGCGGTGGACGCGTTGACGGCCTTGACGGCGTCGTAGCCGGAGTTGAGCAGACCGGCCAGCTGACCCCAGTTGTCGGTGGACCCCTCGGACCACATCATGCCGCCGTTGATCTCGTTGCCCACCTGGACCATGTCGGCGGTGGTGCCCTGCGCCTTCAACGCGTTCAGCACGTCGTAGGTGTGGTTGTACACGTCCGTCTTGAGCTGGCTGTACGAGTGGCCGGACCACGCGGCCGGCTTGGACTGGACGCCCGGGTCGGCCCAGGTGTCGGAGTAGTGGAAGTCGACCAGGAGCTTCTGGCCTGCGGCCTTGGCGCGCTTGGCGACGGCGAGGACGCGCGCCTTGTTGTTGTAGCCGTCGGCAGGATTGACCCACACCTTCAGGCGCGCGTAGTTCATGCCCGCGTTCTTCAGGATGGTGACCGCGTCGCCCGCCGTGCCCGAACTCGTGCGGTAGACACCGCCCTTGGCCTCGCTCTTGGCGAGGGAGGAGATGTCGGAGCCCTTGATCGCCAGTCCGGTCGTGCCGGAGGTGAAGGTCAGGTCGTCGACGTTGATCCAGTTGCCCGCGTTCGCGTCGCTGCTGATGCTGACGGTGCACTGGTTGCTGGTCACGTTGACCGGCGTGACGATGTGGATCCACCCGCTGGAGGACACCGGGAGATCGGTGCGCTGTTCCGGACCGCCGCAGTTCTTCAGGGCGATGTAGGCGGAGTTCTGGCCGCCGCCGGAGCGGACCCAGGCGGAGAGCTTGTAGGCGCCGTTGGTCAGCCCCGAGAGGTACTGGTAGGTCTCCACCTTGTAGGCGGTGGACGCCCAGTGGGTCAGCCGGTAGCTGCCGCCGTGTCCGCCGGCCTCGGTGAAGGAGGCGGAGTTCTGGCCGGCCGCCGAGTAGGTGGACCAGCCGGTCGGCGTCGCGGTGCCGGCGCCGTCCGTCTCGAAGCCGGCGTTGGTGAGGGTGGCGGCCGCCTGGGCGGTCTGCGCGGGCAGGGCCAGGAAGGAGAGTCCCGCGGCGAGCGGCAGCAGCAGGGCTCTGAGGGTGCGTCTGGGATGGAACATCGTCGTCCGTCGTCCCTTCGACGTGATGGGTTGAGGATTCCCCCAGGTGATGAGGGACCCCCTCCGCCCGCGGCTCGCGGCTCCACGGGCGAAGGGGGGGTCGGCTCAGCCGTCGAGTCGCACGACCCGGACGGCTCCGGCCGGGACCGCGAGGCGGCCGGCGGCGCGTTCGCCCGTCAGCAGCTCGGTGCCGGACGACTCCAGCGGCACCTTGGCGTCGCTGGCCGTGTGGTTGACGGCGAAGAGGTAGCTGCCCGTCTCGCCGGAGCGGCGCACGACCTCGACGTCCCGGGGCAGGTCGGCGCGCGGGGCGATGTTCGCGTCCTCGGCGGCCCAGCCGAGCAGCGCGTCCAGCCCGTCGGGGCCGAGGCGGGTGGAGACGTACCAGGCGGTGCCCTCGCCGAGGCGGTGCCGGGTGACGGCCGGGTGGCCCGCGGTGAGGCCGTCGGCGTAGGTCCAGACGGTCTCGGCGCCGCGCGGGACGACGAACTCGGTCCATACGTCGCCGGCCAGTTCGGAGCCGTCCGGGCCGGTGAGCCGGATGTGCTCGCCCTGCAGCAGCGGTGAGAACTCCTCGACGGTGAGGCCCAGGACGTCCCGGAGCGCGCCCGGGTAGGCGCCCTCGTGGACGGCGTCGTGCTCGTCGACGATGCCGGAGAAGTACGACACGACGAGGGTGCCGCCGTTCTCGACGTACTCCTCGAGGTTGTGCCCGGCCGCCTCCGTCATCAGGTAGAGGGCGGGCACCACGACCAGCGGGTACGCCGAGAGGTCGGCCTCGGGGTGGGCGAAGTCGACGGTGAGGTGGCGGTCGTAGAGGGCCTCGTAGAAGGCGTCGGCGCGCTCGCGCGGGTCGGCGTCCTGGCTGGGGCGCCAGTCGAGGTTCTGCGCCCACCAGGAGTGCCAGTCCCAGAGCACCGCCGCGTCGGCCTCGGTGCGGGTGCCGCGGATCGCGGCGAGGGAGTCGAGCGAGGCGCCGAGTTCGACGACCTCGCGCCACACGCGTGTGTCGGTGCCGCCGTGCGGAACCATCGCCGAGTGGAACTTCTCGGCGCCGCGCCGGGACTGCCGCCACTGGAAGAACATGGCGCCCTCGGAGCCGCGGGCCACATGCGCCAGCGAGTTGCGGGCCATCTGGCCGGGGGCCTTGGCGGGGTTGCGCGGCTGCCAGTTGACGCCCGAGGTGGAGTGTTCGAGCAGGATCCAGGGCGCGCCGGCGCCGACGGAGCGGGTGAGGTCGGCGGCCATCGCGAGGTTGACGTGGGTGCGCCGGCCGTCGGTGATCAGGTAGTGGTCGTTGGTGACGATGTCGACCTCGCGGCCCCAGGCCCAGTAGTCGACCGAGTCGCACTGGCTGAGGGCGGTCATGAAGTTGGTCGTCACCGGGAGGCCGGGCGCGAGGCGGTGCAGGATGTCCCGCTCCGCCACGAAGTTCTCGCGCATCGTGGCGTCGGCGAACCGCTTGTAGTCGAGGGCCTGGCCCGGGTTGCCGACGGTCGGGGTGGCGCGCGGCGGGTCGACGTCCTCGAAGCTCGCGTAGCGCTGGCCCCAGAAGGCGGTGCCCCAGGCCTCGTTGACCGCGTCGATCGTGCCGTACGTCGTCTCCAGCCAGCGGCGGAAGTGGGCGGCGCAGGAGTCGCAGTAGCAGGCCGAGACCGGGACGCCGTACTCGTTGTGGACGTGCCACATCGCCAGCGCCGGGTGCTCGCCGTAGCGCTGCGCGAGCTGGGTGGTGATGTTGGCGGCGGCGGCGCGGTAGTCCGCGTTGCTGTGGCAGATCGCGGCGCGCGAGCCGAACTCGTAGCGCACGCCCTCGGCGGTCACCGGAAGCGCCTCGGGGTGGCGGCGGTAGAACCAGACCGGCGGGGCCACGGTGGGGGTGCCCAGGTCGACGCGGATGCCGTCGTCGTGCAACAGGCCGATGACGCGGTCGAGCCAGCCGAAGTCGTACTCCCCGGCCGTGGGCTCCAGGAGGGCCCAGGAGAAGATCCCGACGCTCACCATGGTGACGCCGGCCTCGCGCATCAGCCGGACGTCGTCCCGCCAGACGCTTTCCGGCCATTGCTCGGGGTTGTAGTCCCCACCGAAGGCGAGCCCGGTGAGGCCCCTGGGGTTGGTCGCCGGCATGGATTTCTCCCGTTTAATCGATCATTTGGGAACGTGCACACACAGCTGCGGGCGGTGCGGGCCCAACATAACCGCACAGCATCAACCATTGACAAGTGTCCGGGATGTTTCTCTACTGTGAACGCTCACAGACACCAGGACCCAGGTCAGGGGAGAGATCCATGCCCAACACGAAGCGCCGCCGGCCCCGCAGATTCATGGCTTCCGCCGTCGCCGTCACGCTCGGCGCCACCGCCCTCGCCGCCTGCGGCTCGTCCGACGACGACGGCGGCGCCGAGTCCGGTCCGGTCTCGCTCACGTACTGGACGTGGACGCCCGGCATGGACAAGGTCGTGGACCTGTGGAACGCGGGCCAGGGCAAGAAGGACCAGATCACGGTCACGGTGAAGAAGCAGGCCTCCGGCGACTCCCTGGTCACCAAGATCCTCACCGCGCACACCGCCGGCAAGGCCCCGGACCTGGTGCAGGCCGAGTACCAGGCGCTGCCGACGCTGGTCAGCAATGACGCGCTGGCGGACATAGCGAAGGACGTCGGCGACGCGAAGGCCAAGTTCGCCGACGGCGTCTGGCAGCAGACCACGCTGGGCACGGACGCCGTCTACGCGGTGCCGCAGGACATCGGCCCGATGATGTTCTACTACCGCGCCGACCTCTTCAAGCAGTACGGCCTGACGGTCCCCACCACCTGGGAGCAGTTCGCCGAGACCGCCCGCGCGCTGAAGAAGAAGGCCCCGGACACCGACCTCACCACGTTCTCCGCCAACGACTCCGGTCTCTTCGCGGGCCTGGCCCAGCAGGCCGGCGCCAAGTGGTGGACCACCTCCGGCGACAAGTGGAAGGTCGGCATCGACGACGCGGCCACCAAGAAGGTCGCCGATTTCTGGGGCGGTCTGGTCAAGGAGGGCGCCATCGACAACCAGCCGATGTACACCCCGGCCTGGAACAAGGCGCTCAACACCGGCAAGCAGATCGCCTGGGTCTCCGCCGTCTGGGCCCCGGGCACGCTGACCACCGCCGCGCCCGACACCAAGGGCAAGTGGGCCATGGCCCCGCTCCCCCAGTGGTCGAACGGCGAGAACGTCACCGGCAGTTGGGGCGGATCCTCCACGGCCGTGACGACGGACTCCAAGCACAAGGAGGCCGCCGCGAAGTTCGCCGCCTGGCTGAACACCGACGGCGACGCGCTCACCGCGCTGGCCAAGGAGGGCGGCATCTACCCGGCGGCCACGAACGCCCAGACCAGCGGCGCCTTCACCACCCCGCCGGACTACTTCTCGAACCAGGCGGACTTCTACACCAAGGCCGCCGAGATCGCGAAGACCACGGCGCCCTCGGCCTGGGGCCCGAACGTGAACGTCGCCTACACGACCTTCAACGACGCGTTCGGCGCCGCCGCCAAGAACAAGTCGGACTTCTCCGCCGCCCTGGCCAAGATGCAGTCGGCCACCGTCGCCGACATGAAGAAGCAGGGCTTCGAGGTCTCCGAGTGACCACCGCACGCCGGAGGTCGTACGGGGTCAAGGGGGCCCCGTATGCCTTCCTCATCCCCGCGACGATCCTCTTCGCGTTGTTCTTCGCACTGCCCATCGGGTACGCGGTCTGGCTCAGCTTCCACAAGGTGAAGGTCTCCGGGCTCGGCCTGGGGGCCGGCGCCCGCAGCGAGGTCTGGGCCGGCCTGGAGAACTACACCGCCGCCCTCACCGACAGCGAGCTGGTCGCCGGCGCGCTGCGCGTCCTCGGGTACGGCTGCATCGTCGTCCCGCTGATGCTGGGCCTGGCGCTGCTGTTCGCGTTGATGCTCGACTCCGAGAAGGTGCGGTTCGCCCCCTTCACCCGGCTCGCGATCTTCCTGCCGTACGCCATCCCGGGCGTGGTGGCGGCGCTGCTGTGGGGCTTCCTGTATCTGCCGGACGTCAGCCCGTTCTACTTCGTGCTGGAGAAGCTGGGCCTGCCGCAGCCGGACCTGCTGGACGGCGGCCCCCTCTATCTCGCCCTGTCCAACATCGCGATCTGGGGCGGCACCGGCTTCAACATGATCGTCATCTACACCTCGCTGCAGGCCATTCCGGCCGAGGTGCACGAGGCGGCGAAGCTGGACGGCGCCACCCCGCTGCAGATCGCGCTGAAGATCAAGATCCCGATGGTGGCGCCCTCGCTGGTGCTGACCTTCTTCTTCTCGATCATCGCCACGCTCCAGGTGTTCAACGAGCCGACCACCCTGAAGCCGCTCACCAACTCCGTGTCCACCACCTGGAGTCCGCTGATGAAGGTGTACCGGGACGCGTTCCGCACCGGTGACGTCTACCAGGCGGCCGCCGAGGCCGTGATCATCGCGGTCGCCACGCTGGTGCTGTCGTTCGGCTTCCTGCGGGCCGCGAACCGTCGCAACAAGCAGGAGGCAGCACGATGAGTTCTCTTGCCGTACAGAAGGCGCCGTCGGCGGCCGGCGCCTCGGGCGCGGCCCGCGGCCGCCCGCCGCTGCGCAGCAGGGTGTCGCTGGTCCCCACGATCACGCTGCTGCTGGGGGCGCTCTACTGTCTCCTGCCGGTGGCGTGGGTGGTGATCGCGTCCACCAAGTCCGGGCGTGAGCTGTTCTCCACGTTCACGTTCCTGCCCGGCACCGGCTTCGCCGACAACCTCAAGGATCTCAACGCCTACCGCGACGGCGTGTACTGGACGTGGATGGGCAACTCCGCCCTCTACGCCGGTCTCGGGGCGCTGCTGTCGACGTGCGTGTCCGCGGTCAGCGGGTACGCGCTGGCGGTCTACCGGTTCCGCGGTCGCGAGACGATGTTCAACATCCTGCTCGCGGGCGTGCTGATGCCGCCGATCATCCTCGCCGTCCCGCAGTACCTGCTGATGGCGAACGCCGACCTCACGGACTCCTACTGGTCCGTGCTGCTGCCGCAGATCCTCTCCCCCTACGGCGTCTACCTCGCGCGCATCTACGCGGCCGCGGCCGTGCCCGCCGACGTGGTGGAGGCCGGGCGGATGGACGGGGCGAGCGAGTGGCGGATCTTCACCCGGATCGCGCTGCCGATGATGATCCCCGGACTGGTCACGGTGTTCCTGTTCCAGTTCGTGGCGGTGTGGAACAACTTCCTGCTGCCGTACATCATGCTCAGCGACGACGAGAAGTTCCCGATCACCCTGGGTCTGTTCACATTGCTGGAGCAGGGCTCCAACCAGCCCGCCCTGTACACGCTGGTGATCACCGGCGCGTTCCTCGCGGTGATCCCGCTGGTGGCGCTGTTCCTGGTCGTTCAGCGGTTCTGGAGCCTGGACCTGCTGTCCGGAGCCGTAAAGTCATGACCATGAACAATGGTGCGGGTGGCCGACGCAAACCGCCGACCATCCACGACGTGGCGCGGGAGGCGGGCGTCTCGCGGGGCACCGTCTCGCGCGTGCTCAACGGCGGGCACTACGTCAGCCCGGCCGCGGCGGAGGCGGTCAACGCCGCCATCCGCAGGACGGGTTACGTCGTCAACCGGCACGCCCGCTCGCTGATCACCGGCCGTTCCGACTCCGTGGGCTTCCTGCTCACGGAGCCGCAGGAGCGGTTCTTCGAGGACCCCAACTTCAACGTCCTGCTGCGCGGCTGCACCCAGGCGCTGGCCGCGCACGACATCCCGCTGCTGCTGATGCTGGCCGGCACCGAGGACGAACGGCGGCGGATCACGCGGTACATCACCGCCGGGCACGTGGACGGGGTGCTGCTGGTCTCCAGCCACTCCGGGGACCCGATCGCCACGGAGCTGCGCGAGGCGGGCGTACCGCTGGTCGCGTGCGGCAAGCCGATCGGCATCGGTTCCAAGGTGAGCTATGTGGCCGCCGACGACCGCGACGGCGCCCGGGACATGGTGCGCCATCTGCTCGCGCAGGGCCGTCGGCGGATCGGCGTGGTCACCGGCCCGCTGGACACCCCCGGCGGTGTGGAGCGGCTCGCCGGGTACCGGGAGGTGCTCGCCGAGGCGGGCGTCGCGTACGACGAGCGGCTGATCGTCTCCGGCGACTACAGCCGGGCCAGCGGTGAGGCGGGCGCGGAACGGCTCCTGGAGCGGGTCCCGGAGCTGGACGCGATGTTCGTCGCCTCCGACCTGATGGCACAGGGCGTGCTGACCGCGCTGCGGCGGGCGGGCAAGCGGGTGCCGGACGACGTGGCCGTGGGCGGCTTCGACGACTCCCCCGCGGCGCTCGCGGGCAGCCCCTCCCTCACCACGATCCGCCAGCCCTGGGACCGGATCAGCAACGAGATGGTCCGGGTGCTGCTCGCGCAGATCGGCGGCGAGGACCCGGCGGCGGTGATCCTGCCCACGGAACTGGTGAAGCGGGAGTCGACGTAAGCGGGTCGGGCGAAGCGCCCCAAAGGGGCGCGGGGAACTGCGCGGCCGGCCACGACGGCGCCGCGGCAAAACGACGGCACATAGCGGCACCTCCAGCGGAGCGCCCCGCGGGCGGCAGCCCTGGTGCGGGAACCGGTCAGTTTCGGAGAAGCCGTGGCGCGGCCCGTCGGCCTAGCGTGAGAAGTGCGGGAACACGGACGCGTTCCCGCGCACCGCACGTCACCCAGGAGGACGCCATGACCACCGCCGGCCTGCAGACGATCATCTACCCCGTCAAGGACCTCGACCGGGCGAAGGCGCTGTTCAGCGCACTGCTGAAGGTCGAGCCGTACGCCGACGAGCCCTACTACGTCGGCTTCAGGGCCGCCGGGCAGGACGTCGGCCTCGACCCGAACGGGCACGCCAAGGGCATGACCGGGCCGGTTCCGTACTGGCATGTCACGGACCTGCGCGAGCGGCTCGCGGCGCTGGTCGCGGCGGGCGCGGAGCTGTTGCAGGACGCCCAGGACGTCGGCGGCGGCAGGCTGATCGCCTTCGTGAAGGACGCGGACGGCAACCTGGTGGGCCTGCTCCAGGACCCGACCGCCTGAAGCCGCTGCGGCGCCGTAGCCGACTTCGCACAACCCACTTAGTTGCACGGGCAACAAAGGTGCGGATCGGTGTTACCGTGCGGGTATGGCAGCGAAGACGGCTGGGGCGGGCCTGGAAGCGCGGTGGCGGGACATCCTGTCGGTGCACGCGCGCACGATGTGCGAGATCGATCGTGCGCTGCACCCGCACGGCCTCGGCGCGAGTGACTTCGAAGTGCTCGACCTCCTCGCCTCCGAAGCGCCCCGCGAGGGCGACCACTGCCGGGTGCAGAACCTCGCCGGACGGGTCCATCTCAGCCAGAGCGCGCTGTCCCGCCTCATCGGCCGGCTGGAGAAGGAAGGCCTGGTGGAGCGCTCCGTCTGCATCGAGGACCGGCGCGGGGTCTGGGTCGCCCTCACCCGTAAGGGCCGCGACCTGCACACCGAGGTCCTGCCGCTGCAGCGGGCCGCACTCCAACGCACACTGACGCCGACCGAGGCCTGAAGCGCCCCAAAGGGGCGCGGGGAACTGCGCGACCGGCCACGACGGCGCCGCGGCGGAACGACCGCACAGCGCGGCAGCGCAGCGCTCAGCGAGCGAGCAGGGTGCGCACTCCCTCCGAGGTGAGGGTCAGTGGATGGGCGCCGGCCGCGTCGATGCACAGGGACAGCTCTCCGATCGGCCACTGCGCGGCGAGTGCGCCGAGCGGCACCAGGCGGTAGCGGTCGACCTCCGGCAGCAGGTACGCCAGCTCCGGCTCGGAGGTGAACACCGGCACCACGGGAACGCCCCCGACCTGTTCGAGGACGGGCAGGGCGACGGTGGTCGGGTCGGTGACGTCCTCGTCGGTGGCGTCGTCGGGCACGGGCACGAGGACGTCGCAGTGCGCGAGCGCGTCCAGTGCCGCCGTGTCCTCGGTGTCCCGGGCCAGCGCGTCCAGTGCCAGCGCGCCGGGGTTGTCGGCGTGGTCGTATGCGGGCGTCTCCATGGCAGCTCCCCTGATAGCGGCGGTCCGGCCTCGCGTACCCGAGCGCAGCGGGATCAATCACCTCACGGGCGGATCCGCGGGATCGGCCCGCCCGGATGCTCGAACGAGCAGGGGGTTAGCATATGAGCGCCACCTAGCTCGAAAGATAGGCCCGTGACGCTCAACGACGATTCGTTCACCAACTGGAAGAACCGCGAGGAGATCGCGGAGTCGATGATCCCGATGATCGGGAAGCTGCACCGCGAGCGGGACGTGACGATCCTGCTGCACAGCCGCTCCCTGGTGAACAGGTCGGTGGTCGGCATCCTCAAGACCCACCGGTTCGCCCGGCAGATCGCGGGCGAGGAGCTCTCGGTCACCGAGACGCTGCCGTTCCTGGAGGCCCTCACCACGCTCGACCTCGGCCCGTCCCAGATCGACATCGGCATGCTCGCCGCGACCTACCGGGCCGACGACCGCGGACTGTCCGTGCCGGCCTTCACCGCCGAGGCCGTGGCCGGGGCGACCGGGGCGAACAAGATCGACCGGCGCGAGCCGCGCGACGTCGTGCTCTACGGCTTCGGGCGCATCGGCCGGCTCGTCGCCCGGCTGCTGATCGAGAAGTCCGGCTCCGGCAACGGGCTGCGGCTGCGCGCCATCGTGGTGCGCGGCGGCGGGGAGCGGGCCGCCGAGGACATCGTCAAGCGGGCGTCCCTGCTGCGCCGCGACTCCGTGCACGGCCAGTTCCAGGGCACGATCACGGTCGACGAGGCCCGCAACAGGATCATCGCCAACGGCAACGAGATCACCGTCATCTACGCCGACGACCCGAGCGAGGTCGACTACACGGCGTACGGCATCAGCGACGCGATCCTGATCGACAACACGGGCAAGTGGCGGGACCGCGAGGGCCTGTCCAAGCATCTGCGGCCCGGCATCGACAAGGTCGTGCTGACCGCCCCCGGCAAGGGCGATGTGCCGAACATCGTGCACGGCGTCAACCACGACACGATCAAGCCCGACGAGCAGATCCTGTCCTGCGCGTCCTGCACCACCAACGCGATCGTCCCGCCGCTGAAGGCGATGGCCGACGAGTACGGGGTGCTGCGCGGCCATGTGGAGACCGTCCACTCGTTCACCAACGACCAGAACCTGCTGGACAACTACCACAAGGCCGACCGCCGCGGCCGTTCGGCGCCGCTGAACATGGTCATCACCGAGACCGGGGCCGCCTCCGCGGTCGCCAAGGCGCTGCCCGACCTCAAGGCGCCGATCACCGGCAGCTCGATCCGGGTCCCGGTGCCGGACGTCTCGATCGCCATCCTCAGCCTGCGGCTCGGCCGGGAGACCGATCGCGAAGAGGTCCTCGACTACCTCCGCGAGGTCTCGCTGACCTCGCCGCTCAAGCGCCAGATCGACTTCACGACGGCGCCGGACGCGGTCTCCATGGACTTCATCGGCTCCCGGCACGCGTCGATCATCGACGCCGGCGCCACCAAGGTCGACGGGGACAACGCGATCCTCTACCTCTGGTACGACAACGAGTTCGGCTACTCCTGCCAGGTCGTCCGCGTCGTCCAGCACGTCTCGGGCGTCGAGTACCCGACGTACCCGGCGACCAGCCACTGGGACCACTGACCCCGGGGCCGCCGATCCCCAGCCGGCCGACCGTGTCATGAAAGCGGGGCGCCCCGGGCCGGGGGCGCCCCGCCGCTCAGGTCAGGCCGACGTCTCCGGACGGCCGGCCTCGGCCCAGTGCGTGTGGAACGCGCCGGGCCGGTCGGTGCGCCGGTAGGTGTGGGCGCCGAAGTAGTCGCGCTGGCCCTGGAGCAGCGCGGCCGGCAGCCGGTCGGCGCGCAGCGTGTCGTAGTGGGCGAGCGCGGCGGAGAACGCGGGGACGGGGATGCCGCGGCGGGCCGCCGAGGCCACCGTCTCGCGCCAGGGCACCTGCGCGTCGGTGATCTCCATCGCGAACTCCATCTCGCCGAGCAGGCTGACCAGGTCCGGGTCGGCGGCGTACGCGGCGCGGATGCGGTCGAGGAACGAGGCGCGGATGATGCAGCCGCCGCGCCAGATCCGGGCGACCGCGCCCAGGTCGATCTTCCAGCCGAACTCGCCGGCCGCGTCCTGGATCATCTTCCAGCCCTGGTCGTAGGCGATGACCTTCGACGCGTACAGGGCGTGCTCGACCTGCGAGGTGAAGCGGGTGGCCTCGGTGCGGCTGAGCGGGGGCGTGGTGCCGCCGGGGAGCCCGGCGTAGGCGGCGCGCAGTTCGCGCTGGCCGGAGGCGGCCCGGGCGAAGGTGGCCTGGGCGATGGCGGTGACCGGTGAGCCCAGGTCCAGGGCGGTCTGCACGGTCCAGCGGCCGGTGCCCTTCTGACCTGCGGCGTCCACGACGATGTCGACGAAGGCCGCGCCGGTGGCGGCGTCGGTGTGGGCGAGCACCTCGGCGGTGATCTCGATGAGGTAGGAGCCGAGCCGGCCCTGGTTCCAGGTGCGGAAGATGTCGGCGATCTCGGCGGGGGTGTAGCCGGCGACCTGGCGCAGCAGGTCGTAGGCCTCGGCGATGAGCTGCATGTCGGCGTACTCGATGCCGTTGTGCACCATCTTGACGAAGTGTCCGGCGCCGTCGGTGCCGATGTGGGTGGCGCAGGGCTCGCCGTCGACCTTCGCACTGATGGACTCGAACATCGGGCCGAGGACGTCGTACGACTCGGACGAGCCGCCGACCATGACGGCCGGCCCGTTCAGCGCGCCCTCCTCGCCGCCTGAGACGCCGGCGCCGACGAAGTGGATGCCCTGAGCGCGCAGCGCCTCCTCGCGGCGGCGGGTGTCGGCGTAGTGCGCGTTGCCGCCGTCGATGATCATGTCGCCGGGCTCCATGAGCGGGGCGAACTCGTCGATGACCGCGTCGGTGACCTCGCCCGCCTGCACCATGATCATCAGTCGCCGGGGACGCTGGAGCGCGGCGACGAAGTCCGCGGCCGACTCGGCGGGGACGAACGTGCCCTCGTGGCCGTACTCCTCGACGAGCGCGCGGGTGCGACCGGCGGTGCGGTTGTGGACGGCGACGGCGTAGCCGTGGCGGGCGAAGTTGCGCGCGAGGTTGCGGCCCATCACGCCGAGGCCGGTGACACCGATGGCGGCGGTTGCGTTCACGAGGTACGTCCCTACGATCGTTGGCGTGGTCGGAGGGGCGGGCGGCCCCCCGGTACCCCCAGGTACGGACGGTCGGCCGGTTCTTCTCGACTCCCCGGCCGATTCCTTGCGCCGATCAGTGCGAACGCGCCGCTGGGAGGGTGCGAACGCACTGCTCGGACCCTCGCGCCGGCGCGGCCGGGGGGCGCGCGGTCGACGCCGTGCGCTACCTGCGCCGCCAGGGCAGCACCGTCGGGTCGGCCTCGGTGCTCTCGGCCCGGTGCAGGGCGTCGCTGATCGCCTCGCCGATCTCCGCGAACTGGCGCACCTGCTCGGGGGTGAGGACGTCGAACACCGCCCGGCGCACCGCCTCCACATGTCCGGGGGCGATCTCCGCCAGCAGGGCCTTGCCCGCGTCGGTGAGATACGCGAGCTGCCCGCGGCCGTCGGCGGGGTCCTCCCGCCGGTCCACGAAGCCGACCTCGCGCAGCCGGTTCACCGCGTGGGTGAGCCGACTGCGGGTGATCTTCAGCCGCTGGGCGAGCTCGGACATCCCGAGGGTGCCGTCGGGTTCCAGCGAGAGGTAGGCCAGCAGGCTGTAGTCGGCGTGGGTCATCCCGGCGTCGCGCCGCAGTTGCCGGTTGAGGTAGTCGCCGAGCAGGGTGGAGAAGTCGACGTAGGCCAGCCAGGCTCGTCGTTCCTCGGCATTGAGCCAGCGGGGCGTCGTGGACATGGGCTCACATTACGGGGTGTCCCGTGGTGGCACCGGAGAGTTGCCGGCCACGGTGGACACCGATCGGCGCGGGCGGCCGCTCCCCTGCGCCGATCGGCGGGACGACGGTCCGTCAGGTGGTCACGCAGGCACCGCCGTTGAGCGTGAACGCGGTCGGTGCGGTGTTGGTCGCGCCCTTGCCGCCGATGAAGCCGACGGTGACCGAGCCGCCGGCGGGGATGGTCGACGTGTAGGAGGCGGGGACGACGCTCACCGCGCCGCCGCTCTGGGTGGCGGTCCCGCCCCACATGTTGGTGACGGTCTGGCCGTCGGCGAAGGTGAAGGCGAGTCTCCAGCCGCTGATGGCCGTCGTGCCGGTGTTGCGGAGGGTGAGGTCGCCCTGGAAGCCGCCCGGCCACTCCCCGACGACCCGGTAGCCGACGGCACAGGCCACGGCGGGTGCGCTGCCGGTCGTGACGTTCACCGTGGCCGAGCGGGCGGAGCGGTTCCCGGCGGCGTCCCGGGCGTACACGGCGAACGTGTAGGCGGTGTTCGCGGTGAGGCCGGTCACGGTGGCGGTGTGGGTGGTGGAGGCGGCGACGTTCGTCTCGGCGGCGCCGCTGATCCGGACGACGTCGTAGCCGGCGACGCCCACGTTGTCGGTGGCGGCGGTCCAGGTGAGCGTGGCCGAAGTCGCCGTCACCGCCGAGGCGTTAGGGGCGCCGGGGGCCGTCGGGGCCTGGGTGTCGCCGGGGGCGCCGCCGCCGAAGACGGTGGCTTCCTCGGCGGTCCGGGCGATGCCGTCGACGCCGTTGAAGATGCGGCTTCCCCATGAACTGAGCTGCGCGGGATCGAAGTTGAGCGTCAGGTCGAGGATCGGGTCGGTGTTTCCGCTCCAGGACCAGGCCAGATAGCCGAGGTCGAGCTGCCGGGCGGCGGCCATCATGGTGTCCTCGTCGGGATCGCCCCACTGGTCGGCGGGGCCGCCGAACTCGCCGATGAGGAGGGGCAGTCCGGCGTCGACGAAGGTGTTCAGATAGTCGGTGATCTCCGCCGCCGTGTCGAAGACGCTGTACATGTGGATCGAGAAAATCAGGTTGCCGGTGGTGTCGGCGTCGTACACGGACCGGGCGTTGGCCCGCATGACGCCCTGCCAGTCCTGACCCCAGTTGGGCGCGTCCACCATGATCGTGTGCGCGAATCCGGCGGCCCGCAGCTTCTGGATCGCAGCGACGGTCGGCGCGGTCCAGCCCGCGGGGTCGGTGTTGCCCCAGGGCTCGTTGCCGATGTTGACGACGATGTAGTCCTCCTGGCCGGCCAGGACGCTCTTCAGACCGATCCAGTAGTCGGCCGCCTGGTCGAGCGTGCCGGCCGCCGCGTCCTCGCCGTAGCCAGTGGTGTCGTGCACCTCCAGCACGCAGATGAGCCGGTTGGCCTTGCACTGGGCGATCACGCCGGCCACGTCGGAGGCGCTGTTCGCGCTCCAGCGGTGGCCGTCGGCGAGGACGACCCGCACGGCGTTGGCGCCCATCGCCTTGATGTCGGCGAGCGACTGCTGGGTCCGGCCCGGATACCAGGTGTGGGCGTGGTTGACGCCCCGCATGACGAAGTCGTTCCCGTTGCCCTCGACCAGCCGGCCGTCGCTGATGTGCAGACCGGTGGCGAGGACGCCGGGCGACCGGGACTCCGCCTGGGCGACGGCAGGGCAGAGGGCGCCGACGAGGACCAGACCGAGCAGGAAGGCGAGCCTGATCGGCACAGTGCGCAGAAAATGCGTTCGTGACGTGCTTCTTGTCGTTCTCACTGCGACTCCAGAAGTGAGGCCAAGAAACTCGGCAGGGGTCAAGGGAAGTGTGGGAGCGCTCCCATGAACCCACTGCGCCAAGTACACGTCAAGACAGCGCGCACAGACCCGTCACCGGGCGAGGTCGGCGGCCCAGAACGCGCCGTCCGGGTAACGGAATTCGGCGAGGGACTCGGGGTGCATGGCGGCGGAGAAGCCGGGGGCGAGCGGGGCCGTGTAATGGCCGTCGCGCAGCACGACCGGGTCGGTGAAGTGCTCGTGGAGGTGGTCGACGTACTCGATGACCCGGTTCTCGGTGGTGCCGGACAGGGCCAGGTAGTCGAACATCGCGAGGTGCTGGACGAGTTCGCACAGCCCCACCCCGCCCGCGTGCGGGCACACCGGCACCCCGAACTTCGCGGCGAGCAGCAGGATGGCGAGGTTCTCGTTGACGCCGCCGACCCGGGCCGCGTCGATCTGGAGCACGTCGAGGGCGCCGGCCTGGAGCAGCTGCTTGAAGACGATGCGGTTCTGCACGTGTTCGCCGGTGGCGACCTTCACCGGCGCGACCGCCGCCCTGATGGCCGCGTGGCCGAGGACGTCGTCGGGGCTGGTGGGCTCCTCGATCCAGTACGGGTCGAACTCGGCGAGGGCGCGGGTCCAGCGGATCGCCTCGTCGATGTTCCAGCGCTGGTTGGCGTCGACGGCGATGCGCACCCCGTCCCCGACGGCGGCGCGGGCCGTGCGCAGCCGCCTCAGGTCGTCGTCGAGGTCGGCGCCCACCTTGAGCTTGATCTGGGTGAAGCCGTCGGAGACGGCCTGCTTGGCGAGCCGGGTGAGCTTCTCGTCGGAGTAGCCGAGCCAGCCCGGCGAGGTGGTGTAGCCGGGGTAGCCGCGCTCGCGCAGGTCCGCCTCGCGTTCGGCCAGCCCGGCCCGGCCGGTCCGCAGCAGGGCGAGGGCGTCCTCGGGGGTGAGGGCGTCTTCGATGTAGCGGAAGTCGACCTGGGAGACGAGCCATTCGGGGTCGGCGTGGGCGAGCAGTCGCCACAGCGGCTGCCCGGCGCGTTTCGCGGCGAGGTCCCAGGCGGCGTTGACGACCGCGCCGATCGCCATGTGCATCACGCCCTTCTCGGGGCCTAGCCAGCGCAGTTGGCTGTCGCCGATCAGGTCGCGGTTGAGGGAGCCCGGGTCGGCGCAGAGTTCGTCCACCGAGCGGCCCAGGAGGTGGGGGCGCAGGGCGGCGATCGCGGCGACCTGGACGTCGTTGCCGCGTCCGATGGTGAAGCTGAAGCCGTGGCCTTCCAGCCCGTCGCCGGCGTCGGTCCGCAGGACGACGTAGGCGGCGGAGTAGTCGGGATCCGGGTTCATCGCGTCGGAGCCGTCCAGCTCCCGCGAGGTGGGGAAACGGATGTCGTGGGTGTCCACCGCGACGATCCGGGCGGGGGTTGCGGTCAAGGGGGCGCCCTTCCTGTGGGACGGTCCTCATGCGTCGCGACGCGGCGAGGCATTCATCGGAGGAATCGCAGAACCGCGACTTTAGGTGCCCTGGGGCTGCATGACAACACCCCGAAAAATCCTGTCGATTCGTCGAACACGACCCCTTGTCAGCGCCGGTGACACCGTCGTAACGTCCTCGACGTTCGAGATACATCGGAGGAATCTCCACTCCCTGCTCAGGCTAAGGAGAGAACCCGGCCATGAAGCTCGCTCGCACCCGCTCCACCGCCGCAACCGCCGTCGTGGTCGCAGCCCTCACCCTCCTCACCGCCTGCAACCGCGACAGCGCGGGGTCGGACAGCGCGGGCGGCGACAGTCCCGCCATCGGGATCGACCTGCCGCGTTCCGACTCCGACTTCTGGAATTCCTACGCCGAGTACGTCCAGAAGGACATCAAGTCCGAGGGCATCAACGCGCTGCCGCTGAGCAACTCCCAGAACGACGTCACCAAGCTGGTCGCCAATGTGCAGGTGTTCCAGAACACGGGCGCCAAGGCCGTCGTCATGGCCCCTCAGGACACCGGCGCGATCGCCTCCACGCTCGACGCCCTCGCCTCGAAGAAGATCCCCGTGGTCAGTGTCGACACCCGCCCCGACAAGGGTGACGTCTACATGGTCGTGCGCGCCGACAACCGGGCGTACGGCACCAAGGCCTGCGAGTTCCTCGGCAAGCAGCTCGGCGGCAAGGGCAAGGTCGCCGAACTCCAGGGCGCGCTGGACTCCATCAACGGGCGTGACCGCTCCGAGGCGTTCGCCGAGTGCATGAAGCAGAAGTTCCCCGCCATCAAGGTGTTCGAGCTCCCCACCGACTGGAAGGGCGACGTGGCCTCCGCCAAGCTGCAGAGCCTGCTCGCCCAGCACCCCGACCTCAACGGCATCTACATGCAGGCCG
Organism: Streptomyces sp. NPDC001858; assembly: GCF_053594615.1. Classification (NCBI taxonomy): domain Bacteria; kingdom Bacillati; phylum Actinomycetota; class Actinomycetes; order Kitasatosporales; family Streptomycetaceae; genus Streptomyces; species Streptomyces sp. NPDC001858. Next base: position 67,607 of record NZ_JBSFEV010000011.1, read on the forward strand.
GCGGTGTCTTCCTGCAGCCGACGCTGGCTCTGCTGGAGCAGAAGGGCCTGCTCAAGCCGGCCGGCCAGAAGGGGCACATCTCGATCATCTCCAACGACGGCATCCCGCAGGAGTTCGACGCGATCCGCAAGGGCCAGATCGACGCGACCGTCTCCCAGCCCGCCGATCTGTACGCCAAGTACGCGCTGTACTACGCCAAGGCGGCGGCCGACGGCAAGACCTTCAAGGCGGGCAAGACCGACCACGACTCGACGATCATCGCGATCCCCAACGGGCTGGAGGACCAGCTGCCGGCGCCTCTGGTGACCAAGGAGAACGTCGAGGACCAGAGCCTGTGGGGCAACACCGTGGGTCAGTGACCCGACCCCGGACCGGCATCAGCGCCCGCACTCCTGGAAGGACGGTATCCACCATGGCGGACACTCCTGCCGCGACCCCGGTGGCTCCGACCCCGGCGGTCCCGACCCCGGTGGCCGAGGCCATCGGGGTCGGCAAGAGGTTCGGCGCCACCGTTGCGCTGCGCGACGCCCGTATCGCCGTCGCCCCCGGCGAGTCGCACGCGCTGGTGGGCCGCAACGGGGCCGGCAAGTCGACGCTGGTGTCCCTGCTGACCGGGCTGCGCCGGCCCGACACCGGATCCCTGCGCTTCTCCGGCGAACCGGCGCCGCCGGTCGGCGACATCGACGCCTGGCGGTCCCGGGTGGCCTGTGTCTACCAGCGGTCCACGATCATCCAGGACCTGACCGTCGCGGAGAACCTCTTCCTGAACCGGCAGAGCGCCGGACCGCTGCAGCCCATCCGCTGGCGGCAGTTGCGGCAGCGGGCGGAGGAACTCCTCGGCGAATACGGCGTGGACGTCGACGCGAGCGCGCGGGCCCGGGAACTCACCGTGGAACAGCGGCAGTTCGTGGAGATCGCCCGCGCCCTGTCGTTCGGCGCACGTTTCATCATCCTCGACGAGCCGACCGCGAAGCTGGACGCCCGTGGCATCGGCAGGCTCTTCGACAAGCTCCGCGACCTCCAACGCCAGGGCGTCGCCTTCCTGTTCATCTCGCACCACCTCCAAGAGGTGTACGACCTCTGCACGACGGTCACCGTCTACCGCGACGCGACCCATATCCTCACCGCGCCGGTCGCCGAGGTCGGCCATCAGGCCCTGGTGGAGGCGATGACCGGGGAGACGACCCCGGCCACGGCGAGCCCCGCCGCCTCAGCGGCTCGCGACGCGGGCCCGGGCCCGGAGCCGGGTCCCGAGCTGCTGTCGATCGAGGGCCTCACGCTCCCCGGCGCCTGTCGCGAGCTGTCCCTGTCGGTGCGCTCGGGCGAGGTGGTCGGGCTGGCCGGGGCGGCGGCGAGCGGCAATGTGCGGGTCGGGGAGGCCGTCGCCGGTCTGCATCGCGCCGAGGAGGGCCGGATCTCCGTCGGCGGACGCGGCGTGCGCACCGGCAGCGTCCCGTCGGCGCTGGCCGCGGGCGTCGGTCTGGTCCCCGAGGACCGGCATCTGCAGGGCCTGGTCCCGGGCCGCAGCGTGGCGGAGAACGCGACGCTGACCGTCACCGACCAGCTGGGCCCGTTCGGCACGGTACTGCCGTCCCGGACCCGGGACTTCGCCCAGCGCATGATCCGCGAGCTCGACATCAAGACCCCGGGGGCGGCCACCGCGGTGTCCGCGCTCTCCGGCGGCAACCAGCAGAAGGTCGTGGTGGCGCGGGCGCTGGCCACCGCCCCCCGGGTGCTGGTCGCCGTCCGTCCCACCAACGGGGTGGACGTCAAGTCCAAGGAGTTCCTGCTGCGGCGCATCCGCGAGGTCGCGGACGGCGGGAAGGCCGCGCTGATCGTCTCCGACGAGCTGGACGACCTGAAGGTGTGCGACCGGGTCGTGGTGATGTTCCACGGGCGCGTGGTCGCCGAGTTCGCGCCCGGCTGGCGGGACGAGCAGGTGGTCGCCGCCATGGAGGGCGTCGCCGGGCAGGAAGTCGCCGACAGGGCCGAAGCACCCGACACCGACGAGCACGGAAGGTAGTCATGTCCGCCACCACTGATGTCACCGACCCCGCAGCGAGCGTGGCGCAGCAGACCGCCGGGGACGCCCGTCGCGGGCTCGACCTCGGCCGGTTCCGTGAACTGTCCCTGATCCCGGCCATCCTGGTCCTCGGGGTGATCGGGTTCATCGTCTCGCCGGCCTTCCTGACCTCCGACAACCTCATCGGTGTGGCGCAGCAGTCGACGGAGCTGAGCCTGCTGGTGCTCGCCACCGCGCTGATCCTGATCTGCGGGCGGATGGACCTGTCCCTGGAGTCCACCATCGGGGTGGCGCCGGTCATCGCGGTGTGGCTCGTGCTGCCCACCAGCGGCGCCCGGTTCACCGGGCTCGGGCTCCTTCCCGAGTGGACGGCGATTCCGCTCTGTCTGCTGGTGGGCGCGGTGATCGGGGCCGTCAACGGGTTCCTGATCCTGAAGCTGCGGCTCAACGGGTTCATCGTCACCCTCGGCATGCTCACGATGCTGCGGGGTCTCCAGGTCGCCCTCTCCGAAGGTCAGTCCATCGTCGAACTGCCCTCTTCCTTCACCTACTTGGGCCGGGCGTCCTGGTGGGGCGCGCCCGCGGCGATCTGGATCTGTGTGGTGCTCTTCGCCCTCGGCAGCGCCGCGCTGGCCTGGCTGCGGCACGGGCGGGCGCTGTACGCGATCGGCGGCAACGCGGAGGCGGCGCGGACCGCGGGCATCCGGGTCGACCGGATCGTGTGGGCGGTGCTGATCCTGGGGAGCGTGCTGGCCGCGTTCGCCGGCATCCTCTACAGCGGTCACTACGGTTCGATCTCCGCGACCCAGGGCAGCGGCTGGATCTTCCAGGTCTTCGCCGCGACGGTCATCGGCGGGGTCAGCCTCAACGGCGGCAAGGGGTCCGTGTTCGGTGCGCTGACCGGTGTGCTGACGCTCCAGCTGGTCGTCAACGTGATGACGCTGGCGGGTGTGCCGCCGCTGTGGAACCAGTTCCTCAACGGCGCGATCATCATCGTCGCGCTGATCATCTCCCGCTTCGCGTCCGGCGAGAAGCAGGAGTAGCCGCTCCAGGACCAGTCGAACGAGGTGCAGTCCGAGCAGGAGTAGCCGTACAGAGAGGCGTGCTCGTGGCAGTGACCGACGAGGCGATGGACAAGATCAAGGCGATGATCGTGGCGGGCGACCTCGCGCCGGGTTCCCGGTTGCCCAAGGAGGAGTTGCTCGCCGGACAGCTGGGCCTGTCCCGCAGTTCGCTGCGCGAGGCGGTGCGGGCGCTGACCGCGATGCGGATCCTGGTCGCCCGGCAGGGGGACGGCACGTATGTGTCCAGTCTGGAGCCCCATCTCCTCTTCGAGGCGTTCTCGTTCGCCTCGGACGTCTCCCAGGGGCAGACCGCGCTGCAACTGCTGGAGGTCCGCCGGCTGCTGGAACCGCAGGCGACCGGGCTGGCCGCCGCGCTGCTCGGTCCGGACGATCTCGACGAGCTGGGCGCGGTGCTGCGGCGGTCCCGGTCGGCGGCGACGGTCGAGGAGTTCGTGGGGCACGACATCGCGTTCCATCTGCGGATCGTCGAGGCCGTCGGCAATCCGGTGCTGTCGATGCTGCTGCGGGTGCTGTCCACGCGCACCCAGCGGGTGCGGATCGTCCGGGGCACCCGGACCGAGCGGGCCGTGGAGCACGCGCACCGGGAGCACGACGAGATCCTGCGCGCGCTGCGGGCGCGCGACGCCCAGTTGGCGGTGTCGACCGCGACGGTGCACATCGCGGCCGTGGAACAGTGGCTGGCGGCCGGCCTCGTCGAGGATCCGCTGCTGCCCTGGCAGGAGAACCAACCACCGACAACTGTCGACAGAAATGACCTTACAGAGCGCCACACCCCTTGACTAGCCCATTGTGTCGACACTAGGAAGGAGGGGCGAGCCGTGCCGCGGTCTCGTACGACCGCCATGAACTCCTCCTGAAAGGGGTCCATATGACCGGCAGGCTCTCTGGGAAAGTCGCTCTCGTCACCGGTGCGGGCGCCGGCATCGGCCAGGGCTGCGCGCTGCTCTTCGCCGAGCAGGGCGCGACCGTCATCGGCTGCGATCTCGACCCCGCCGCCGCCGAACGCACCCGCAAGGCGGCCGCCGACCGGGGGCAGGCCGTCGAGGTGCTCGCACCGCTCGACATGACCGTCCCCGCCGACGCCCGTCGCTTCGCCGACGAGGCGGTGACCCGGCACGGCCGTATCGACGTCCTGGTGACGGCGGGGGCCATCGCCCCGCACATGGCCACGGCCGCCGACATGGACTTCGCCGCGCAGTGGTCGCCGACCCTGCGCGGCGAGGTGGACGTGGTCTTCCTGCCCGTACAGGCCGCGTGGCCGCACCTGGAGGCCGCCGGGGGCGGCTCGATCGTCAACTTCGCCTCGGTGAACGCCTTCCGGGGCAGCGGGAACTTCGGGATGGTCGCGCACTGCGCGGGCAAGGCGGCCGTTCTCGGACTGACCCGTCAACTGGCGGTCGAGGGAGGCCCGTCGGGCATCCGCGCCAACACGATCTCGCCCGGCATGGTGCGCACGCCCGCGACCGAGTCCGCCGGCGCCCACGACGGCGCCGCGCGCGAGGCGCTGCTGGCCCGGATCCCGCTGGGCCGGGTCGGGACGCCGCAGGACATCGCCTGGTGCGCGGTGTATCTGGCGTCGGACGAGTCGGCGTGGGTGACGGGCGGCAACTTCCCCGTCGACGGCGGAGTGCTGGCCAAGTGAGCCGCCCCCAGGGGGCGCGGCGGCGCTGCCCGCTGAGCGCTGCGCGCTCCGCTGGAGGTGCCGCGATGTGTCGTCGTTTCCGTGCGGCGCCGTCGTGGCTGGTCGCGCAGTTCCCCGCGCCCCTTTGGGGCGCTGCCGAACCGCAGCCGACTTCACCCAACCCGCCTAGGAAGCCGCTCGCTGCCGACGGACGGGCTTGCGGCCGCGTGCCGCTTCGTCCTGCTCCAACTGCTCCTCCACGGCCCGCTGCGCGCGCACCGTCGCCCCCGCGATCAGCGCCGAGGCCAGCTCCTCGTCCCGCTCCTCGCAGGCCTGCAGCAGCCGTTCCTGATCGTCGATGCTGTGGGCGAGGCGCCCGGCCCGGGTCAGGCTCAGGTGGCGCAGCATCAGCGTGCGCAGGGCCAGCGAGTCCAGGATCTGCTTCAGGGTGGCGTTGCCGACGATCTCGGTCATCCGCTCCTGGAGCAGCACGTGGTTCCAGAAGTACGCGTCCACGTCACCGGCGTCGGCCAGCTCCCGCATCCGCTCGACCCGGGTGCGCAGCTCGGCGAGCTCCGCGTCGTCGGCCCGCTCCACCAGCAGGGCCGCGAGCATCGACAGCAGGCGCTTGCGCACCTGGTAGATGTCCCGGATGTCCTGCGGGGACGGCGCGGCAACCCGGGGCCGGCGGCGCGCCTTCATCTCGACCAGCCCCTCCTGTTCGAGCAGCATCAGCGCCTCGCGGACGGGCGTGCGGCTGGTGTCGAACCGGCGTGACAGATCGACGCTGTTGAGGTCCTGACCCGGTTCCAGCCGGCCCTCGATGATGCCCGCGCCGACCCACTCGGCGATCTGCGCGACCAGCGGCTCACGCCGGTCCCGCAGCCGCAGGAGGCGCTCCAGCACGAGATGCGTGTCCTGATCGGTCATGCGGCACTTCTCCCTGCCTGTCCGAGCTCACAGCCAATACAACGGTGTCGACACTATCCCACCCCAGGACCGGCCACAGCGGGGATCCCCCGCGATCTCCTACGTCCTGTCGACAGAGGGCATCAGCCGACGGAGAGGCCCGTCGGGGAACCGCCCGAATCTCACCGGAATCTCACCGAGGAAACGAGGAATCATGACGCGAGCCCGCACGAACCCGTCCACTCAGTCCCCTGCTTCCGCCCCGCCCGCCCCATGCACCTCGAACGCCCCGTCCACCTCGTCCGCTTTCACCCGACGCTCCGTGGTGGGAGGGGCGCTGGCCGCGATCGCGGCGACCGGTGTCGCCCAGGGTACGGCGGCGGCCGGGGACGCATCCGCCGGGCAGCCGGCACAACCGGCACAGCCGTGGGTGCCGGTGCCGGTGCCCGAGCAGGCGCCGGTGACCGAGTATCAGGTGGCGGTGGCCGGGGGCGGCAGCCTGTGGTGCTGGGACACCGGCGGCGCCGGGGAGGCCGTGGTCCTGCTGCATCCCGGCTCGGGGAGCGGCGAGAGCTGGCCGTACCAGCAGCCGGTGCTGGCCGCGGCGGGGCTGCGGGTCGTGGGCTACTCACGGCGGGGCGCGTACCGCTCGGTGGCGGGCGTCAGGGCGGAGGCCGACACCGCCTCCGGCGACCTCGACACGCTCGCCGACCGGCTCGGTCTGGAGACCTTCCACCTCTGCGGTTCGGCGGCGGGCGGACCCGTGGCGATCGACTACGCCCTGTCGCACGGGGACCGGCTGCGCAGCCTCACCGTCTCCGGCAGCATCATGGGCGTCCAGGACGCGGAGTACGCGGAGCTGACCGCGGCGCTCCAGCCCGACCCCTTCGGCGACCTGCCCGTCGACTTCAAGGAGCTCGGCCCGTCGTACCGGGGCGGCGACCGGGACGGGGTGGCGGCCTGGCTGGAGATCCACGAGCGGGCCAGGACCGCCGACGCCTTCCCGCAGTCCCTGGCGAACACGATCACCTGGGCGGCCATGGAGACCCTCACCCTGCCCGTCCAGCTCATCACCGGCGACGCCGACCTCTACAGTCCGCCGTCCGTCATGCGCCTCAACGCCGGGCACCTGCGGGACGTGGAGACGCATGTCGTCCGCGAGGCGGGCCACAACCCGCACTGGGAGCGGCCGGCCGCCTGGAACCGGCTGTTCGTCGACTTCGTCAGGCGGCAGCGCGGCCACCGTTCCTAGACGTCGAGTGCGACCAGGAACCGGGACACCATGTTGTACGCGGCCACGGTCGCCGTCAGTTCGACGAGTTCGGCGTCGGTGAAGTGGGCGCGCAGGGCGTCGAACACCTCGTCGGGGACGTGGACATCGCGGGTCATCGCATCGGTGTAGGCGATGACCCGCCGACGGCGCTCGTCGAACTCCGGCTTCTCGCGTTGCAGTTCGGTCAGGTCGGAGTCGGTCAGCCCGGCCCGGCGGGCCTCGGGCTCGTGCGCCGTCCACTCGTACGGGGCGCGGTTGAGCACGGCGATCCGCAGGATCACCAACTCCAGTACGTCGGGCGGGAGTTCCAGCCGCGCCCGGATGGCGCCGAGCAGGGTGTTCCAGCCGTCGGCGAGCTGTGGGCTGTGCAGCAGCATGCGGTCGAGCGGGCGCAGTGCGCCGCCGCGGCGTTCGCGGACGCGCTGGGCGATCTCGCCGGCGCCTTCGGTCTCGGGGAGTCTCACCACGGGTCGGGCTCCTCTCGCGGGGAGTCAGAGGGGGCGGGGGCAGCGGTCCAACAGCCGCATCGCGTCGAGGCGTTCGACGGTGGCCGCCCGTGCCGAGTCCCCGGACTCCGGGTTCCCGAATTCCATCGTCTCGGTGCCGGTGAAGGCCGACCACCGCGGCAGCGCGCCGCCGTTGGGGTCGCCGGTCTCCACGAAGCGGGCCCAGGCGTCCGCCATGGTGCGGGCCAGCTCGCGGTCGGAGTCGGTCCAGGGCCAAGGGCGGCAGTCCAGGTTGTCGAGGGTGTAAGGGAGTTCGGCGGTGTGGTAGACGCCGTATCCCGGGAGTCCGTCGCGCGGCGCCGCCAGGTCCAGGCCGGCCGGCAGCGGGGGCGTCCGGGCGAAGCGGTACATCCAGGTCGGCGCCGTGTACGCATGGGCGACGGCCCAGCGCCACACCGGGTAGCCGAAGCGGCTCTCGCCGGTGAACAGCCGCGCCGTGCGACGGGCTTCGGCCAGGTTCCGGACGGGATACAGTTCGTCGGCGCCGGGTTCCACCGGGAGGCTGCGCAGGGCGTCCGGGGCCGCGTAGACCGAGCCCTCGTCGACGTTGCCGCCGACCAGCAGCGGTACGGCGTGCTGGCGGCCGGCGGCGAAGACGTCGTCGCTCGGCTCGGTCAGGATCCGCCCGTCCACGACGGGACCGAAGTGGCCGCGGAGCACGAGTTCCGTGCCGTCGAGCCGCCGCAGCGCGTCGACGTCCCGGTCGCCGAAACCGGCCGCCCAGCGCAACCCCTGTTTCTGGGCGGCGAGTTGGTCTGCGAGGGGGCCCTCGGCGCGTCCGATGCCGGAGGCGCTCTGCCCGAGGGCCGCTCGGAAGAGGGGCCGGGCGGCCCGCGAGGCCATGAGGTGGCAGTTGTGGGCGGCTCCGGCGGAGTTCCCGGCGAGCGTCACCCGGTCGGGGTCGCCGCCGAAGGCCGCGATGCTCTCCCGCACCCAGGCCAGGGCGGCGACGATGTCCTGCAGCCCGTAGTTCCCGGACGCGCCGAGGTCGTCCTCGGCGGCCAGTTCGGGGTGGGCGAGGAAGCCGAGCGCTCCCAGCCGGTGGTTCAGGGTGACGACGACGAGCCCTCGACGGGCCATCGCGCGCCCGTCGTGGATCTCCTGGCCGCCGTGTCCGTAGCGGTTGCCGCCGCCGTGGATCCAGACCATGACCGGCAGGGCGGCGGTGGGTGCGGGGTCGGGCGTCCAGACGTTGAGGTAGAGACAGTCCTCGCTGGTCACCAGCGCGCGGCGGTCGGCGAAGTTGGTGTGGAACATGATCGAGTCGCGGGGCGGCTGGGGTTGGAGCGGCGCGGGCCCGAAGTCGTACGCCCGCCGCTCGCCGACCCAGCGGGCGGCGGGCCGGGGCGGCCGCCAGCGCAGCGGGCCGACGGGGGGCTCGGCGAACGGGATGCCCCGGAACACCGCCACGCCCCGGTCCCACTCCCCCAGGAGCCGCCCGGCGGGCGTACGGACCCGGATCATCCGCGGGCCCTGCGCGGTTCGGGGGCCTTGTGCGGCTCGGGGGCCTTGTGCGGCTCGGGGGCCTGGTGCGGCTCGGGGGCCTGGTGCGGTTCGCGGGCCTGGTGCGGTTCGCGGGCCTGGTGCGGTTCGTAGGAGTTGTGCGGTTCGCGGGCTCTGTGCGGCTCGGGGGCCTTGTGCAGCTTGCCGTCCTTCATGATCGCCGTCAGCCGGTCGCGGTCCTGGAGGATGGCGATCTCCGCCAGCGGGTCACCGTCGACGAGGACCAGGTCGGCGAGGAACCCCGCCCGGATCAGGCCGAGTTCGTGTCCCAGGCCCATGATCTGCCCGCCGTGGCGGGTCGCCGCGCGCAGCGCCTCGGCGGGGGTGAAGCCGAACCAGTCGACGAACAGTTCGAGGTCGCGGAGGTTGCGGCCGACCGGGTTCCAGGCGAAGCCGTAGTCGCCGCCCGGGACGACGCGTACGCCGCGCCGGACCAGCTCGGGCACGACCGCGCGCACGGCCTCGGCGGTGGCCTCGACCTCCATCCCCGGCTCGGGTTCGCTGCCGGCCTCGTGCAGGTTGGCGTGGATGATGCCCGGGGTGGGGGCGACGAAGACGCGGTCGCGGGCCGCTTCGAGGAGGTCGAGTGCCTCCTCGTCGGCGAAGGTGCAGTGGTAGACGGCGCGGATGCCGTACCGCACGGCCATCTTGATCGACTCGGCGGCGTGTGCGTGCGCGGTGAGCCAGACGCCGTGCGTCTCCGCCGTCTTGGCCGCGGCGGCGACCTCCTCCGCGGTGAACTGCACGATCCGGGACGTGCCCTGGACGACGGCGCTCTCTCCGGACAGCGACAACTTCACGATGTCGACGCCGACTTGAGCCATGTCGGCGACGAACCGGGCCACCGAATACGGGTCGGAGGCGCGCCCGTCGATGCCCGGGAAGTCGTAGACGCCGGGCTCGACCATGCCCGCGCTGCCCTCCCACGACGCGGCCTTCAGCCTCGGTCCGGGCATCCAGCCCTCGGCGAAGGCCTTGCGGGCGGCGATCTCGGTGCGCGGGAGCCGGTTGCCGCCGGAGTAGGCGCTGGTGATGCCGTGGTCGAGCAGGACGCGTCCGGCGTGCGCCACGAGCAGCGCCTTCTCCTCCTCGGGCTCGTCGCGGCGCGGCGAGCGGTGCTCGACGGTGGAGCCGAAGCCGAGGTGGGCATGGGCGTCGACGAGTCCGGGGAGCAGGGTGCCGCCGCCCCCGTCGATCACCCGGGCCTCGGTCCGCAGGTCGCGCGGAACGCGGTCGGCCACCGCCGTGATGCGGTTTCCCTCGACGAGCACCTCGGCCGGAAAAGGGTCCTTCCCGGTGCCGTCGAAGACCTGGACGTCGGCGAAGAGCGTGCGGGTCATGGCCTCGCCCTCCGGAAGCGGTGCCGCATCTCGCCGACTCCCCTGATGCGGCTGACGAGTTCGTCGTCGGGGGTCAGGAAGCGCTGCGGGGACCGGCGGTTGCCGACGCCCGCCGGGGTCCCGGTGAAGATGAGGTCGCCGGGCAGCAGGGTGCAGAACTCGCTGAGATGCGCGACCAGTTGTGGGATCGGGAAGATCATGCCGGACGTGCGGTCGTGCTGGACGCGCTCGCCGTTGAGTTCACAGGTCAGTTCCAGGTCGTCGCGGTCGCCGGTCTCGTCGATCTCGTCGAGGCTGACCAGCGCGGGTCCGATCGGGCCGAACCCGGGGTGTGACTTGGCGAGGGAGAACTGGGCGGGGCGGCCCGCGAGTTGGGCGATCCGCTCGGACAGGTCCTGGCCGACGGTGAGCGCCACGACGGGCTCCCAGCCCTTCTCCACCGGCACCCGGCGGGCCTCGCGGCCGATGACGGCGACCAGTTCGAGTTCCCAGTCGACATGGCCGTCCGGCAGCTCCACGGTCGTGTGCGGGCCGGTGAGGCAGGTCGGGAACTTGGTGAACACCAAGGGTGCTTCGGGCTCCTGGTACCCCGCCTCGGCGGTGTGGGGGCGGTAGTTGAGGGCCACGGCGAAGATCTGGCGCGGGGCGGGGACCGGCGCCTCCAGCTCGGCCTCGTCGTAGGGACGCCCCCCGGTGGCGCCCCTGGACCAGTCGAGCAGGTCGTCCCAGTGGAGGAAGACGTCCTCGGCGTACCCGGCGGGGAGGTCGACGGCACCGCCCTCGGTCAACAGGACGGGCCTTCCGGCCAGTTGTGCGATCCTCATCGACTCACACCCAGAGCCCGGCGGGCGGCTCTTCGCCGCCGTACGCGTCGGACCAGGAGACCACCGGGTTGCGCAGGATGCCCAGGCCCTCGATCTCGGCCTCGACGACGTCGCCGGGCCTGAGGTAGTTGGCGAAGGGGTCCTCGGTGCTCGCGGCGACGCCCGCGACGGTGCCGGTGGTGATGAGGTCGCCGGCGCTGTAGACCTGCGGCGAGTGGTAGGCGACCAGTTGGGGGATGGACACCGACATCCGGGCGGTGTTGGACTTCTGGCGGACGTCGCCGTTGACCCGTAGCTCCATGTCGAGGTCGTGGGGATCGTCGATCTCGTCGGCGGTGACGATGTACGGGCCGATCGGGCAGAAGGTCTCGATGGCCTTGGAGAAGGAGAAGACGCCGGACTCCATCTCCTTGCGCTGGATGTCGCGGGCGGTGATGTCGTTGAAGACCAGATAGCCGGCGATGTGCTCGGCGGCCTGCTCGGCGGAGAAGAAGCGGCCCGGTTTCCCTATGACGACGGCGAGTTCGAGTTCGTAGTCGAGTTCCCGGGTGAGGTTCGCCGGGTACACGATCGGCTCGTCGGGGCCGATGATCGCGTCCACGTTCTGGAAGAACACGATGCCTTTGTTCACCGGGTGGGACCAGTCCACGCGCACCAGGTCCTCGTGGTGTTCGCGGAAGTTGCCGGCCGTGTGGAAGAACTTCTTGGGCGTGATCGGCGCCCGCAGCCGGACGTCGGCCGCCGCGAACGTCCGCCCCGTCTCGCCGACTTGGCCGTCGCGTTCGAAGAACCCGCGGGTGGAGGGCACGTCCAGCCCCACGACGGTGTCGCCGTCGAGCCGCCCCACCAGTGCGGTCTCCGGACCCGCGTCGAACGTCACCAGTTTCATCAGGCCTCCCTAACTGTCGACACTCACCCTGCCAATCGCCCCATCGACCGTCAAGAGATACGCCAAGTGTGGACACAAAACGCAGGAGTGGCTTACGGTCCGGGCATGCGGACTACATGGGACTTCGCCGGTACGCGTGCCCTCGTCGCCGGGGCGGGCGGGATCGGCGCCGCGGTGGCCCGGGCCCTCGCCGGGGCGGGCGCGGCGGTGGTCGTGCTCGATGTGGACAAGGACCGGCTCGACGGCATCGCCCAGGACTGTGCAGACGGCTTCGCCCAGGACGGGGTGCACGGCGTCGTGGCCGACCTCGCCTCGGCCGAGGCCTGCCGGGCCGCGGTCGGCGAGGCGGTCGAACTCCTCGGCGGGCTGGACGTGTTCGTGCACGCGGTCGGCGTCAACGACCGCAGACCCGTCCTGGAGACGCCGGACGAGGTGTGGGAGCGGCTGGTCGCGGTCAACCTCTCCAGCGCGTTCTGGCTGGGCCGGGCCGCGGGAGCAGCAATGGTGCCGAACGGCTATGGGCGGGTCGTCTACCTGTCCTCCGTCTCCGGTCTGCTCGCCCACAAGGAGCACGCGCCGTACGCGGCGACCAAGGGCGGCGTGAACCAGCTGATGCGGGTGATGGCGCGCGAGTGGGCGGCCTGCGGGGTCACCGTCAACGCGGTCGCCCCCGGCTACACCGAGACCGACCTCACCCGTGGCTATCTGGCCCGGCCCGGGATGCGCGCGTCCCTGGAGTCGCTGGTGCCCGCCGGACGGCTCGGCCGGCCCGAGGATCTGACCGGGCCCGTCCTCTTCCTCGCGTCCGCCGAGTCCGCGTTCGTCACCGGCCAGGTGCTGTACGCGGACGGCGGGCGAACCCTCGTCTGAACTCCCTTGCATTTCAAAAGACTTCATGAACGTCATGAAACGGAGAAGGCATGAAACCCGTCCCCGAGCGATTCGCCGGCAAGACCGTCCTCGTCACCGGCGCGGGCACCGGATTCGGCGCCGAGATCGCCGTACGCGCCGCGCAGGAGGGCGCCGATGTCGCCGTCCACTACCGAAGCTCGCTCGCGGGCGCGCAGGCGACGGCGGAGCGGGTGACGGCGCTCGGCCGCAAGGCCTTCGTCGTCCGGGCCGACATCGCCGAGCACGATCAGATCAAGCGCCTCGCCGACGAGGTGTGGGGGCACTTCGGCCGACTCGACGTGGCGGTGAACAACGTCGGCGACGTGGCCCGCGAGCAGATGTCGTGGCGGGACCTCACCGAGAGTTCCGTCGACCACGTCCTCGCCGTCGACATCAAGGGCACCCTGCTGTGCACGCACGAGTTCGGGGCGCGGATGCTGGAGCAGGACGGCGGGGGCTCGATCGTCAACATCGGTTCCACCGTCGTCGTCCGGGGCAGTGCGCGGGCGCCGCAGTACGCGGCCGCCAAGTACGGCATCATCGGCCTGACCAAGTCGTACGCGCACGCCTTCGCGCCGGCGGTGCGGGTGAACGTGTTCGCGCCGGGGTTCATCGAGACCGAGGCCACGCTGGGCCGTGCGGACTGGCAGGGCGGGCGCGGGGACGCACTGCGGGCGGCGACGCCGATGGGACGCATCCCGGGACCGGAGGAGCTCGCGGGAGCGGCCCTGTTCCTGGCCACGGAGGACGCGCACCACATCACGGGCGGGTTCCTCGTCGCGGACGGCGGCTACAACATGCTGGGCGGATAGCGATCACCCCAGACGCCGGCCCCCGGGGAGATGGTTCGCATCCCGGGGGCCGGCTTTTTGTCGTCGCTTCGGTTACGCGACGGTCAGGGTGAGGGCGCCCGTGTAGGTGGTGCCTGCCTGGATCGCCGTGGTCGTGCCGTTGACCGTCAGGGTCACGGTCTTGCCGGACGGGGCGGTCACCGCGGCCGTCGACGCCAGGGTGAGGGCGCTCAGGTAGGACGTTGCGGTGACCGTCCAGGTCGAGCCGGCGCCCAGCGTCACCAGGACGCCGTTGTTGACGACCGCGCTCGGGGTGTTGGTGACCTCGCTGATCTCCCGGTACTGGGCCGAGGTGATCGTGGACACGCTGTGCCTGGCCGTGCTCGCGGAGATGACGCCCTCGACGGTCGAGCGGGTGAACGTGAGGTTCAGGTTCTGGCCCTGGAGGCTCGCGTTGCCGCCGCCCCACACGGAGTTGTAGAAGTCCCCCGTCAGCTCGATGTCCGTGAAGGATCCCTTCGCGTCGGTCGTCTGGCCGCTGGTGGTGACCCAGCTCGACGACTTGGTCGGCGACCCGGTCGGCTCGGTGTACGTGCCGATCGTCTCCGTCTTCCAGGCCTTGCCCGACACCGAGACGCTGCTCGGCCGGTCGGTGTCCATGAGCTGGAAGACGATCCCGTTGCCGGGGTTGATCGTGGCGCCCCGGGAGCCGTCCACGGTGACCGAGCCGGCGACGGCCTTGCACATGAACGCGGTCTCGCCCGTGTTGACCTCGGTGCCGCCGTCGATGGCGACGGACCCTGCCGCGTACCACAGCACCATGAAGCGACCGGCGTTCACGACGGTCGGCTTCTCCTCCAGCGCACTCAACTCGGCGCTGGTCAGGCCGAGTTCGAGCGAGGTGTTCAGGGCGGCGACGGCCGCCGCCGTGCTGTTGCCGTAGTGTGCCGACGCGCCCCAGTGGATGAGGGCGTAGTCGCCGACGTCGAAGGTGCAGCCGAGGAAGTGCTCGGTCACGTTGCCGATGGCGTAGGAGCCGTAGCCCTGGCCGCCGGTGTTGGCGATGGTGCTGTTGATGGCGGTGAGCGTGCAGTAACTCCCGCCGTCGACGGAGAGGGCGCCCCATTTCTCCGAGGAGATCGAAGAGTTGATGAACGACGCCTTGGTGCTCGCGCCGAGCAGGTTGGTGGTGCGGACATTGCCGGACAGGCCCAGCATCCACGGCACGGTGATCATGTAGCGGGTGTCGCCGGTGCCCGCCGTGGGGTACTCGTCGGGGACGACTCCGTCGGCGCAGTGCAGGGTGGAGTTCTTGACGATCACGTTCGCGCTCGCGTCGGCGATGACCGCGGTGCGGACCACGCCGACGTTGCTGATGGTGGCTCCGTCGAGGACGAGCCTGGTGCCCGCGCCGGTGCCGACGACCGAGGCTCCGTAGCCGATGAAGTCGCAGCGGCCGTTGCCGTCGAAGGCGATCTTCGGGTTGGTGAGGGTGTAGCTGCCGCCGCCGCTCACGTAGACACCGTTGAAGGCCTCGCCGTTGGACAGCAGCGTGATGTCCGAGGCGGCGGTGTCGGTGACGGTGCCGCCGCGTACGTCGGAGGGGACCGACTTGGCCTCGTCGACCCCGTCGGCGTCGACGTAGATCGCCTGCCGGAAGGGGAAGGTGAGGTCGTCGTAGGCGAGGTCGGTGGCCTCGGCGACGGTCAGGACGATCGTGCCGGTGTAGCTGCCGGCGGCGATCGCGGTGGCCGCGCCGCCGTAGCCGTCCGTGAGTGCGGCGAGCCGGGAGCCGGTCTCCACGCCGTTGACGGTGAGGCTGAGGCGGTAGCCGTCGGGGACGGTGATGACGCCGCCCTCTTCGATGGTGAGGCAGCTCGCGGTGGTCGTCGCGGTCAGCTCCAGGGTCTCCCCGGAGGCGACCTCGATGCACGCGGCGGCCCTCCTCGCGGCCTTCGTGGACGCGGCGTGCGCGCTCGCGGGGGCGACGAGCGTCGGGGCCATGGCGGCGGCCACCGCCACGAGCAGGGCACGGGGGCGGGCCCGGTAGGTGACGTCGGGTCCGGGCCTGCTGGTGCGAGTCACGGTGAACTCCCTTGTTCTCAGTGGGTTTTCGGTGGGTCTTCAGTGGGTTTCGGTGGGTTTTGGGCATGGCTGACCGACGGACGCCGGTCGGCGAGAGGGAAGGAGGGGGGATGCGGAGGGGGTGAGGCGGGCCGTCGGGCAGGCAGGCGGCCGGTCAGCCGGGCCGGTCGATCAGCTCGATGAGGTTCCCGTACGGGTCGGACACGAAGGCCATCCGGGCGTCCGGTCTGGGCGCCGGGCGCGGGCTCATCCGCACGCCCGCGCCCGCGGCGACGAGCCGGGCGAACTCGGTGTCGACCTCGGCGGCCGTGTCGACGGCGAGGCAGAGGTGGCCGTAGCCGAGCGTGCCCGCCGCCGCCACCGGGCCGTCGGCGGCCAGGCCCGGCACGGCGTCCGGGCGGTGGAGCAACTCGATGCGGTGGCCGTTGACATGACGGAGCATCACACCGCGCAGGTCGGTGCCGGGCACACTGAACGCACGCTCCTCGGTGAGGTGCAGCGCCTCGCAGTACCAGGCGACGGCGGCCCGCAGGTCGGGGACGCAGATGCCGACGTGGTCGAGCCTGGCGGTCACGGGCGCGCCGCTTCCGCCCGGGTCGGTCGGGCCGGCGGGTTCGGTCGGGTCGGCGCCTTCTCTCCGCGGATCAGGGACAGCACCCGGGTGCGCAGTTCGGCGAACCGGGGATCGGCCCGGGTCGTCAGCTGGTCGCGGTCGGGGCCGAGCCCGATGGTGAGGTTGTCCAGGACGGCCGTCGGCTTCCCGCCGAGGACGACGACGCGGTCCCCGAGGTAGACGGCCTCGTCGATGTCGTGCGTGACCACGACCACGGTGATGCCGAGCTGCCGGCGCAGTTGCAGGGTCAGGTCCTCCAGGTCGAACCGGGACTGAGCGTCGACGGACCCGAACGGCTCGTCCATCAGCAGCACCGGGGCGTCGTACGCGAGGCCGCGGGCGATGGCCACGCGCTGCTGCATGCCTCCGGAGAGCTGCCAGGGGTACTTGTCGCCGACGTCCGGGAGGCCGACCGCGTCCAGGCACTCCAGCGCCCGCGCCTTGCGCACGGCCTTCTTCACGCCCCGGCCCTGGAGCGGGAAGGCGACGTTGTCCCAGACGCGCAGCCACGGCAGCAGGGAGCCGCGGTAGTCCTGGGAGACGACGGCGATGTCGGCGTGCGGCTCGGTGAGCGCCTGCTCGCCGTAGCGCACCCTGCCTCCGGTCGGCCGGGACAGTCCGGCCAGGCAGCGCAGCAGGGTCGTCTTGCCCGCGCCGGACGGGCCGACGATGCACACCGACTCGCCGGGCTCCACGCGCAGGGTGAGGCCGTCGAGCACCCGGTGCTCCTGCGGGCCCTGCCCGAAGCTCATGCAGACGTCCTCGACGTACAGGCTCGAACCGCGTGTCATACGGCGACTCCGTTGGTCTTGATGCTCTCGGTGCCGGGCGTGGTGACCGGGCGCGGGGAGCGCGTCCGGGGTGCGCGCTGGTGGTACCAGCCCAGGACGCGGTGCTCGACGAGCAGGAGCAGCACGCTCAGGCCGTAGCCGAGGACGCCGATCAGGATGGTGCCGGCCCAGGTCTCGGCGACATGGAAGCTCGATCCGCTCTGCAGGATGAAGTTGCCGAGGCCGATGGGCGAGCCGTAGATCTCGCTGACGACCATGAGGACGACGGCGATGGAGAGCGCCACCCGGATGCCGGCGAGGATCTGCGGCAGGGCCCCGGGCAGGATCACCCGGCGCAGCCGCAGCGGCCAGGGGATGCGGTAGCCGCGGGCGGTCTCGTGCACGGCCGGGCCGATGGCCTGCACGCCGCTGACGGTGTTGAGCAGGATCGGCCACACCGAGCCCAGGAAGATCAGGAAGATCTTGGGTCCGGAGCCGATGCCCAGGGTGAGGATGATGACGGGCACGAACCCGACCGTGGGGGTCGCGCGGGCGAAGTCGAGGAGCGGACCGGTGGCCAGCCGCAGGGTGCGGATCTCCCCGATGACGAGTCCGGCGCCGGCGCCCACGACGGTGGCGAGGGCCAGCCCGAGCAGGATGTTGCGCAGGCTGAACAGCAGGTCCTCGACGAGGGAGCCGTGCAGCAGTTCGTCCCACAGGGTGGTGAGGACCTCGGTGAGCGGCGGGAAGTAGAAGCTGGTGCTGCCCGCCGTCGCGACGAGCAGAACGGCGAACACCAGGGCGGGCAGCCAGAGTTGGCGCAGGATCGGTTTCCACGGCATACGGTCACTCGCCTCCCTGGTGGGTGGGCGGACGCCAGCGCAGCAGCCGGTGTTCGGCGAACTGGGCCAGCACGGTGATCGAGTAGCCGATGCAGCCGGCGACGAGGATGTAGGCGTACGCCCGGGCCGAGGCGCCGCCCGCTTGCGACTCCATGATCATGTGGCCGATGCCGGGGAGCGTGGTGAGCACTTCGACGCCGATGGCGACCAGGACGGAGGTGGTCGCCGCCAGTCGCAGTCCGGTCATGATCGAGGGCACCGCGCCGGGCAGGATCACCCGGCGGAAGCGCAGCAGGCGCGGGATGCGGTAGCCGTGCACCGTCTCGTGGATCGCCGGGGTCACGCTGCGGGCGCCGTACTGGGCCTGGAGCAGGACCGGGAAGACGCAGGCGAGGAAGACGACGGTCGCCTTCATGCCGGGGGTGGAGCCGAGGACCAGCAGGAACACCGGCAGCAGGGCGATCACCGGGAAGGAGCGCAGGATCTCCATCAGCAGCCGGGACGACTCCTCGGCCGCCTGGTACACGCCGGTCACCAGCCCGAGCGGGACGCCCACGGCGATCGCCACGGCCAGTCCGGTGACCGCGCCGCGCAGGGTCTCCCCCACCGCCTGCCAGAAGTCGCCGCTGCCGAGGAGGTCGCCGAGTGCGGCGGCCACGGAGGCCGGCCCCGGGAGCGCCGTCGAACTGACCACGCCCACCGCGGCGATCAGCGCCCACAGCGCCAACACGGCGGCCAGTGCGCCGAGTTGTAGCAGTCGGACCTTGGCCATCGTTACTCCCCGGCCGAGGTCGGGGCCTGGTCCCAATAGAGGGCCGTGTCCTTGGGCTCGTTGTCGAGCAGGTCGAACTCGTGCATCTTGGTGATGACCGTGCGCATGACGGTGGTGTCGAGGTTCTTGTCGTAGTAGTTGGTGTCGTGCGCGTCGATGAAGGCGGCGGGCACCTGGGTGTACTTCTTGTCGATCGCCTTCACGGCCGCGGGGTTGGCGTTGGCGTAGGTGATGGCCTTGGCGACCGCGTCGATGAACTTCTTCGCGGTCCCGGCGTTGGACGACAAGTACTTCTCGCTGGAGAACAGCAGGCCCTGGACCATGCCCGGCACATCGTTCATGCCGTTGCCGATGGAGCGCAGTCCGCTGTCGAGCCCGGCGAAGTAGAAGGGGCCGAAGGAGAAGATCGCGTCGGTCTTGCCGGAGGTGGCGGCGTCGGTGAGCGAAGTCGTGGGCAGGGCCACGAACTTGACCTTGCCCGGGTCGCCGCCGGCCTTCTGCACCAGGTACTCGCAGATGAACTGGATGGTGCCGCCGAGCGCGGAGATGCCGACGGTCTCGCCCTCCAGGTCGGCGAAGGACTCGATCGTGCTGTCCTTCTTCACCAGCAGTCCGTCGGTGGGGTCGGTCCTGGTGGTCGCCGACTGCAGGCCGGTCACGATCCGGATGGGCATGTCCTGGGCCGCGCCCTTGAGGAAGCCGGAGCTGTCCGTCATCGCGAACTGCGCCTCGCCGTTGAGGACGGACGGCGCGTTCTGCGAGGTGTCCTGGGCTCCGGCCTTGATGGTGACGTCGAGGCCCGCGTCCTCGAAGTAGCCCTGCTGCTCGGCTATGTAGAGGGGTTCGAAGATCGCGCCGTTGGAGCGCAGGACGGTGATCTCGGCCTTGCCGTCGGCCGACGCGGCGGTGGTGGAGTCCCCGCCGCAGGCGGTGAGGGTGAGGGATCCGGTGAGTGCGAGGACGGACAGGACGACGAGGCCACGACGCCGCGGGCTTCTCGAGGTTTCCATGGAACGGCTCTCCTTCAGTGGGTCCGCGCGCGTCCCGCGGCGGCGTAGGCGGTCGTGGATTCCCAGGGCGTCATATAGGTGCGGAAGACGCCGTCGGGGTCGTATGCGGCCCGGATCTCCTCCAGGCGTGCGGAGTTGGCCGGGCTGAGTCCGTGGTCGAAGCGGTCGGCGAGGTTGTTGTCGGAGAACTGCAGTCCCGTCGACAGGTGTTGGAGGTCGGCCAGATGGCCATGAGCCCAGCGTTCGTGGGCGAGGTCCTCGGCCGGGTCGGTCCAGCCCGCGTTGGGCGAGAGGTAGACCTTGCCCTGGCTGGACCAGCAGGCGTCGGCGCGCTGCGGGTGGTCGCTCCACAGCATCCACAGCACATGGCTGGTGGTGTCCGGGATGGTGTCGAACAGCGGCCGGGCGGCGGCGAGGAGCTTGTCGACGGGCTCGTCGGTCCAGATCCCGTCGAGCGCCCAGCGCATGCCGGGCGGGGTCATGCGGTCGGCGTAGGCGTAGAGCTCGGCCATGGTCGTCTCCTGCGCGACCGTCCACCGGATCGCCCGCTCCCGGAAGGGCGCCTCCTCCAGCGGGGCGAGCGGATTCTCGTCGGTCTCGCAGAAGGCGGTGGCGGTGACCGAGACCGTCTGCCGGTCGAGCCCCGGGGCGAAGCCGACTTTCGCCGAGAACTCGACGGTCGGCGAGAGCCGTTCGAGGGTGGCGTGCGACCAGGCCAGCACCTCGTCGCGCAGGTCGAGCGGATAGGTGTGCACGGTCCGCAGGATGCGGCGCGGCAGATCGTGCAGGGCCAGCCGGAAGCGGGTGACGACGCCGAAGAAGCCGGGGCCGCTGCCGCGGGCCGCCCACATCAGGTCGGGGTGCGTCTCGTCGGTGGCGTGCACCAGGGTGCCGTCGGCGAGGACGACGTCGATCGCCTGGATGCTCAGACAGGCCGGGCCGAGCCGGCGGGAGTTCCAGCCGTAGCCGCCGCCCAGGAGGAACCCGCCGACGCCGACGGTGGGCGCGTGCCCGGTGGGGAAGAACAGACCGTGTGGAGCGAGTTGATCGAGCAGGGCCGGACCCTTGGCCGCGGGCTGTACGGCGGCCGTCCCTGTCAGGGGGTCGACGGCGACGTCCTGCAGTCGCGAGAGGTCGAGCAGCATGCCGCCGTCCCGCACTCCGTTGCCCACCCAGCTGTGGCCGCCGGAGCGGATGCCGATGGCCAGGCCCTCGCGACGGGCCAGCCGTACGGCGGCCACCACGTCCTGCTCGCTGTCGGCGAGCACGATGACGTCCGGATACCGGTCGGGCTTACGCTCGTTCCAGACGGCGTCGAGGCGAGCGCGCTCGTACCGCTCGTCGCCGCGCCGTAAGACATTGTGCCGGGACAGCCGAACCATGCCGTTCTCCTCACGCGGGGTTCGAGTCGGGACCCTACTGTCGACACTTTTCCCCTTCAAGGGATCTGACCGTGAATTACCTGTCATTTCCTGTCACTACTGCCGACACTAGTGCGCCGAAGGTCGGCTGACGGGAAGTCATAGAGCTCGGCCGGGTTGTCCACCATCAGCCGCTGGAGGTGCGCGGGGTCGGGTGCGATGCTCTCGACGAGGTCCACGAGCAGGCCGTCGTCGGGGGCGTCCGAGGCGATGTTGACGTGCGGATAGTCCGTCCCCCAGACGACGCGCTCCGGGGCGTACTCCACCAGGGAGGCGGCCAGCGCGACCGCGTCGGCGTAGGGCGGGCCCTGCCGGGAGACCCGGTCGACGCCGCTGAGCTTCACCCACACCTCCCCGCTGTCGAGCAGGGCGCGCAGGCTGCGCAGGGCGGGGTCGTCGCGTCCCGCGGCGAGGTCGACCCGTCCGATGTGGTCGATGACGGTTCTGCCGGGCAGGGCGCGCACCAGCGCCTCCAGGACGGCGATCTCCGCGCCCCGGACGTGGAGTTGGACCGCCCAGCCGAGTCCGTCGACGCGTTCGAGAACGGAGTCGATCTCGGCCCGGGTGGGCGGAGTGCGCAGATGGGGAAGGAAGTTGAGCCGGAAGGCCCGCACGCCGGCCCGGTGCAGCTCCTCGACCTCGGCACGCGCGGTCGTCTCGCCGATCAGGGCGACTCCGCGCAGCCGTCCGTCGCCGGAGCGCAGGGCGTCCAGCAGCGCGGAGTGGTCGTGGCCGTGGCAGGACGACTGCACGATCACCGCCCGGGTGATCCCCAAGTGGGCGTGCAGGGCGTGGACTTGTTCCTTGGGGGCGTCCACGGGCGTGAACGTGCGGTCCGGGGCGTAGGGGAAGACGTCGGCCGGGCCGAGGATGTGGCAGTGGGCGTCGCAGCTGTCCGGCGGGAGCACGAGGGAGGGGGTGCGCGGGGCGGGGTGCGGGGGCGGGCAGCCGGGCGAGGCCGCCAACTGCGCGCCATGGAGGACCGGTTCAGTCACAGCGGGCCGTCATTCCACCGTCGACGACGATCTCCGTGCCGGTGACGAAGCGGGCCTCCTCGGAGGCGAGGAAGAGCGCGGCGTACGCCGTGTCGCGGCCGTCGCCCATGAAGCCGAGCGGGATCCGGGCCTGCCGCTGGGCCAGCAGCTTCGCCACGTCGCCGCCCGCCCGCTGGCCGGCGAGCCGGGCCTCGACCATCGGCGTGTGCAACTGCCCCGGGACGACGGTGTTGACCCGGATGCCGTCCGGCGCGTACTCGACGGCGGTGACCCGGGACAGCTGGATGACCGCGGCCTTGGCCGCCGCGTAACCCACCTGGGCGGCGCCGGTCCAGCGCAGCCCGGACGCCGAGGCGGTGTTCACGATGGCGCCCCCGCCGGCCCGCCGCATGATCGGGACGATGTGCTTGCAGGCCACGAAGGCGCTGGTGAGGTTGGTGCGCAGCTGGCTCTCCCAGTCCTCCAGACTGAGGTCCACCGCACCTCCCGGCCGGGAGCCGCCGACGTTGTTGACCAGGATGTCGACGCGCCCCGCGAGCCCCTCGCACTCGGCGAAGTAGTCCCGGACGGCGGTGGGTTCGGTGACGTCCAGCACCGCCGTGTGCGCGCTGCCGCCCTCGTCGCGGATCTGTCGCGCGGTGACGTCGAGGGCCGCTTCGTCCCGGTCGGCCAGGAACACGGTGGCGCCCTCCCGGGCGAAGACGACGGCGGTGGCGCGGCCGTT
Organism: Streptomyces sp. NPDC001858; assembly: GCF_053594615.1. Classification (NCBI taxonomy): domain Bacteria; kingdom Bacillati; phylum Actinomycetota; class Actinomycetes; order Kitasatosporales; family Streptomycetaceae; genus Streptomyces; species Streptomyces sp. NPDC001858. The sequence goes on from NZ_JBSFEV010000011.1 coordinate 90,494, forward strand.
GCCCCAGCCTGGGCCGACGCTTCCGGCGCCGCCGATGACGGCGATGCGGCCCGCCAGTCGGCCGAGCCGCTTGTCGGGCACGTCTTGGGTCACGGGGATCTCCCTCGGGTCGGTGGGGCGAGGCTGTCGACAGTTTTAGCCATGTGTCGACAGAAAGTAAATATCCAGGCCATCAACGGCCGCCAACCCATATCTATTGCCTATAGTGTCGACAGGAGTCGAGAGGCAACGAGAGTGTCGAGAAGGCGTCGAGAGGCGTCGAGAGACAGCGACCGAGGGGATCCGAGGAGATCGATGGACAAGCCGCCCGTGTTCACCCCCGACGAGATCGCCCGGTTTCGCGCCGAGCTGGCGTCGCGCCGCGAGGCCGGCGCCTATGAGCCGGGCCGCTGGTCGGTCAGTCCGCTCAATCGCCGCCCGGACGTGACCGGTTCACTCCCCCGGGCGGTACGGCTGCGGGACGCGACGCTGCGCTCGGTCGAGACACTGCCCGGCGTGTTGGCCCCGGCCGAGGCGAAGCGGGCGTTCCTGCGCCGGCTCGTCGCGTGCGGAGTGCCGGAGGTCGTCACGGCGGGCCTCGGCGGCCGGGACTCCGCCGCGCTGCGGGCCGAAGTCGAGCTGGTCAAGGGCGAGAACCCGGACTGCCGGGTGATCTGCCCGCTGATGCGCTCACGCGACGACATCGATCGGGCGGCCGCGGCCGGTTACGACGCCGTCCAGGTCTGGGTGCAGGGCTTCGGCGAGACCTCGCTGATCTATCAGGCCCCGGTGTACGGCAGGGCCTGGCGCGGCGAGGAGTGGCGCGGCCCGGACACCCCGCGCGACCGGGCCGGCGTGCTCGCCCGGGCCGCGGGCCTGGTCGAGTACGCCCGGGCCCGCGGCCTCAAGGTGATCGTGCCGCTGCTCATGGTCTCGTACGCCACCGACGAGACCCACGAGCAGTCGGTCGCCGTCCTCACCGCTGCCGGAGCGGATGAACTCACCCTGTTCGACGGCCCGGGCGCGATGAGCCCGGAGGCGTTCGCGCATCTCGTCGGGCGCACGAAGGCCCTCGCACCGCAGGTGGAGGTCGGCCTGCACCCGCACAACACCTTCGGCCTGGCGGTCGGTTGCGCGGTGGCGGCCGTGCAGGCCGGCGCCACCGCCGTCGAACTGTCGGTCAACGGGTACTGCGGCGGCCCCGGCAACGCCGACCTGGCGGCGACCACGCTCGCCTTCGAGGCGCTGTACGGAGTGCGCACCGGCGTCCGGACCGAGAACCTCACCGAACTGGCCCGGGTGGGCGCAGAATTGACGAACTATCACCCCGCCTGGAACCATCCGGTCACCGGCACCCACGCCTTCTGCTGGGGCGGCATGGATCTCATCACCCAGGAGACGGAGATCGATCCCCTCCTCCACAACTGCCTCGAACCGGCGGCGGTGGGCAACATCCGCAAGGTTCCGTTCACTCCGGACAGCGGCCCGTACACCCTCGCCGACAAGCTGACGGCCCTCGGCGTCGATCCGACGCCCGCCCAGGTGGACGCCGTCCTCGACCGGGCCCGGGAGCTGATGGCGCGCGAGGGCCGGCTCCTGACGGACCACGATCTGGCCGCGCTGGCGAAATCGGCGATGTCGGACGCAGCCTCCGACGCGGACCCGGATGCGACCTCCGATGCGACCTCCGATGCGGCTTCGGCGGCGCGGGAAGCGCGGTGAGCACCCGGCTGCGGCGGCTCACCCCGGCCGAACTCGACACCGAGCAGCGGGCGTTGTACGCCGAGATCACCGGCGGACCGCGGGCCGCCGGCCCACAGTTGTTCGCCCTCACCGACGACGAAGGGTGCCTGCGGGGACCGTTCAACGCGATGCTGCTCAGCCCCGGCGCGGGCCGGGCGCTCCAGGCGCTGGGCGCCGCGATCCGCTACCGCACCGGCCTCGGTCCGCGGCTGCGCGAGATCGCGATCCTGGTGGTCGCCCAGGCCTGGGACAGCGCCTTCGAACGCCATGCGCACGAACGCGTCGGGGCCGCCGTCGGCCTGACGGACGACGAGTTGCCGGCCCTGCGCGAAGGCCGCGACCCGGGCCTGTCCGATCCCGTCGAGCGGGCCGCCTGGGCGTTCACACGGGCCCTGACCGACCGCGCCGGGGTGCTGGACGGGCCGGCGTACGAGACGGCCCGGGCCGCGCTCGGCGAACGCACGCTCTTCGAACTGTCCACGCTGGTGGGCTACTACAGCACCCTGGCCCTCCAACTGCGGCTCTTCGAGGTACCGGACTGACCGGACTGATGGCGGACGTCAGCTCGGGCGGTCGGCGTCCACGCGCGGGGCAGCCGCGTCCGGGTGCGAGGCCGGGTCCGAGGCCGTGTCCGACGTCGCGTCCGCGGCCGGGTCCGCGGCCATGGGTGCCTCTCCGTTCAGGACCCGCTTCGCCTGGGTCAGGTCCAGCGCGCCTTCCCAGCGGGAGACCGCGAAGGCGGCCACGCAGTTGCCGAGGAGGTTGGTGGCCACGCGCATCGAGTCCATGATGCGGTCCACGCCCAGGAGCAGGGCGACGGCCCCGGCGGGGATGACGCCGAGCGCGGAGGCGGTCGCCGACAGGGCGAGGAACGCCGAACCGGGCACGCCCGCCATGCCCTTGCTGGTGAGCATGAGCATCAGCACGACGGTCACCTGCTGGCCGAGGGTGAGGTCGACGCCCACGGCCTGCGCGATGAAGAGCGTCGCGATCGACAGGTAGATCGATGCGCCGTCGAGGTTGAAGGAGTAGCCGGTGGGCACCACGAGGCCCACGGCGTCGTCACGGCAGCCGGCGTGGCGCAGTTTCTGCATCATGCGCGGCATGACGGTCTCGCTGGAGGCGGTGCCGAGGGCGAGCAGCATCTCCTCGCGGGTGTAGCGGACGAACTTCCACAGGCTCAGCCCGGTGAACGCCTTCAGCGCCGCCGCGAGCAGCAGCAGGAACAGCAGGGCGACGGCGTAGCAGACGCCGATGAGCTTGCCGTACGTCGACAGCACGCCCAGCCCGTACTGGCCGACCAGGTGCGCGGTGGCGCCGAAGACGGCGAGGGGCGCGAGCTTCATGACGAAGCCGACGATCGCGAAGACGACCTCCTGCACCTGCTCGACCGCCGGCAGGATCGCGGGGACCTTGGTGTGGCCCAGGTGCAGCAAGGCCGCGCCGACGAGACAGGCGAGGACCAGGACCTGGAGGAGCGCGTTCTCGGCGAACGCGCCGACCGCGCTCTCGGGGAGGGCGTGCAGCAGGAACTCGCCGGTCGACGGCAGCGAGCCACCGCCGGTCTTCTCGTCGACCGCGCCCGCGTCGAGCGTGGCCGGATCGACGTTCATCCCGGCGCCGGGCCGCACCAGGTTTCCCGCGACCAGGCCGATGAGCAGGGCGAACGTCGTCGCGACCTCGAACCAGATCAGGGCCTTGAGGCCGATGCGGCCGAACGCCCTGAGGTTGCCGGCCTTGGCTATGCCGGTGACCACCACGCAGAACACCAGCGGCGCGATGACCGCCTTGATGAGCCGCACGAAGCCGTCGCCCAACGGCTGGACCGCTGTGCCCACTTCGGGCCACAGCCGGCCTACGAGCAATCCGAGCACCAGGGCGCAGGCGACCTGGATGAACAGCGAGGTGCGCAGCAGACGCGCGACGCGTCGCGCGCGGGACGGTACGGACAGCGACACAGGCATCCTCCGAGCCGGACTTTCGCCATACGGAAATCAACTTCCGTATCGTGCCCGTCACTATGGATCAAGCGACGACTCCACAGAAGAGCCCGGACTCGCACCGGCGAAAATCTTGGAGGTTCGTCCAAGTACGTCAGCGGGTCGGTTCGTACGTCAGCTGTTTGACCTGGCGCAGGGTGAGGGTCGTCTCGACCGCCTGGACGCCGCGGAGGGCGCCGATCTTCTGGCTCAGGTAGCGGTAGAGCTCGCCGGTGTCGGCGGCGACCACCGACGCGATCAGGTTGCTCTGGCCCGTGATGGCCCCGGCGAAGCCGACCTCGCGGTGTTCCGCGAGCGCCTGGCCGGCCTCGGCGAGAGCGGAGGGCACCACGGTGAGCCACAGCATCGCGCCGACGCCGAGGCCCAGCGAGGCGCTGTCGTGCTGCACGTCGAAGTAGAGGGCTCCCGAGGAGCGCAGCCGTTCCACCCGCCGCTTGACCACCGACTCCGACTGGCCGGTGGCGCTCTGGAGCTCGCTGAAGGTGGCCCGCCCGTCGCGCTGGAGCAGGTCCACGAGGGCCTCGTCGTCCGCGTCGAGGTGCACCGATGCGTCGTCCGGTTCGCTCTTCGGCGGACGCAGCGCCGCCGCCTCGGCCGGATCGAGCGCCTGGATCTTGTCCAGCCGGCCGAGCGGGCCGCCGTAGAACTTGTGCAGCAGACAGTGGGCGCTGACGGAGACGAGGCCGGGGGTGCGCCGCACACGCTCCAGGAGGAGTTCGTCGCGATCCTGTCGGCTGCGGGGCCGCATGGCGCACAGGACCTCGGTGCCGCCCGAGATCAACTCGACGTAGGAGGTGTCGGAGCGCCGGGCCAGGGCCTTCGCCAACTGCTCCGCCGCGTCGGGCGTGCAGCGCAGCCGGACGATCCAGCTGGCGCGGCCGAGGCGGCTCCCGTCGAGCAGACCGACCACCCGCAGGCCCGCCGTCGTGCGCAGCCGCCGGAAGCGTCGCGCGACGGTCTGGTCGGACACTCCGAGCACCTCGCCGATGCGGCTGAAGGGCGCCCGGCCGTCGAGTTGCAGGGCCTGGAGCAGCTTCAGGTCCAGAGCGTCGACGGGCGGTGAGTCCACGGGGGTCTCCTGGTTCGGGGCGGGGGAGGCGGGGGGGAGCGCTGTGGTGGGCGGCCGCGGTCGCGGCGGGGCCCGGGATCATCGTGCGCGATCCCGGGCCCCGGTGCGACGCCGGTCACCCTCCGGTCTGGTTGCCCGCCAGGAAGGGGGTTTCGTCGAGCCCCTGGGCCCCCACGCCACCGGAGCCCGGACCAGCGGAGCCCTGAGCAGCGGAGCCGATACCGGCGGACTGCCGGCGCGGCCCGACGGTCTTCGTCGGCACCGGCTGCTGCTGCGGGCGGCGCAGCAGCAGCGCTCCGACGGCGGCCGCGAGCAGGGTCAGCACTGCGGCGACGACCAGGCAGAGGTGCAGCCCGTCGAGGAAGGACTCGGACAGCGCGCCCAGGACGCGGGGCGTGTCCGTGCCGGCGTCGACTCCGGCCACGGCGCCGATGCCGCCGGCGTCGGCGACCGCCTCGACCTGCTGGACGGTCTGCCCGGTGAGCCCGGCGTCGGTCAGATGGCCCGGCAGGGCGTCGACGGCCTTGGTGGACAGCAGCGCGCCGAGGATGGCGGGGCCGAGCGCCGCGCCGACCTGGCGGAAGGCGTTGTTGCCGGCCGCCGCCATGCCGGCCTGGTGGAAGGGGACCGAGCTGACCGCGGTGGCGGTCATCGGGGTGATGACGAAGGCCATGCCGAGGCCGAGCAGCGCCAGCCGCCAGGCCAGCGACCCGAAGGAGGTGTCCGCGGCGATGTTCGTGAGGGAGAGCAGTGCGGCCGTGACGACCAGCAGGCCGCCGGGGATCAGGACCCGCGGCGAGACGCGGTGCACGAGCTTGCCGACCGGCGCGCCCAGCACCAGCGGGACCATCGACACCATCAGCAGCCGCCAGGCCGCGTCCAGGGTGGACAGCTGCTGGACCATGCCGAAGTAGAGGCTGAGGGCGAAGAAGAACCCGATCAGCCCGAGGAAGCTGATCATGGCGATCAGGGTGGTGGCGGTGAAGGCCGGGCTGCGGAACAGGGAGAGGTCCAGCATCGGGCTCGCGCTGCGGCGCTCCAGCATGACGAACGCGACGGCCGCGACGGCGGCGGTGAACAGCGCCACCATGACCTTGACGTCGGTGAAGGACTCGGCGCCGCCCTCGATGATGCCGTAGACGAGCGCGGTGATCGTCAGCGCGGCGGTGATCTGGCCGGGCCAGTCCAGCCGGCGCGAGCCCGGGGCGCGGGAGTCGGTCAGCAGCTTCGCCGCGGCGGCCATCGCGAGGAGCGAGACGGGCACGGGCAGGAGGTAGATCCAGCGCCAGTCGAAGTGGTCGAGGATGACGCCGGCGAGGATCGGCCCCAGGGCCAGGGCGGCGGTGAGCGCGGTGGCCCACAGGCCGATGAACTTGCCGCGCTCGCGCGGGTCCGGCACCGCGTGGCTGATCAGGGCGAGGGTGGTGGGCAGCAGTGCGGCCGAGCCGAGACCGGCCAGGGCCTGGCCGGCCCAGACCGTCTCGACGTTCTGCGCGCACAGCGCCACGAGCGCGCCGAGGCCGCTGAGGGCGAGGCCAGCCTGGAGGACCTTCTTGCGGCCGTGGACGTCGCCGAAGACTCCGGCGGTGAGGATGAGGGCGGCCATCGGCAGGACGAACGCGTCGGAGACCCAGGAGAGTTGGGAGGTCGAGGTGCCGAGGGCCCGCTGGATCGCGGGCAGGCTCGCCGAGACGGTGGTCACCGGGAGATAGGCGACGAACACACCGACGCAGGCCATGACGAGCGTGGCGGCCCGCCGTTCCTGCGGCGCGTTCGCCGTGGTCGTGGCATTCACGGAAGACTCTTTCTGGGGGCGCCGACGGCGCCGGGCGCCGGGGCTGAGGGCTGGGAGCCGGGATCGGCTGACGGGGTCACCATCGGCCCCACCTGCCGTCCGACTCCAGCCAGGGCCCGCCGAAACCCGGAAAACCGACATCCGGGCCCGGTTTTCCGGCGGTCTTCGACTCGACGCGGTCGACCGCGCCCGCGGTGCGCCAGGGCGCTGCCGAACCGCGGCCGACTGCGCCCGACCCGGTGAGGCGTCGATAGCATCGGGGCGAACAGCGGCGGAGACGGATCTCGGTCCGGTCGGTGAAACGGGTGGCAGTGACGGGTCATGCAGCGCGCTTGCGCGTACCGGTGGGCGAGGACGCGGAGCGCTGGATCACCCGCGTGGGCTGTCGGCGCGTCCTGTTCATCGTGCACAACGTGACGTCTGCGACCCGACTGCTGGATGTACTCCCGCTGTTCCACGGCGACGTCCGCGTGCAGTTGTTCGCCACCTGCACCGGGTCGTCCCCTTTCCTGGCCGGCGTACCGGAGTTGTTGGCGCAGGCAGGGCTGCCGGTACTCCCCTGGGAGCAGGCCAAGGACACCGCCTTCGACTTGGCGGTGGCCGCGAGCTACGGCGGTGAACTCGACGCGATCGACGCCGACTTGGCCATACTGTCGCACGGGGTTGGATACAATAAGAGGCTGGCCACACCGGACACCGGACACCGGACACCGGACACCGGACGTCCGGTGTTCGGTCTGTCGCCGGAGTGGCTCCTCGATGGCGGTCGTCCGCTCGCGAGCGCCACGGTCCTCTCGCATCCGGAACAGCTGGACAGGCTGCGCGCGGCCTGTCCGGAGGCGGCGCCCACCGCGGTGCTCGCCGGGGACCCGTGCTACGACCGCATCCTCGCCGCACTCCCCCAACGCGACCGCCTCCGCCGCGCCTTGGGCGTGGGACCCGGCCGGCGGCTGATCGTCGTCAGCTCGACCTGGGCGCCGCGCTCCCTCTTCGGCGGAGCCGGCGAGCACGACACGGATGATCTGCTGCCCTGGCTGCTGTCACGTCTGGCGGCGGAGCTGCCCGCCGACGAGTACCGCACGACCGCCGTCCTGCATCCGAACATCTGGTACGGCCACGGCCCCGGACAGGTCCGTGCCTGGCTGGACCATGCGCGGCGAGCCGGTCTGGAGGCGATTCCACCGCTCGAAGGATGGCGACAGGCCCTGATAGCGGCCGACTGCGTCCTCGGGGACCACTCCAGCGTCACCTACTACGCGGCGGCCATCGGCATCCCCGTCCTCCTCGGTGCGTTTCCCCAGGAGGACCTCGACCCGCTCTCCCCGGTGGCCGCCCTCGGCCGTACGGCCCCCCGGCTCCTCCGCCGCGGCAGCCTGCGCGCACAGATCGACCGCGCGATCGCCTCGCACGAACCGGGCCGGTACAAGGAGCTGGCGGAGCAGACCAGTTCGTCGCCGGGAGAGTCGGCCGTCCTCCTGCGCCGCATGTTCTACGGCCTCATGGACCTCCCGGAGCCCGAAGACCACCCGGCGCTGCTCGACCTGCTGCCGCTGCCGCCGTACCGGCCCGCCCGCATCACCGCCCCGATCCGGGTTCTCGCCCGGCTGATCGGCACGGATCCGCCGGAGCTCTCCGTCGTCCGGTACGCCGTCGCCGGGGACGAGCCCGACCCCCCGGACGACCCGGCGGTGCAGGCCGACACCGCGCACACGGTGGTCGACGAGGAGACCCGGGAGGCCGGCCGGCTGCGCGTCGCCGACGTCGTCGTACGGCATGGGGGCGGGGACGATCCGCGGCTGGGCCCGCCGGCCGTCTGGGCGGCGGAGGCGCTCGACCGCTACCCGTACTGCGGGCTGGCCGCCTATGTCGACGGGCCGGACCGGTGTGTCGTCCGCACCCGCGAGGGGCATCTCCTGCGGCTGGCCGCCGCCGCGGACCCCGACGGGCGGCCCGACCTGTGCGATCCGGCCGTCTACGCCTCCGCGCTCTACGCCTGGCTGGCGAGCGGCAGTTCCCTGGCGTCGGCGGGCCGCGAGATCACCGTGCGCACGGGCGACGCGGTGCACCGCGTCGCCGTCGAGCCGCTCGCGCCGTCCGCACCCTGAGCCGGGCCCTCACGCCTGCGCTTCGGCCAGTCGCGCCCGCACCCGGGCGAGGCCGGCGTCGTCGCCGTTCTCCTCGAAGCACGCGGCGGCGGTGCGCAGATCCTCCGCTTCCTGAGCCGGGCGGTCCAGGACGCGATGGCACTCGGCCCTCGCCATGACGGCGTCGGCGAGGCGCAGCCCCGCGCCCGCCTCGGTCATGGCCTTGACGGCCGCGTCCAGGCACACCCGCGCGAGCTCGGCGTCTCCCGCGTCCAGGTGCGCGTCGCCCAGACTCATATACACACGGCCCTCGTTGTAGGAGTCGCCGCCCGGCAGGGCACGGAACCGCGCGAGGGCGTCGTTCAACCGGGCGACGGCGGCGGGGAAATGCCCCTGCTTGGTCTGGGCGCGGCCGATGTGGTGCGCCAACAGGGCGGTGGCCCGGGGCACGTCCTCCCAGCCGTCCTCACCCCGGCCGATACCGCCCAGGATGTCCTGCGCCGCCTCGAAACACCGCTGGGCCCGCTCGAACTCCCACTGCCTCAGGCGCAGCAGCCCCAGCGCCTCGACAGCGGTCGCCTCCCCTCGGCGGTGGCCGCAGGCCTGCTCCGCCGCGCGGGCCTGCACGAGGGCGGACTCGGCCTCGACCGCCTGGCCGAGTCCCAGGTAGCCGAAGGCGAGTTGCGTCCACATGCGGCCCACGGCGCGCGGATCGCCGAACTCTGCCGCGCCGCGCCGGGCGGCTTCGACTCCGAGCAGGTGCGTGTCGATCCACTGGGCGTGGAAGCCGAGCAGCAGGTGCAGGCCCCACATGGCCTCGCACAGCTGCCAGACGAGGTCGTCGAAGCCGTGGTGCGCGGCGGCCCGGACGACGGCCGCGAGGTTCTCCCGTTCGCCACGCAGTTCCGCCAGCGCGCGTCTGCCGTCCGCCGGGTCGCGGTGTTCCGGGAGGGCGAGCCCCTGGTAGGCCGGGCCGAGCCGCCAGCGCAGCGGCATGACGCGGAAGTCCGCGCCCGCCGCGAAGCGCAGCTGTGCGACCGCGACCCGGCGGACCGCGGCAGCCATGCGGCCGTGGCCGTCCTCGGTGACCGCGAGTTCACGGGCGTGCGCCCGGGTCAGGTCGTGGAAGCGGTAGCGCTCCTCGCCGACCTCCTCCAGCAGGTGCACGCGGGCCAGTTGTTCGAGGAGCGCGTGGGCTTCGGCCTCCGCGACGTCGGCGGCCCGCGCGGCGGATCCGACGGTCACGGTCGGCCACGCCCACACCGCGATCGCGCGGTAGAGGGAGGCGCAGGCGGGCGTCAGTTCGCGGTAGGAGACGTCCTGGGCGAGACGGACGGGATCGGCCGGGGCTCCGTAGGCGTCGGGGCTTCCTTGTGGCACGGCGGGGCCTTCCTGGTCGTGACCGTGGATCCGGTCGGACAGCTGCTGCGCGACGCGCTCCCAGGTCAGCTGCTCCCGGACGGCGAGGCCGGCGCCCGTGGTGCACACCGCGAGGGGAATCCCGCCCGTGCCGTCCACCACGGCCCGCACGATCGCGTCCGGGGCGGGCGGGCGGTCGTCTCCGACGACCCGTCTGATCAGGCTGACGGAATCCTCGACCGACAGCGGCCCGAGGGGGAACGGCCGGGCCCCGTGACCGGCGACCAGCCGCCCCGGCCGGTGTCGGCTCGTCACCAGGACGAGACACCCCGGCGAGGCGGGGAGCAACGGAATGACCTGGGCGTCGTCGTGGGCGTTGTCCAGGACGACGATCATGCGCCGGTCGGCTGTGCAGTCCCGGTACAGATCGCGCTGCCGCGCTTCGTCGCCCGGCACGGCGGCGGGTGGTACCCCGAGTCGTTCGAGGAACCGGGCGAGCGCTTCGGAGGGTGCGAGAGCGGTGGCGGCCGACGCGCCTTCGAGGTCCACGTACAGGGCGCCGTCGGGAAACCGCTCGCCCAGTTCGAACGCGCAGTGGACGGCGGCGGCGGTCTTGCCGATGCCACCGGGTCCGGTGAGAGCGGCGATCACCGGCGCACCGGGCGGGCGGTCCCCCTCGTCCAGCAGCGCCGTGATCCACGCGAGCACATCGGTGCGGTCGGTGAACACCGCCGTCGTGGGCGGCAGCATCCGTGGCCGGGAGGCGTCGTGCGCCACGGCGGACACGGCCCGCGGCGCCAGCCAGGAGGCCTCGCGCGCCCACTCCGTCACCTCGCGGGCGAACTCGGGCGAGCTGTCGGCGAGTTCCGTCAGCCGTAACGCGGCCGCCGTCCGCTCGCGCTCGGTGACCGGCAGAGTGGGCAGGGCCGGGCCTCCCCGTCCGGCCCCGGGGTCCAGATCCCTCTCCCCGTCTCCGGTACGGCCACGCCTCAGCAGGTCGAAGAGCTTCTCGGAGGTCCGTCGGCCCATCTCGCCGCCCGCTCCGGAAAGAGCGCCCGAAGCGACCGTGCCGACAGCCGAGACGACCATGCCCATCAACGGTTCCACGCCGGACTCCCCCAACTCGCCTGTCCCGCAATGGTATCGACGAGTCGGGACGGCGATGGGGATCCTCGTCGTCAGAGGTACGCCGTCACAGGCATGTCGTCAGAGGCATGTCGTCAGAGGTATGCCGTCAGAGGTATTCGGTCGCCGCGTCGAGCAGCCAGTCCGTCAGATAGCCGGCGAAGGAGGAGCGGACCAGTACCCAGAATCCGGCCCGGGGTTCGTCCCGGGCGACCAGGACGATCTGGGTGCGGCCCAGCGTCGTCTGGGCGCAGCGGCCGGCTCCGAAGGCGCGCGGGTGCAGGTCCAGCGGGCAGCCGTGGGCCAGCAGGTCGCGGGCGCGGGGGCCGGTGACGAGCAGGGTGGTGCGCTGGGCGGAGACGTCGGTGACGGACACCGGTTCGGCTCCGGCGGCCTCCCGGATCCGCCTCTCCAGGTCCCGTTGGGTGCCCGGCCGGCCCGTCAGCAGCCATTCGTCGGGGCCGAGCCACAGCACGGTCAATTCCCCTGCGTGGACTACGGAGTTGGGTTCGAGGGGCAGGGGGAGGTCCAGAGCGAGGCCGACGGCGTCCGCGGCCGCCCCCTTGGCGTCGAGACGCAGATTCAGCTGGGCCAGGAAGGGGAGTTCGGCCAGTCGGATCGCGCCGCCGGAGGTGCGGGTGGCGGCGGCCAGGCGGCCCGCGGCGTGCGACAGGGGGCTGCGGGGCGGGGCGGTGAGTGCGGTGTCAGCCATCGCGGCGGGCTCCCTCGGGGTCGTAGAGGACGGGGCTTGCGACCGTCACCGGAACCAGCCGGTCGCCCACGGGGGCGTACAGCCGCTCGCCGATGCGGTCCCGGCCGCCCTTGATCAGGGCGAGCGCGAAGGTCCGGCCGAGGGCGGCGCTGCGGTAGCTGGAGGTGACATGGCCGAGCATCGGGACGGGCGGGGCGGGCAGCACGCTGTCGGCGACCAGGTGGGTGCCCTCGGGGAGGAAGGCGCTCGGGTCCTCCGGGAGCAGGCCGACCAGGTGCTTGCGGTCGGGGCGGACGGCGTCGGCGCGGGCGTAGGAGCGCTTGCCGATGAAGTCGGGCTTCTTCTTCGAGACCGCCCACCCCATGCCGAGGTCCTGCGGAGTGACCGTGCCGTCCGTGTCCTGGCCGATGATCGGGTAGCCCTTCTCGGCGCGCAGGACGTGCATGGTCTCCGTCCCGTACGGGGTGATGCCGTACGGGGCGCCGGCCTCGTGGAGCGCCTCCCACAGGGCGAGGGCCTCCCACGGCGACACATTGATCTCGTAGGCGAGTTCGCCGGAGAAGCTGATCCGGCAGACGCGCGCGTCGAGGCCGGCGACGGTCGTCTCCCGCCAGGCCATGAACGGGAAGTCCTCGTTGGAGACGGCCAGTTCGGGCGCGAGCGCGCCGAGGACCGCGCGGGACTTCGGGCCGACCAGGGCGACGGTGGCCCACTGCTCGGTCACGGAGGTGCAGTGGACGCGGAGGTCGGGCCACTCGGTCTGCAGCCACTCCTCCATCCAGTCCAGCACGGCCGCCGCGTTGCCGGTCGTGGTGGTGACCAGGAAACGGTCCTGGGCGAGGCGGATGACGGTGCCGTCGTCGAAGATCATGCCGTCCAGGCGGCTCATGACGCCGTAGCGGATCATGCCGACCTTCAGGGTGCTCATCATGTTGGTGTAGAGCAGGTCGAGGAAGGCGGCGGCGTCGGGGCCCTGGACGTCGATCTTGCCGAGGGTGGAGGCGTCCATGAAGGCGACGGTCTCGCGGGCGGCGGCGCACTCGCGCAGCACGGCGCTCTCCATGTCCTCGCCGCCTCGCGGGTAGTACCAGGGCCGCTTCCACTGGCCGACGTTCTCGAAGAGCGCGCCGTGCGCGACATGCCACTCGTGGACGGCGGTGGTCCGGATCGGGTCGTGCAGCGCGCCGCGGTCCCGGCCGGCGAGCGTCGCGAAGGAGACCGGCGTGTAGGGCGGGCGGAAGGTGGTGGTGCCGAGCGCCGAGACGTCCACGCCGAGCAGTTCGGCGACGACGCCGCTCGCCAGGACGCCGGAGGTCTTGCCCTGGTCGTTGGCGGTGCCGGCGGTGGTGTACCGCTTGGTGTGCTCGACCGAGCGCATTCCCGCGCCGGTCGCCCGGACCAGGTCGTCGACGACGACGTCCCGTTGGAGGTCGACGAAGCGGGGGGCGCCCGGGGCGCCGGGGACGACGTACACGTGCTGGGGCGCCGTCGGCTGGGGCTGGGGTTCGGTGGCGGGCAGCCGGGGCGCGGCCGCCGGGTAGCCCTCGGCCTCGACGGCGCGGGCGCCGGCGGCGGCGCCCTCGGCGAGGACGGCGGGCAGGTCGAGGACGCCGTTCGCGCCGCCCGCGACCTCGACCGCCTGCCGGCAGGTGTCGGGCACGAAGGAGCCCAGCGTCTCGTCGTGGCGCAGCTTGCCGCCCGCCTGGCTGAACAGGTGCGCCACCGGGTTCCAGCCGCCGGAGACCAGCAGCAGGTCGGCGGCGAACTCCCGCTGCCCGGTGGACTCCCGCTGCCCGCCGGGCTCCCCGAACGGGGCGACGGTGACGGCGGTGAGCCGCGCATCGCCCTGTGTGCCGGTGACGGCGTGCCCGGTCAGCACCTCGATGCCCGCCTGCCGGGCGCGCTGCGCCCACTCGCCGGCTTCTGCGCGGGTGTCGACGATCGCCGTGACGTCCAGGCCTGCCGCGTCGAGGTCGAGCGCGGCGGCGTAGGCGCTGTCGTTGGTGGTGAAGACGACCGCGCGACGGCCGGGCAGGACGCCGTGGCGGTTGAGGTAGGCACGGGCCGAGGCGGCCAGCATCACGCCGGGGCGGTCGTTGTCCGCGAAGGCGAGGGAGCGTTCATGGGCACCGGTGGCGAGGACCACGCGGCGGGCGCGGATGCGCCAGACGCGTTCGCGGGAGACGTTCGCGGGGGCCGCCGCGCCGAGGTGGTTGGTACGGCGTTCGACGGCGAGGAGGTGGTTGTCGTCGTAGTGGCCGAACACGGTCGTGCGGCGCAGGACGCGTACCTCGGGGGCCGCTTCGAGCTGTCCGGCGACCTGACCCGCCCAGTCGAGGTGTTCGGCCGTGCCGAGCAGGCTGCCGCCGGGTTCCGGCTGGTCGTCGGCGAGGATGACGCGGGCGCCGCTCCGCACGGCGGCCGCGGCGGCGGCGAGGCCTGCCGGGCCCGCGCCGACGATCAGCAGGTCGCAGTGGGCGTGGACGGCGTCGTAGCGGGCGGGGTCGGGTTCGGTGGCCAGGCGGCCCTGGCCGGGGAGGCTGCTCGCGACCAGGCCGTCGTACAGCTCGACCGTGGTCGCGGGGAGCATCGGCTCGGGGAAGGGGGCCTCGATCTGGACGACCGCGTTGGGCTCTTCGACGCCGGCCGAGAAGATGCCGCGCGGGCGGCCGAGCTTGATGCTGGTGCCGGCCTGGATGACGCCGTTGGCGAGAAGGGCGGAGGCGAGGGTGTCGCCTCGGTAGCCCTGGTATTCGGTGCCGTCGAAGGTGAACGTCAGCTGGTCGGTGCGGTCGATTCGGCCGCCCGTGGCCAGGCGGTTCGGTTGGCTGTCGAGCCGGGCTGGGGGCTCTGCCCTCGGGCCCCCGATCGGCCCTGAAGGGGCCTCGTCCTCAAACGCCGCACGGGCTGGTGATGCCGGACGCGGCTGAGAAGTGACCCGCTGGGGCTCCACCGTCGCCGGGCGCGCCTCTCCCGTCCGATACACCGTCAGGATCTCGTTCGTCGACGTGTCGCGTACCGCGTTGAACCAGCGGCGGCAGCCTGCCGCGTGGGTCCAGCGTTCGGCGAACGGGCCCTTCGGGTTGTCGCGGAAGAACAGGTAGCGGGCCCACTCCTCGTCGGTGAGGGACACCGGGTCCTGCGGATAGGCCACGTGGGCCTGGCCGCCGTAGTGGAACTCGGCCTCGTCGCGGGGCCCGCACCAGGGGCAGGGGATGAGCAGCATGGTTCCGACTCCCTGGTGGACTAGTGGGCCACCGCGGCCGCGCCGTGCTCGTCGACGAGCGCGCCGGTGGTGAAACGGTCGAGCGAGAAGGGGGCGTTGAGGTGGTGCGGCGTGTCGTGGGCGATGGTGTGGGCGTAGACCCAGCCGACGCCGGGGGTGGCCTTGAACCCGCCGGTGCCCCAGCCGCAGTTGAGGTAGAGGTTGTCGACCGGCGAGAGGCCGACGATGGGCGAGGCGTCGGGGGTGACGTCGACGATGCCGCCCCAGGTGCGCAGCACATGGGCGCGCGCGAAGACCGGGAACAGCTCCAGGGCAGCCGACATCTGTTCCTCGATGATGTGGAAGGCGCCCCGCTGGGTGTACGAGTTGTACGAGTCGATGCCCGCGCCCATCACCAGCTCGCCCTTGTGCGCCTGGCTGACGTACACATGGACGGCGTTGGACATGACGACCGTCGGGTGCACGGGCTCCAGCAGTTCGGAGACCAGAGCCTGCAACGGGTGGCTCTGCAGCGGGAGTTCGATGCCGGCCATGGCGGCGAGGACCGAGGTGTGACCGGCCGAGCAGAGCGCGACCTTGCCCGCCGCGATGGGGCCCAGGGTGGTCTGGACTCCGACCACCCGGCCGCCCACCACATCCAGGCCCGTGACCTCGCAGTTCTGGATGATGTCGATGCCGGCGGCGTCCGCGGAGCGGGCCAGGCCCCAGGCCACGTGGTCGTGCTTGGCGATGCCGGCGCGCGGCTGGTAGGTGCCGCCCAGGACCGGGTAGCGGACGTCGGGTGAGATGTTGACGATCGGGCAGACCTCTTCGACCTGCTCGGCGTCCAGCCACTCCGCGTCGACGCCGTTGAGGCGGTTGGCCTCCACGCGGCGCACGCTGTCGCGGACGTCCTGGAGGCTGTGGGCCAGGTTGAGCACGCCGCGCTGGGAGAAGAGGATCGGGTAGTCGAGTTCCTCCGCCAGTCCCTCCCACAGCTTGAGCGAGTGCTCGTAGATGCCGGCGCTCTCGTCCCACAGGTAGTTGGAGCGGATGATCGTGGTGTTGCGGGCCATGTTGCCGCCCGCGAGCCAGCCCTTCTCCAGCACGGCGACGTTGGTGATGCCGTGGTTCCTGGCCAGGTAGTGGGCGGTGGCCAGGCCGTGGCCGCCGCCGCCCACGACGATGACGTCGTAGCCGCGCTTCGGCTCGGGCGTGCGCCACAGCCAGTCGGGGTGCTCGGGGAGCTCGGCGCCGGGGGTGCGGGGGCTCATCGGGGGTCTCCGTGCGTCGCAGGGGACAGGTTCATACGGTGTTCGCGTTCCTCTCGGCGGCCTCGACGACGTTGGCGAGCAGCATGGCCCGTGTCATGGGTCCCACTCCTCCGGGCATCGGCGCGATCCATCCGGCGACCTGGGCGGCGTCCGGGTGCACATCGCCGACCAGGCGGCCCTGGTCGTCGCGGGTGATGCCGACGTCCAGGACGGCCACGCCGGGGCGCAGCATGTTTTTGGTGATCAGCCCGGCCGAGCCGGCGGCGCACGGCGCCCGCGTCCAGGTGGCGGGGCAGCGGGAGCAGTCGCGGTGTTTGCCGGCGACGTGGGCCCGGCTGCCCGGGTCGTCGCCGACCAGCACCGTGCCGAGGCCGGGCGGGCGGGCGCCGCCGACCGTCAACTTGGCCACGCGGTCGGCGAGTTCACGACGGATCTCGGCGGCGGTCGCCTTGCCGTCGAGGATGTGTGCCGTCACGTGCGGTACTCCTCAGCCACGGAGACGGGACATCGTCGGGTCGAACAGGGGCTCCTCGGCGACGACGGCCTCGATGCGCCGGTCGAAGTAGCCGATGTGCAGGGTCGTTCCAGGGGTGGTCAGTTCGGCCGGGAGCCATGCGTAGGCGATCCCCTTGCCGATGGTGTAGCCGTAGGCGGCGCTGGTGACGTAGCCGACGGCGCGCTCGCCGTCGTAGACCGGCTCCTTGCCCATGACGACCGACCGCGGGTCGTCGATGGTGAGGCAGGTGAGCTTGCGCCGGACGTCGGCCGCCCGCCGTTCCAGTGCGGCCTTGCCGACGAAGTCGTCCTTGTCGGCCTTGACGGCGAAGCCGACGCCGGCCTCGTAGGGGTCGTGCTCATAGGTCATGTCGGTACCGAAGGAGCGGTAGCCCTTCTCCAGGCGGAGGCTGTTGAAGGCGCCACGGCCGGCGATGACGCCGCCGAGGGGCTGTGCCGCCCGCCAGAGGGTGTCCCACAGTTTCAGTCCCTGGTCGGCGGTGGTGTACAGCTCCCAGCCGAGTTCGCCGACGTAGGACAGCCGCATCGCGGTGACGGGGACCGAGCCGATGTAGGCGCGCTTGGCGCGGAAATACTTGAGGCCGTCGTTGGAGAAGTCCTCGTCGGTCAGGGGCTGGAGGACCTTGCGGGCGAGCGGGCCCCACAGGCCGATGCAGCAGGTGCCGGGGGTGATGTCGCGGACCTGGACGGTGCCGTCGGCGGGGAGGTGGCGGGTGAACCGGTCGAGGTCGAGGTTGCCGTTGGCGCCGACCTGGAAGAGGTCGCGGGCCAGCCGGGCGATGGTGACGTCGCTGCGGATGCCGCCGTCGTGGTCCAGGAGCAGGGTGTACGTCACCGAGCCGACGGACTTGGCGATCTTGCCGGTGCACAGGCGCTCCAGGAAGGCGGCGGCCCCGGGGCCGGCCACCTCGATGCGCTTGAGGGCGGTCATGTCGTACAGCGCGACGGTCTCGCGGGTGGCCTGTGCCTCGGCGCCGACGATGGGCGACCAGTACCGCGCCGCCCAGTCGTCGGGGGTCGGGATCGAACGGCCTTCCACCAGGCTCGCGTTGGCCTCGTACCACTGCGGGCGCTCCCAGCCGTTCGCCTCCAGGAAGAAGGCGCCCAGCTCCTGCTGGCGGGGGTGGAAGGGGCTGGTGCGGATCGGGCGCGGGGCACCGGAGGGCTGGAGCGGGTGGAGGATGTCGTAGACCTCCTCGAAGTTCCGGCAGTCGCGGGCCAGGACGTACTCCGGGGACAGCTGGTGCGGCTCGAAGCGGTTGACATCGCATTCGTGCAGGTCGAAGGAGGAGCAGTGGCCGTCGACCAGCCATTCGGCCATGGCCCGTCCGACGCCCGCGGAGTGGGTGACCCAGACGGCCTCGGCGACCCAGAAGCCCTTGACGTCCGGGGACTCGCCGAGGAGCGGGAAGTTGTCGGTGGTGAAGGAGAACAGGCCGTTGATGCCTTCCTCGACCTTGGCCTCCTGGGTGGCGGGAAGCAGGGACCGCGTCTCGGTCCAGGCGTCCTCGAAGTCCTCCTCGGTGAACTTCAGGACCGAGGGCATCGCTTCGGCCTCGTCCACGGAGAGGATGTCGTCGACGGAGACGGGCATCGGGCGGTGGCCGTAGTAGCCGATGCCGATGGCGTCGAAGCGGTCGCGGTAGTAGAGGTCGGCGTCCTGGTGGCGCAGGATCGGCCGGACCGCTTCTTCCGTCTGGCCCGCGAGCGCGGGTACCGGGCCGGTCCAGGCGAGTTGGTGGGCGAGCGGCGTGAGCGGCAGGTTCATGCCGACCATGCGGGCGATCTTCTGGCCCCAGATGCCGGCGCAGCACACGACGATGTCGGCGGGGAGCTCGCCCTGGTCGGTGCGAACGCCGGTCACCTCGCCGTGGGCCCGGGTCACGTCGAGGACCTCGTGGCGGGCCAGGAAGGTGACGCCGCGCTCGGTGGCGCGGCGGATCTGCGCCTCGACGGCGAGGACGGCCTTGGCGAGGCCGTCGGTGGGCACCAGGAGGCCGCCGAGGACCCGGTCCGGGTTGACCAGCGGGTGCTGCTCGACGCATTCCTCGGCGGTCAGGAGGCGGGCCTCGACGCCCCAGGCGGTGATCCAGCCGTGGCGTCGGCGGAGTTCGGTCAGGCGCTCGGGGGTGGTCGCGACCTCGAGGCCGCCGACCTGGAGGAAGCAGGGCTTGCCGTCGACGTCGAGGGAGCAGAACTTCTCGACGGTGTAGCGGGCCAGTTCGGTCATGGTCTTGGAGGAGTTGGTCTGGAAGACCAGCCCCGGGGCGTGCGAGCTGGAGCCCCCGGTGGCGGGCAGCGGGCCCTGGTCGACCACGGTCACATCGGTCCAGCCTCGTGCGGAGATCTCGTCCGCGAGTGCCGCTCCAACGACGCCCGCTCCGATGATGACCACTCGGGGTCCCGCCATCGCCGCACCTCCGGTTCAGTTGCTCTCTACGCAACGTGATTCAGGTTGCGCAACTCAATGTGCCCGTCGTGCAGGTGGGTGTCAAGAGGGCCCGTGACGTCGGCGGACGGCCCCGAAAAGGGACTCTGGAAACGGCGATGCCCGGTGGGCGGTGCGCACCGTGCGCACCGCCCACCGGGCATCCGTGACGGGCCTACTTGATCCAGGCGTCCACCTTGGCACGGTTGGCGTCGACCCACTTCTTCGCCGCCGCCTCGGGGGTCATCTTGTCCACGGCGATGTACTTCGCCACGACGTTCTGGTCGTCGTTGGTCCAGTTGAAGTTCTTCACCAGGTCATAGGCCGGGCTGCCCGACTTGGCGAACTTCGCACTGACGATCTTGTCCAGGTCGTACACGGGGTAGTCGCACGCGATCTTCTCGGCGTCGGCGTCGCAGCCGGCCGTGTACGCGGGCAGGTTCACCTTCACCAAAGGCACCTCGGAGAGGAACCACTGCGGCTCGTAGAAGTAGCCGATCACCCATTCCTTGTTCTTCTCGGCCTTGCGGTAGGCCTGGATGAGCGCGGTCTCGCTGCCCGCGTACACCACCTTGAAGTCCAGCTTCAGGTTCTTCACCAGGGCTTCGTCGTTGGTGACGTACGACGGGTCCCCGTCGAGCAGTTGGCCCTTGCCGCCCGACTCCGAGGTCTTGAACTTCGCCGCGTACTTGTCGAGGTTCTTCCAGTCGGTGATGTCGGGGTGGGCCTTCGCCAGCCACGGCGGCACGTACCAGCCGATGATGCCCTTGTTGCCGGTGGAGCCGGCCGCCACGGCCGTCTTCTGCCCCTCGATGTACTTCTTCTTCAGATCATCGTGGCCCCAGTTCTCCAGGACGGCGTCCACCTCGCCCGTCCCGAAGCCCTGCCAGGCGATCTCCTCCTTCAGGTCCTTCTTGGTGACCTTGCAGCCGAGGTCGTTCTCCGCGACGTACGCGACGACCGCCGCGTCCGCCTCGTAGCCCACCCACGGGTTGACCGCGAGGTTGAAGGCGCCGCACTGGGCGGAGCTGCCCGAGCTGTCGGACCCCGAGGAGTTGCTGTCGCCGACCTTCGCACCGCCGCAGGCGGTCAGGGTGAGCCCCAGAACGGCCATGCCGGCCGCGCCGACTCTCCACTTTTTCGCTTGCCTTGCCATGGTCCGTAGCTCCTTACGCGCCGACACGCCGCGCCGCTGCCTGAGTGATCCGGTCGAACATGACTCCGAGAAGGACGATGGCCAGCCCCGCGGCGAGCCCCTTCCCGTACAGCTGCCCCTGCGAGAAGCCGGCCACGACGTCGTAGCCGAGGGCGCCCGCGCCTACCAGGCCGCCCACCACAACCATCGACAGCACGTAGATCAGGCCCTGGTTGGTCGCGAGAGTCAGGGCGCTGCGTGCCATCGGCAGCTGGACCTTGGTGATGATCTGCCAGGTGTTGCACCCGGCGGAGGTGGCCGCCTCCACGGTGGTCGCGGGCACGGTGCGCACCCCGTCCGCGATGATCTTGATCGCGACGGGAGCCGCGTAGACGACCGCGGCGACGATCGCCGTGAAGCGGGTCGCGCCGAACAGCGCGAGGAACGGCACGAGATAGACGAACGGCGGCATGACCTGGGCCGCGTCCAGGGTGGGGCGCAGCACCCGGTCCACCAGTGCGCTGCGTCCCATCCACACGCCGAAGACCATGCCGAACAGCATCACGATGACCGTGGCGACCAGGGTCGACGCCATCGTCGTCATGGCGTCCGACCACACGCCGGTGCCGACGAGCAGGCCCACGCACACGGCCGTGGTGACGCCGGCCCGCCAGCCGCCCAGCACCGCGCCGAGCCCGATCAGCACCGCGCCGACCAGCCACCACGGGGAGTCGGTGAGCAGTGTCTGGAACGGGTTGAGCAGACCGTTGGTGACGGCGTCGCGGACGGCGTTGGTGAGCCCCGAGAGGTTGTCCTGCACCCAGGTCGTGGTGGAGTCGGCCGCGCTCGCGATGGAGCTGCCGAGGCCGCCCTCGCCGGGGAACTCCGCCGCCCACAGGTAGGTGTTGGACAGATAGACCAGGACCAGGGTGACGACCGCGCCCGCGCCCAGCAGCGGCCGCCGCCAGGCGAGGAACCGGTTCTTCGAGGCGCGGGCCGCCTCCGCCCGGCCGCTGGCCGCGGTCGTGACCCGGTCGAGCACGATGGCCATGACGACGATGGACAGGCCCGCGTTGAAGGCGGTGCCGACGTCGAGCGACTGCAGCGCCTGCACGACGGTCTTGCCGAGGCCGGGCGCGTCGATCAGGGCCGCGATGGTCACCATGGCCAGGGCGGCCATGATCGACTGGTTGACGCCCATCACGACGGTCCGCTTGGACATCGGCAGCAGCACCTTCAGCAGTCCCTGCCAGCGGGTCGCGCCCAGCGAGTCGGCCGCCTCGACGGTGGTCTGCGGCACCGAGCGGATGGCGTGCGCGGTGATGCGGATCGCCGGGGGCGTGGCGTAGATGACCGTGGCGATCGTCGCGGAGGCCCCGCCGATGAGGAAGAACAGGGTCAGCGGCGCCAGATAGACGAAGGTGGGCATCGTCTGCATGAAGTCCAGGAAGGGCGTCATGACCCGGTTGAACCGGTCGGACAGCCCCGCCCACACGCCCAGCGGGATCGCGAACAGCAGCGCCACGAAGACCGCGGACAGGGTGAGCGCGAGGGTGTCCATGCTCTCCTGCCACAGGCCCTGCAGCCCGAAGAAGGTGAACCCGGCCACCGCGAGCAGCGCGACCCGCCAGTTGCCCACGGCCCAGGAGACATAGCCGGCGATGCCGACGACGCCCAGCCAGCCGATCTGCGGGAGCGGACGGTCGCCGGTCGGCTGCGAGATCAGCCCCTGGACGAAGGTCACCAGGTTGTCGATGACCAGGCGGATCTCGTTGAAGAAGTAGAGGAAGAGCGGGTTGGAGTTGCGGTTCGCGCCGATCGAGTCGTTGACGTCGTTGAACCACCGGTGCAGATCGGTCAGGTCGGCCGCGGCCAGGGTGAGGGTCTGTTTGCCGCGCAGCACGGCGAACAGCAGCAGCCAGCCGAGCAGGATCGCGCCCACCACCATGGAGCGGCTGATCCTGCGTGCGCCCGCGACGGGGGCGGGTTTCGCCACCGGCTCCGTCTGCTCCGGTTTCTCCATGACGACGGTCATCACATGTCGCCTTCCTGCCCGGCGACGACCGCGAGGATCTCCTCGTCGCCGACGATGCCGAGCAGCTTGCCGTTCTCGACGACCTTGACCGGCCGGTCGGCCGCGAGCACCGCCCGGGTGGCCTCGCGCACCACGACGTCCGGGCCCAGCTCGGGGCCGTCGAGGGTGTCGCCGTCCGCCGGCGGGCGCATGATCCAGCGCAGGGTCAGCACATCGCCGCGCGGCACGTCCTTGACGAACTCGCGGACGTAGTCGTCGGCCGGGGCGCCGACCAGCTCGTCGCCGGTGCCGCACTGGACCATCTTGCCGTCGCGCATGATGAGGATGCGGTCGCCCAGCTTGAGCGCCTCGGAGAGGTCGTGGGTGATGAACACCATCGTCTTGCCGACCTCGTGGTGCAGTCGGATGACCTCGTTCTGCATGTCACGGCGGATGAGCGGGTCGAGCGCCGAGAACGGCTCGTCGAAGAAGAGCACGTCCGGGTCGCCGGCCAGCGCCCGGGCCAGGCCCACGCGCTGCTGCATGCCGCCGGAGAGCTGGTCGGGGTAGGAGTTCTCGTACCCGGCGAGGCCCACCAGTTCGACGACCTCCTGGGCCCGCCGGACGCGCTCGCCCCTGCCCATGCCCCGGATCTCCAGCCCGAACGCCACGTTGTCGACGACGCGGCGGTGGGGCAGCAGACCGAAGTGCTGGAAGACCATGGAGAACTTGCGGCGCCGCAGATCGCGCAGGCTCCTGTCGTCGGCGTCGAGGATGTCCTTGCCCTCGAAGACGACCTCGCCGGAGGTCGGCTCGATCAGCCGGGTCAGACAGCGCACCAGCGTGGACTTGCCCGAACCGGACAGGCCCATCACGACGAAGACCTCGCCGGGCGCGACCTCGAAGTTCACATCGCGCACGGCGGCGGTGCAGCCGGTGCGGTCCATGAGCTCGCGGCGGGTGAGGCCGCACAGCTCCGTGGAGTCCGGGACCCGGTCGGCCTTCGGCCCGAACACCTTCCACAGGTTGCGCACGGAGATGACCGGGGTGGAGTCCGAGTCCCGTGGCGTACCGCGCCGCTGGGGGACCTCGGTCTGTGTTGGGGTCACGATCGACCTCTTTTCGGCGTTCAGCCGCGGAACCAGCGCTGCGGCCGGGGTTGGATGTTCTGCCAGATGTGTTTGGGCTCTCGGTACTCCGCCAGGCCGGTCGGTCCCAGCTCCCGGCCCACGCCCGAGTGCCCGAAGCCACCCCATTCCGCCTGCGGCACATAGGGGTGGTAGTCGTTGATCCACACCGTGCCGTGGCGCAGCCGCCCGGCGACCCGCTGGGCCTTGCCGGCGTCCTGCGTCCAGACGGCTCCGGCGAGTCCGTACTCGGTGTCGTTGGCGATGCGTACGGCGTCGTCCTCGTCGGTGAAGCGCTCCACGGTGAGCACCGGCCCGAAGGACTCCTCGTGCACGACGCGCATGTCCTGCCGGCACTCGTCGAGGACGGTCGGCGGGTAGTAGTGGCCGCCCGCCAGGGCCGGGTCGTCGGGGCGGGCGCCGCCGCAGCGCAGCACGGCGCCCTCGGCGAGCCCGGCGGCCACGTACGCCTCGACCTTGTCCCGGTGCGCCGCGGAGATCAGCGCGCCGGTCTCGGCGTCGGCGTCGAAGGGCCCGCCGAGCCGGATCCGCCGCGCGCGCCGCACGACCTCGTCGACGAACCGGTCGTGCAGCGAGTCCTCGACGATCAGCCGGGCGCCGGCCGAGCAGACCTGCCCGGAGTGCAGGAAGACGGCCGTGAGAGCGAAGTCCACGGCCGTCTCGAAGTCGGCGTCGGCGAACACGACGTTGGGGTTCTTGCCGCCGAGTTCCAGGGCCACCTTTTTCACGCCCGCCGCGGCGGTGGCCATGATGCGTTTACCGGTCTCGAGGCCGCCGGTGAAGGAGACCATGTCGACGGCCGGGTCCTCGGACAGCGGTGCGCCCACCTCGGGGCCGGCGCCCAGCACGAGGTTGGCGGCGCCCGCCGGCAGCCCGGCCTCCTCCAGCGCCCGCATCAGCAGGATCGAGGTGGAGGGGGTCAGCTCACTGGGCTTGAGGACGATCGTGTTGCCCGCCAGCAGAGCGGGCGCGACCTTCCAGGACGCCTGCAGCAGCGGGTAGTTCCAGGGGGTGATGAGGCCGCACACGCCGATCGGCTCGTACACGACACGGCTGACGGCGTCGTCCCGGCCGGTGTCGATGACCCGGCCGGCGTCGGTGCCCGCGATGCCGCCGTAGTAGCGGAAGCAGGAGACGACGTCGGCGATGTCGTACTCGCTCTCCACCAGGCGCTTGCCGGTGTCCAGCGATTCGGCGCGGGCGAACGCCTTGGCGTCGCGCTCGAGGATGTCGGCGGTGCGCAGCAGCAGCGCGCCCCGTTCGCGTTCGGGGGTGCGGGGCCAAAAGCCCTCGTCGAAGGCGCGGCGGGCCGCGGCGATCGCGGCCTCGGCGTCGGCGCGGGCGCCTTCGGACACGGTGGCCGAGAGGGTTCCATCAGCGGGACATCGAATTTCCCGGCGCCCGCCGGCCACCGCGTCCCGCCATTTCCCGTCTACATACAGGTCTGCCACGCGCCTAGCCCTTCAAAGCCCTTGAACCGAAAATGCGTTGCGCATCATGCAATCAATTGCTCGTGGTGGAACACCCTGGCGAATGTCCAGACCGACGTCAAGAGGTTCACCGATGACGATTCGGCTTTGCGGGCACTTGCCCTGCCGCCCTTGACCTCAGACGGCACCGAGCCGACCATGTTGCGTATCGCTCACCATGTTGTGCAATACGCACCAGCGGAGGCCTGCATGTCCCCTCGACCGCAACCTGGCCGTGAGTTCGTCCTCACCCTCTCCTGCCCCGACAGCGCCGGACTGGTCCACGCCGTGAGTGGCTTTCTTGTGAGGAACTCGGGCAACATCCTGGAGAGCCAGCAGTTCGACGACCGGCTCCAGGGCCGTTTCTTCATGAGGGTCCACTTCGACGTTTCCGATCCAAACGCCGATCTGGAAAATCTGCGTTACCGATTCGGACCCGTCGCCCAGGCCTACGGCATCTCCTGGACCCTGCGGGACGCGTCGACCCCGACCCGGACGCTCATCATGGTGTCGAAGTTCGGCCACTGCCTGAACGACCTGCTGTTCCGCCGGCGCACGGGCTCCCTCAACATCGAGATCCCCGCGATCGTCTCCAATCACCGCGACTTCGAGGCGCTGGCCGACACCTACGGCGTCCCCTTCCACCACATCCCGGTCACCAGGGACACCAAGGCGGAGGCCGAGGCGCGGCTGCTGGAGCTGGTGCGCGAGCTGGACGTCGAGCTGGTGGTGCTGGCCCGCTACATGCAGATCCTCTCCGACGACCTGTGCAAGCAGCTCGAGGGTCACGCCATCAACATCCACCACTCCTTCCTCCCCAGCTTCAAGGGCGCGAAGCCCTACGACCAGGCCTACGACCGCGGGGTCAAGCTCGTCGGCGCGACGGCGCACTATGTGACCTCGGATCTCGACGAGGGCCAGATCATCGAGCAGGACGTGGTCCGGGTGGACCACTCCCTCGACCCCGGCGAGCTGGTCACCGTCGGCCGGGACGTCGAGGCCCAGGTGCTCGCCCACGCGGTGAAGTGGCACAGCGAGAGCCGCGTGATGGTGGAGGGCAACCGCACGGTGGTCTTCCGTTGAGCGAGTCGAGCCCGTCCGGCGCTTGAGGACGAGGCCCCTCAACGGCCGATCCGCTCCAGTACGGCCCGCCGCCACCGCTCCGTCTCGGCGATCTGGTTGAACGTGAACAGGTGCAGCCCCGCCACCCCGGCCGAAGGCGCGGTGAGGGCCCCCTCGGTCCGCGAGAGCAGCCGCTCCGGCGCATACCCGCCGGGCACGGCGAAACGCAGGAACCACGACGGATGCCGCGTGAGAAAGCGCGTCGACTCCCCGACCCCGATCTTCGTCGCCATCGACAGCAGCTTCGCCCGCTGCACGGGCCCGGCGACGCCCACATACAGGGGCAGGGCGATGTCCCGCCGTCGTATACGGCCGATCCACTCCCCCAGCACCCGGGGGTCGAAGCACAGGTTGCTGACGATGTTCGTGGCGTGCGCGCGCTTGTCCCACATCGCCTGGATCGTGACGTCGTCGTGGATCAGGGGATGGCTCTCGGGGTAGCCGGTGACGCCGACGTGCGCGAAGGGCCTGCCCAGCTCGCCCAGCCGGCGCAGCACCGGCAGCGCCCCGTCGTAGGCCCCGGCGGGCGGGTCCGCGTCGCCCGCCGGGACGAAGACGTCGTCCACGCCCGCCCCGCGGAGCCGGTCGACGACCTCCTTCAGATGCGCGTCGTCCCGCAGCAGCCGCGCGGGCACGTGCGGGACGACGCGATAGCCGTGCGCCGCGAGCCGGCCGGCGAGGTCGAGGGTCGGCTCCAGGCCCTTGACCGGCGACGCCGTCACGGTGACGACGACCTCGCGCGGGACATGGGCGAGGACCTTGTCCTCGGTCGCCCCGGCGGGCAGCACCTCGTAGCGCACGCTCTCCAGCAGCGCCCTCAGCCCGTGGCCGGCCAAGGTCTACCCGGCCTGCTTCTGGGCGTCGCGGTGGCGGTAGTACACGGCCTTGGAGGCGGGCAGCGGTTCCTTGCCGAGGATCAGGTCGGCGGCCTTCTCGGCGACCATCATCACCGGCGCGTAGATGTTGCCGTTCGTGACGTACGGCATGACGGACGCGTCCACCACGCGCAGGCCCTCCACGCCGTGCACCCGCATGCTGGTCGGGTCGACGACGGCCATCTCGTCGGCGGAGGGGCCCATCTTGCAGGTGCAGGAGGGATGCAGGGCCGTCTCGCCGTCCTTGGCGACCCAGGCGAGGATCTCCTCGTCCGATGCGACCTGCGGGCCGGGCGAGACCTCGCCGTCGTTGTAGGGGGCCATCGCGGGCTGGTTGAGGAGGTCGCGGGCCACCCGGATCGCCTCGACCCACTCGCGGCGGTCCTGCTCGGTGGAGAGGTAGTTGAAGCGCAGCGCCGGGTGTTCGCGCGGGTCCTTGCTCTTGATCTTCACCGAGCCGATGGCGTCGGAGTACATCGGTCCCACGTGGACCTGGTAGCCGTGGCCGCCGGCCGGGGAGGAGCCGTCGTAGCGGACCGCGATGGGCAGGAAGTGGAACATCAGGTTGGGGTACTCGACGTCCTCGTTGCTGCGCGCGAAGCCGCCGGCCTCGAAGTGGTTCGTGGCAGCCGGACCCTTGCGGAACAGCCACTGCAGACCGATGAAGGGGGCGCGCCACCTCGCCATGTACGGCTGCATGGAGACCGGCTGCTTGCAGGCGTACTGGACGTACACCTCCAGATGGTCCTGCATGTTCTCGCCGACGCCGGGGAGGTCGTGGACGACGTCGATGCCGAGGGCGCGCAGTTCCTCGGCGTTTCCGACGCCGGAGAGCTGGAGCAGCTGCGGGGAGTTGATCGCGCCGCCGCAGAGGATCACCTCCTTGGCGCGGACCTGCTGGAGCGCGCCCTTGCCCCGCTGGTACTCGACGCCGACGGCCTTCTTGCCCTCGAAGAGGACGCGGGTGACCAGGGCGCGGGTCTTGACCGTGAGGTTGGGGCGCTTGCGCACGGGCTTGAGGTACGCCTTCGAGGCCGACAGCCGACGTCCGCGGTGGACATTGCGGTCGAACTTGGCGAAACCTTCCTGCCGGTAGCCGTTGACGTCGTCCGTGGGTGCGTGGCCCGCCTCCTGCGTGGCCTTGAGGAAGGCGCCGAAGAGCGGGTTGGTGGCGGGGCCGCGTTCGAGGACGAGGGGGCCGTCGTGGCCGCGGAACTCGTCGTCCGGGTCGGCCGCGAGGCAGTTCTCCATCCGCCGGAAGTAGGGCAGACAGTGCGCGTAGTCCCAGGTCTCCATGCCGGGGTCGGCCGCCCAGCGCTCGTAGTCCATGGGGTTGCCGCGCTGGAAGATCATGCCGTTGATGCTGCTGGAGCCGCCCAGTACCTTGCCGCGCGCATGGTAGACGCGTCGGCCGCCCATGTGGGGTTCGGGCTCGGACTCGTACTTCCAGTCGTAGAACCGGCTGCCGATGGGGTAGGTCAGCGCCGCGGGCATGTGGATGAAGACGTCCCACGGGAAGTCGGACCGGCCGGCCTCCAGTACCAGCACCCGGTTCGCCGGGTCCGCGGAGAGCCTGTTCGCCAGTGCGCTGCCGGCCGATCCGCCGCCGACGATGACGAAGTCGTACTGCAAGGGAGCCATGGTGCCTCGTCTCGCTCGCGCCGTAGATACGCGAGGCATGCTAGTACCGGTATCTCTATATGCACCAGGTTGCGAACCACGCAACTTAGCGAGGGTTGATTTCCGTCCCGTTACTTGCAAGCGCGTTGTTTACTACGCGTATAGTTTCACTGTGAGCAACTACAGCACTGACCCAGAAACGTCGAATTCACAGGCCGGCGGAGTGCAGTCGGTGGACCGCGCCATCAGCGTCCTGGAGATCCTCGCGCAGCGCGGCGAAGCGGGCGTCAGTGAGGTCGCGGCCGAGATCGATGTTCACAAGTCCACCGCCTTCCGGCTTCTCGGCGCCCTGGAGGCGCGCGGTCTGGTGGAGCAGGCGGGCGAGCGTGGCAAGTACCGCCTCGGGTTCGGCATCGTACGCCTGGCCGGCGCCGTCACGGGGCGCATCGACATCACGCAGCAGGGCCGCCCGGTCTGCGAGCGGCTCGCCGAGGAGATCGGCGAGACCGTCAACATCGCGGTCATGCAGGAGCAGTACGCGATCAACCTCTACGAGGTGCGCGGCCCGGGCGCCGTCACCGCGCACAACTGGGTGGGCGAGCTGACCCCCCTGCACGCCACGTCGAGCGGCAAGATCCTGCTGGCCCATCTGCCGGCCAAGGAGCGGGCCGCGCTGCTCTCCGAGGCCGGCCTCAAGAAGTCCACCCCGCGGACGATCACCGCGAAGACGAAGCTCGAGAAGAACCTCGCCGAGGCGCGGGAGCGCGGCTACGCCTGGACCCTGGAGGAGCTGGAGATCGGCCTGCACGCCATGGCCGCACCGGTCCGCAACCGGGACGGCGAGGTCATCGCCGCGCTCAGCGCCTCCGGCCCCTCGTACCGGTTCACCGAGGAGCGACTGCACGAGCTGGCTCCGGTGCTGATCAAGGGCGCGGACGAAATCAGCCACCGGATGGGGTACCTGGGCTGAGTCACCCCTGGGGGGTGCCCAGACGCTCGTTGACCCAGTCGTGGAACGCGCCGATGTGGTGCTCGCTGGGCACCAGCACGCCTCCCTTGGCGTACAGCCGGGAACTCATCCCGGGCTGGGTGCGCTCGCAGGCCTCGAAGTCCTGCACATTGACACGGTGGAACAGCTCCACGGACCGGCTGACGTCCTTGCCGCTCTCGACGACATGCGGGAGATAGAGCCAGTCGCACTCGACGACGGTGCGGTCGGCGGCCACCGGGTACATCCGGTGGAAGATCACATGGTCCGGGACGAGGTTGATGAAGACCTGCGGCCGGATGGTGATCGCGTAGTAGCGGCGGTCCTGCTCCTCGGCGACGCCGGGTATGCGGTCCAGCCCCTCGGAGCCGTCCACGGTGAACCCCTGGACCTCCGCGCCGAACTCCGCGCCGTGCCCGACGTAGTACTGGGCCGCGTAACCGTCCGCGAACTCGGGGAGCACCTCGGTGAGTTCGG
This sequence comes from Streptomyces sp. NPDC001858, assembly GCF_053594615.1. Classification (NCBI taxonomy): domain Bacteria; kingdom Bacillati; phylum Actinomycetota; class Actinomycetes; order Kitasatosporales; family Streptomycetaceae; genus Streptomyces; species Streptomyces sp. NPDC001858. The sequence continues at coordinate 120,631 of NZ_JBSFEV010000011.1, forward strand.
GGTGGATGGTGGCGCAGTGGTAGCACTCCATGAAGTTCTCGATGATGAGCTTCCAGTTCGCCTTGACGTCGTAGACGATCCGCTTGCCCACCGAGAGGTTGTCGATGTCGTAGCGCTCGATCGACTCGACGTCGCCGAGGCGGCCGATGACCTCCCCGATGACGTCCTCCTCGAAGGACGGCGGGTTCTCCGCCAGACAGACCCAGACGTAGCCGAGCCACTCGCGGACCGCCACGCTCACCAGGCCGTACTCGGTGCGGCCGACGTCGGGCATCTTGGTGAGGTTGGGCGCCGCGACGAGCTTGCCGTTCAGGTCGTACGTCCAGGCGTGGTACGGGCACTGGAAGGCGCGTTTGACCTCGCCGGTCTCCTCCGTGCACAGCTTGGCGCCGCGATGCCGGCAGACGTTGAAATAGGCGCGGACGGAGTGGTCGCGCGCACGGGTGACCAGGATGCTCTCGCGACCCACGTCGACGGTCCGGAAGGCGCCGGGCTTCGCGAGCTCGGAGGTGCGGGCCACGCAGAACCACATGGTCTCGAAGATGCGCTCCTGCTCCTGGGCGAAGATCGCCGGGTCCGTGTAGGAGGAGCCGGGGAGGGTGGCGATCAGACTGTCCGGCAGACTGGTCGAGGTCACGGTGCACTCCTCAAGAAACGTCAAAGCGGGGAGCGCCCCCATAGGGGCGCGGGGAACTGCGCGACCAGCCACAACGGCGCCGCAGACAAAGAACAACGCATCACGGCGCTCACAGCGCAGCGTTCAACCGCTTGCGCCACCGCGTGAACACCCTCGGCTGATTCATCCCGAGCACGGCGACCGGCTGATCGGCCCGCCGGTAGACGGCCAGGACATTGCGGTCGCCGGAGGCGCCCTCCTCGACCGTCACGCTGTCCGCGCCCGCCGCGGACCCGGCGAACTGGATCTTCACTCCGTACTGGTCGGACCAGAAGTAGGGCGGCCGGGGCACCCCCGGCTCCACCGCGCCCCCCGCCAGCAGCGTCGCGACGGCCGCGGCGGGACGCTCCAGCGCACCGGTCCAGTGCTCGACGCGACGATGCGAGCCCACGCGAGGGTCGTACCAGTTGGCGCAGTCGCCGACCGCGACCACGCCGGCCAGGCTGGTGCGGCCGTCCGCACCGCACTTGACGCCGTTGTCGAGGGCGACGCCGGATCCCTCCAGCCACTCGACGCACGGTCGAGCGCCGACCCCGACGACGACGATGTCCGCGGGAACGCTGCGGCCGTCCTCGAGGAGCACGGCGTCCACCCGGGTCTCCCCGCTCAGCCCCTTGACGCCGACCCCGCACAACAGCCGCACGCCGTGGTCCGCGTGGAGGGCGGAGACGACGGCGCCCATGGTCTCGCCGAGCGGTCCGGCGAGCGGCGTCGGGGCGGCCTCGATGACGGTGACGTCGAGCCCGAGGGCGTAGGCGGTGGAGGCGACCTCGGCGCCGATGAAGCCGCCGCCGATCACCACCAGCCGTCCGCCGCGGCCGAGTTCGTCCCGCAGGGCGCGGGCGTCGTCCAGGGTGCGCAGGGTGTGCACGCCGGCCAGGCCCTCGGAGCCGGGCAGCATGCGTGCGGCGGCGCCGGTCGCGATGACGATGCCGTCGGCGCGCAGCGTGCGGCCGTCGGCGAGCCGGAGGGCGCGCTCGGCGCGGTCGAGTCCGGTGGCGCGGACGCCGAGCAGCCACTCCGCCGCCAGTTCCTCGTCGTCCGTCTCCAGCGCGAGGTCCGCTTCGCCGAGGTCGCCGGCCAGGAACTCCTTGGACAGGGGCGGTCGGTCGTAGGGGCGGTGGAGCTCGTCCCCGATGACCACCAGGCGTCCGTCGTAACCCTGTTTGCGCAGTGAGCGGGCCGCCGAGAGCCCGGCGAGCGAGGCTCCCACCACGGCGACGGTCCTCACGCGGGGCCCCCGGCCAGCCGGGCCGAGATGCACGGCGGCAGGTTGGGGGCGTCCGTGGACAACCGGATGTGGATCACGCCGTCCTCGACCACGACCTCGTGGGTGCGCACGGGCAGCTTGGCGGGCGGGGAGTCGACCGCGCCGGTCCTGAGGTCGAACGTCGAGGCATGCAGCGGGCATTCCACCTCGCAGCCCTCCAGCCAGCCGTCGGCGAGCGAGGCGTCCTGATGGGTGCAGGTGTCGTCGATGGCGAAGAGCTCGCCGTCGTCGGTGTGGAACACCGAGACCGGCGGATCGATGTCGAGCCGGAAGGCCTCACCTCGCGGGAGATCCGCGAGTCGGCACGCGGGAATCATCATGACACCTCGGTGCGTATAGCGAAACGGATTGCGGTAAGCGCAACATCAGTCTGGGGTCGCCCCGAACCCTTGTCAAGGCATCCAGAAGGCCCGCGGAACAGCCTCTCGCTGTTCCTCATCACACAACTCTCGGCGCGATACGAAACACAAGGAAGGCGACAGACGGAAGACGACAAATGCACGCCCACCTCGCCGGGACCGCAGGTCCGGGAGGGGGCGTGCACAGTGCGGGGACGACGGTCAGAAGCCCCGGTCGATCCACTCCTGAAGGTGCGGGGCCTCGGCCGCGATCGTGGTCGTGTCCCCGTGGCCGGTGTGCACGACGGTGTCGCCCCCCAGCGTCAGCAGCCGGTGCCGGATGGAGTCCACGATCGTCGGGAAGTCGCTGTACGACCGTCCCGTCGCCCCCGGGCCGCCCGCGAAGAGCGTGTCACCGCTGAACAGGGCCGCCAGCTCCGGCGCGTACAGGCACACCGCGCCGGGGGCGTGGCCGGGGGTGTGCAGCACGGTCAGCTCGACGCCGGCCACCGCGAGGATCTGGCCGTCGGCGAGTTCGCCGTCGGGCAGCCGGTCGGGGTGGGTCTGCTTCCACAGCGGCAGGTCGTCGCCGTGCAGCAGGATCGGGGCGCCGGTGCGCGCCGCGAGTTCGGGCGCGGCGTCGATGTGGTCGTTGTGGGCGTGGGTGCACACGATGGCGCGCAGGGTGCGCCCGCCGAGGGCCGCGGCGATCGCCTCGGCGTCATGCGCCGCGTCGACGACGATCGCCTCGCTGTCGTCGCCGACGATCCACACGTTGTTGTCGACGTCCCACGTGCCGCCGTCCAGGGAGAACGTCCCCGAGGTGACGAGCCGCTCGATGCGGGCGCCGGCCATCAGAAGACCACCACCGAGCGCAGCACGTCGCCGCCGTGCATCCGCTCGAAGGCCTTCTCGACGTCGTCCAGCGCGATGGTCTCGGTGACGAACGCGTCCAGATCCAGCCGGCCCTGCAGATAGAGGTCGACGAGCATGGGGAAGTCCCGGCTCGGCAGACAGTCGCCGTACCAGGAGGACTTCAGCGCGCCGCCCCGGCCGAAGACGTCCAGCAGCGGCAGCTCCAGCTTCATCTCCGGGGTCGGCACCCCGACCAGGACGACCGTGCCGGCCAGGTCACGGGCGTAGAACGCCTGCTTGTACGTCTCCGGGCGGCCCACCGCCTCGATGACGACATCGGCGCCGAAGCCGCCGGTCAGCTCCCGGATCGCCTCGATCGCGTCGGCGTTCCGGGAGTTGACCGTGTGGGTCGCGCCCAGCTTCTTCGCGGTGTCCAGCTTGTGGTCGTCGATGTCCACGGCGATGATCTTCGCCGCGCCCGCCAGGCGCGCTCCGACGACCGCGGCGTCCCCGACGCCGCCGCAGCCGATGACGGCCACGGTGTCGCCGCGTCCGACCTGGCCGGTGTTGATGGCCGCGCCGATGCCCGCCATCACGCCACAGCCCAGCAGGCCGACGGCGGCCGCCGAGGCCGCCCGGTCGACCTTGGTGCACTGCCCGGCCGCGACCAGCGTCTTCTCCGCGAAGGCGCCGATGCCCAGGGCCGGCGACAGCTCGGTGCCGTCGAGCAAGGTCATCTTCTGCTTCGCGTTGTGGGTGTCGAAGCAGTACTGCGGGCGTCCGCGCAGACAGGCCCGGCACTGCCCGCAGACGGCACGCCAGTTGAGGATGACGAAATCGCCCGGGGCGACATCGGTGACGCCCTCCCCCACCGACTCCACGACGCCCGCGGCCTCATGGCCCAGCAGGAAGGGGAAGTCGTCGTTGATGCCGCCCTCGCGATAGTGCAGATCGGTGTGGCAGACCCCGCAGGCCTCGATCTTCACCAGCGCCTCGCCCGGGCCCGGGTCGGGCACGATGATCGTCTCCAGGCTGACGGGGGCGCCCTTGCCGCGCGCGACGACAGCACGGACCTGATGCGTCATGGCCACTCCTCGGTTGGTGCGAGACCTGAGTCTGATGTTGCTCATTACGGCACACCTCTCATGTGCCGCAACAAGCATCGTGGAGCACCGACCGGGGGTCAAGGATCCGACACGGGGGGCTGGTTCACGCGAGCGTCGCGCGTGCGCCCTGAAGGGGCGCGGGGAACTGCGCGACCAGCCACGACGACGCCGCAGCAAAACGACTGCAGATCGCGGCACTTCCAGCGAAGCGCCCAGCGGAGCGCGTCGCGGAGCGCCCAGCGGAGCGCCCGGCGGAGCGCTCAGGCGACCGCCGAAGCCGCCTCGTGGCGGTCCCCGCAGTGCGGGCAGAAACCGGCGGCGGGCCAGGACTGCGCATCGCCCTCCAGCCGATCATGGGTGGGCCCCTGCGGCCCCGTCCGCGGGGTGGGGCGTCCCGCGCGATCGTTGTGCCGTCCGGTGAGGGTGTGCCATTCGAGGTTTCCGCGCATCCAGTGCCGCAGCCCGGCGAGGTAGCGGCCGAGTTCGGGCGAGGCGCCGCGCGCGACCTCGGGCTCCCTCCGCAGATAGGCGCGCATGAGGCGGTCGTGGAGCGCGCCGGTCGCGTCCATGCCCTGCTCGAGACACCAGCCGTGGCGGGCGGCCAGCACGGTGGGCAGGCTGTGGCTGCCGACGTCGGCACTCTCCTTGGCGACCGAGTACAGATCGTTCACCAGCATGATCATCAAAGAGGCGGCGAGCGACAGCGACCGGACGCCGGGCTCTTCCCAGTCGCGGGCGGACAGTTCATAGCCGCCGACGACGTCGATCAGCGCCAGGCAGGCCATGGCGCCGTTGTACTTGCGATGGGCCAGGTACTCCGCGGGGTCGGGAACATGCCCCGCGATGCGCCAGGAGTTCTCCGCCGCCATGGCCAGGAACGTGGCGATCGTCTCGTGGCGCAAACGGCCTACTTGCGTCGGCGTGCCCAGGCGTGCCAGGTGGCCCGCGGTCTCGCGGAGCGCATGCGTCACCGGGTCGCCGCCGACGAAGTCCTCGACCGAGGGGCAGTCGGCCATCGGGGAACAGCTCTCCAGCGCGGTCAGCGTCCCCGCGAGCTTCGAGGCGCTCAGGGCCAGCCGGACGCCTTCGACCCCCTCGTCGCAGTAGTGGTCGTCCGCCGCGAAGAGGGCGGTCATGTTGCGGGCGGCGAGCAGCAGGTGATCGTCGTCGACCGCGTCAGGGTGCGTCAACGCCGCGAACGTGCCGAACCGGTAGCCGCTCAGCTCGGCCCGCTGCCCCGGAAACAGACCGAGGCTCTGTGCCCAAGCAACGATTTCTTCGTCTGCGCTGCGAGCCGCCCTCTCGTCGTGGACGACGGGGAAAGGGCACAGGACACTCGGCACGAGCAGTTCCCGAACGAAAGTTTCGCTACTCATACCTAGCATAATGCGGCGAATGCGCCGTCTTGAGGACGCGCGTTTCCGGCCACAACCGAAATAGTTCCGAAACGCGTCTGTTCAAGCGCGACTCGACCTGCCTTGGTACAGCGGTCAGTTCCGGGCCGGAAGCGCCAATCTGTCCAATCTCAAAGCAGGGTCGCGGCCTCGCCCCATCTGGTCAGCGGCCGTACTTCACTCCGACGTCGTGGTGTCGAACCATGTGGGTTCGTCGGAGAGCGCCTGCTTGATGCGGAACAGCTGCCGCTCCCGCATCGGCGGCAGGGCGTCCACCGCGAACCAGCCCACCGCGATCGACTCGTCGTCGTTGACCCGGGCCTCGCCGCCGACGGCCCGGCAGCGGAAGGTGACGTCCATGAACTGGCACTGGTCGCCGTTCGGATACTCCACCCGCCGCCCGGAGCGGACGAGGACGATCCGTTCGGGGACGCACCTGACGCCCGCCTCCTCGTACACCTCCCGCACGGCACAGTCCGCGGGCTGCTCGCCCGGGTCCGGGATGCCCGAGATCACGCACCACTCGTGGTTGTCGGCGCGCTGTCCCAGCAGCACCCGCCCCTCGTCGTCTAGGACGACGGCGCTGACGCCGGGAAGCCAGAGCAGTCGGTGGCCGGCGGCGGCCCGGATCTCGGTGATGAACTCAGGAGTCGGCATGCGACCGACCCTATCCAAGATCCAAGCGGCCTCGTCAGTCCGTCGCGCTGCGCCGGGCCCGCAGGCCGAGGCCGATCGCCCAGCCCAGGCCGCCGACGGCGACGAGCACCAGGGCGATCTCGGGCAGGATGCCCAGCTTCGTGGCCGGGGTCTCCGAGGAGCGCAGGGGCACCTTCTGCACCAGGGAGTCCGCGACGAACATGCCGGTCTTCTGGGTGATCTTCCCGTCCGGCATGATGATCGCGCTGACGCCGCTGGTCACGGGCACCGTCACGGTCCGGCTGTGCTCGACCGCGCGGACCCGCGACATGGCGAGCTGCTGGTAGGTCATCTCGCTGCGGTCGAAGGTGGCGTTGTTGCTGGGCACGGAGATCAGCTGCGCCCCGTGCGTGACCGTGTCGCGTACGGCCCAGTCGAAGGCCGCCTCGTAGCAGGTGGCGAGGCCGACCTTGGCGCCGTCCATGTCGAAGACACCCGGCTTGCTGCCCCGGCTGAAGTCCTGGTGGACCATGGAGGTCCAGGTCTCGTTGATGGCGCCGATGAACGAGCGCAGCGGGAGGTACTCCCCGAACGGCTGGACCTGCCGCTTGTCGTACGTCTGGGTCGGGCCCTCGACCGGGTCCCACAGGATCTGCTCGTTGTAGAGCTTGCCGTCCCGCTGGACGACCCCGCCGACCGAGATCGGCGCGCCGATCGCCTTGGCCGCCTTGTCGATGACGGCGGCGGCGTCCGCATAGGCGAAGGGGTCGATGTCGGAGGAGTTCTCGGGCCACAGCACGAAGTCGGGCTGGGCGACCTTGCCCGCCTTGACCTCGGCGGCCAGCCGCTCCGTCTCCCGTACGTGGTAGTCGAGCACGGCCCGGCGCTGGGCGTTGAACTCCAGGCCGAGGCGGGGCACGTTGCCCTGGATGACGGCGACCGTCGCGGTGCCGTCCTCCGCCTTGTCGCTCACCAGGGTGCGGGCCGCCACGGCGGCCACGACCGGGACGGCCATGCTGAGCAGGGCCACGGTGGCCGCCGACCGCCGTACCTCGCCCGAGCGCCGCCGCTCCAGGGCGAGGCGCACCACGTCGTACAGGCCGAAGCCGCACAGGACGACCGCGAAGCCGAGCACGGGGGTGCCGCCGAGCGCGGCGAGGGGCAGGAACACGCCGTCCGCCTGGCCGAAGGCGATCTTGCCCCAGGGGAAGCCGCGGAAGGGCACACGCGCGCGTGCGGCCTCGCCGGCGATCCAGAGCGCGGCCGCCCACACGGGCCAGGCCGGCAGCTTCGACACGGCGGCGACGCCGACGCCGACCAGCGCGACAAAGACCGCCTCGATGGCCACCAGGGCGAGCCAGGGTCCGGGGCCGACCTCCACGCCGGTCCACACCAGCAGCGGCAGCAGGAAGCCGAGGCCGAAGAGGTAGCCGAGGCCGAGGGCCGCCTTCCAGCTGCGTCCGCGCAGCACCCAGCCGAAGCCCGCGAAGGCCGGCAGCGCCAGCCACCACAGGGTGCGCGGCGGGAAGCTGACGTAGAGCAGCACTCCGGAGAGCACCGCTGCGGCGGCCGGGACGAGGCGCAGCAGCCGCGCGCCGCGCGCGGTCGGCGCGGGGCGGGGCTCCAGCTCGTCCGACTGGCCCACGGAAGTTGCGGTGACGGTCACTCCGGGAGTGTACGGCGCGTGACCATTTGGCCGACAGCGCAGTCCGCGGGGCGGGCGCACCACCCCGGCGCACGACCCCGGCGCAACTCATCCACAAACCGCCCATCAGCCGTTACGGTGTGCCAGAGCTCCGGTCGCGCGGGCGGTCGGGGTCCGTCACGGTTCAGGGCCGTCACGGTCGCGGGGGCGACCGGGTTCGGGGGGACGGGTGGGTTCCACGGGGATGACGTCCACGGCCGGAACGGGCGCGGACGACGACAACGACGAAGACGACGACGGCAACGGAGAAGCAGGGGAAACCGGAGGAACCGGGGAGACCGGGGAGACCGGGGAGACCGGGGAATCCGAAGGAACCGGGGAAAGACGAAACGTTTCTGACGCGGCGGGCGTGGCCGTGCTCGGGGCCTGCGCCGTCTGGTCCCTGGTCACCGCCGCCGTGCACGGCGGACGCCCCGAGGGCGTGCTGCTCGCGGTGCTGGCGCTGGCCGCCGGCTACGCGGCGGGGCGGATCTCCGGTGCGCTGCTGCCGGTCGCCGCACCCTGCGCCGGAGCGGTCGCGGGGCTCACGCTGACGGTGGCGCTGCCCCGGCTCGCCCCGGGTCCCGAGATCGTCGCGCCGCTGGGCCACGCCGGCGCCACCGCCGCCGTGCTGACTCTGTCGACCGGCGCCGCGTGCTGCGCCGCATGGGTGACCCGACGGCCGCTGCTCCGGCTCGCGCTGTGGCTGCTCGCCGGGGGCGGCGCGGTCGCCGGGGCGCTGCTGGGCTCGACCACGGCCGTGGTGACCTGTTGTGCCGTGCTGCTGTGCTCGCTGGCCGCCGGCCGGGTGCGCCACCGGGGTCCGACACTCGCGACGCTGGCCGCCGCCACCGCCGTGGTCACGGGCCTGACCTGGGCGGTCGCCGCGAAAGCGCTGCCGGCCGGACTCACCGAGGCCCTGACGGACCACCTCACGGCGCGCCGGCTCGATCTGTGGCACGACGCCCTGGGCATGGCCCGCCGCGAGGCCGGCCTCGGCGTCGGCCCCGGACGCTTCGGAGAGCTGAGCCCGACGGCGGCCGAGGCGTCCCTGTCCGACGGCAAGCCGCACTCTGCGCCGCTGCAGCTGGCGGCCGAGCAGGGCGTCGTCGGAGTGCTGCTGCTCGCCGCGGTCTTCTGCTGGGTGCTGTGCGCGCTCTGGCGCGCGCCGCGCCCCACGCCGGTGGTCCTCACGGCGGGCGCCGCGCTCACGGCTCTCGCCGCCGTCGCCGCGATCGGCAACGCGCTGAGTTTCACCACGGTCTCGGTGGGCGCGGGACTGCTGGCCGGTCTGGCCACGGCCCGCCCGCTCGCCGAGGAGCAGCCCGCGCTGCCCGAGACGGCGTCGGAGTCCGCAAGGGACCCGCACCATGCCGACCCGCACCCCGGCGACCGCCCGGCCGCCTGATGTCCATCTCCCCGTTCACGCCCCGCCGGGGGGCAGAGGTCAGTGCGCGGCGCCCGGCGTGCCGGTCCGCAGCCGGGCCCTGATGGCGCGGACGGCCGACTCGGCGTCGTCCACGGTGATCGTGAAGGTGTGCCCGTCCCACAGCCGCAGCACCACGCCCTCGCCCCGGCGCACGACGACCGCGGTGCCCATCTCCGGCCGCCAGCGATAACCCCAGCCGCCCCAGTGGCGCGGGGTGACGCACGGTTCGAAGTCGGCTCCGGCGACATGGGACAGCGGGATGCGGCGGCGCGGCACGCCGATGTGGCCGCAGCGCACTTCGACGCACTCCCGGTCGAGCTTGAGGTCGACGTGGACGAAGGCGAGGGTACCGAAGAGGACCAGCAGCCCGGCGGCGATGCAGCCGACGACGGCCATCGCGAGCGGGGCGATGCCGGACGTCCAGGCGGAGTCGACGGCCAGCTCGACGCCGAGCGCCATACAGGCGGCGCCGACGAGCGCGAGCAGCCACTGGAACCGGTTCGTCGCGCGCCCGGTCCACACGTCGGGATGGGGGGCGTCGTGATGCGGGACGTCCGGAAGCGGGGTGCTCTCGTCGTGGGCGTGGTCCCTCATACACATGAGGTTACTCAGGTTTCGCTGCGCCGGTAGCAGGTTGCGCAGGGTGACTGCTCCGCCCGGGGAGACCGGTCGGCAGCCGCAGCTCAGGGGGCCGGGCTGGGAGCCGGGCTGACGGCCGTCTGGAGGAGTCGGCCCTCCGCGTAGGCCAGCGCGGGCGCCGGGAGAGCGCCCACCCGGCCGCTGAGGAGAACCGTCACTGCGCCGAGGGCGGAGGTCTCGGGTTCGGGACGCGCGCCGATCCGGCGCAGCGCCTGCGCGACCACGGCGCCCGCCGAGCCGTGCAGGACGAGCGGCGGACGGCCGGGACGCTGCACGGCCGCGCGGATGCGGTCGGCGACCAGCTCGTAGTGCGTGCAGCCCAGGACGACGGTCGTCGCATCGGCGGGAGTGAGGGCCGCGGCCGCGGCGACCGCCGCGTCGATCGCCGACTCGTCCGCGTGCTCCACGGCCTCGGCCAGCCCCCAGCAGGGCACCTCGGTGACCGTGACGCCGTCGGCGAAGTCCTCGATCAGGCCGCGCTGGTAGGGGCTGCCGGTGGTGGCGGGGGTGGCCCAGATCGCGAGGGGGCCGCCGCCGGCCGCGGCCGGCTTGATCGCCGGGACGGTGCCGATCACCGGGACGGCGGGTTCCAGGCGGGCCCGCAGGGTCGGCAGGGCGTGCACGGTCGCCGTGTTGCAGCCGACGATCAGGGCCTCGGGCCGGTATGCGGCGGCGGCCTCGGCGACGGCCACGGCCCGCTCGGTGAGATCCTGCGGAGTGCGCGGGCCCCAGGGCATGCCGTCGGGGTCGAGGGAGAGCACGAGATCGGCGTCGGGTCGCATGCGCCGTACCGCGGCGGTGGCCGCCAGCAGACCGATTCCGGAGTCCATGAGCGCGATCTTCACCCGGCCACGATAGACGATGTGCTCTTGCGGCCGGGCCGGGTGGGGCAGACTGCGCGCGTGAGCGCCATCGTGTGGATCGCCGCCCTGTCCCTGGCCGCCTGGCTGTGGCTGCTGCTCGGTCAGGGCTTCTTCTGGCGCACGGACGTCAGGCTCCCCGCCCGCACGGATCCGCGCGAGTGGCCGTCGGTCTGTGTCGTGGTCCCCGCGCGCGACGAGGCGGCGGTGCTGCCCGAGAGCCTGCCCTCGCTGCTCGCGCAGGACTATCCGGGGCGGGCGGAGATCTTCCTCGTGGACGACGGCAGCGGCGACGGCACGGGCGAGCTGGCGCGCACCCTCGCGCGGCGGCACGGCGGGCTTCCGCTGACCGTGGCCTCGCCGGGCGAACCGCCCGTCGGCTGGACCGGGAAGCTGTGGGCGGTGCGCCATGGAGTCGGTCTGGCACGCGCGCGTGAGCCCGAGTACCTCCTCCTCACGGACGCCGACATCGCGCACGCACCCGACAGCCTGCGGGAACTGGTGGCGGCGGCGCGCACCGGGAGTTTCGACGTCGTCTCGCAGATGGCCCGGCTCCGGGTGGAGAGCGGGTGGGAGCGGCTGGTGGTGCCGGCCTTCGTCTACTTCTTCGCCCAGCTCTACCCCTTCCGCCGGATCGGCCGGCGCGGGGCGCGGACGGCGGCCGCCGCGGGCGGCTGCGTCCTGCTGCGCGCCGAGGCGGCCGAGCGGGCGCGGATCCCGGACGCCATCCGGCACGCCGTCATCGACGACGTGGCACTCGCGCGGGCCGTGAAGAAGGGGGGCGGCCGCATCTGGCTGGGACTGGCGGACCGCGTGGACAGCGTGCGCCCGTACCCGAGGCTGCACGACCTGTGGCGGATGGTGTCGCGCAGTGCCTACGCGCAGCTGCGGCACAACCCGCTGCTGCTCGTCGGCACGGTGCTCGGCCTGGCCCTGGTGTACCTGGCGCCGCCGCTCGCGCTGTTCGGCGGGCTCGCCGTCGGCAGCATGGCGACCGCGGTGTTCGGCGGCCTGGCGTGGCTGGTGATGACGGGGACCTATCTGCCGATGCTCCGCTACTACCGTCAGCCGCCGTGGCTCGCCCCCGCGCTGCCGTTCACGGCGTTCCTCTACCTCCTGATGACGGTCGATTCGGCGGTCCAGCACTACCGGGGGCGCGGTGCGGCCTGGAAGGGCCGCACCTACGCGCGTCCGGACGCCGTCGTCGACGAGGGCTGAGTCCGCCGGGAGTCGGTGGTCGGGTCGGGTCGGGAGAGCCCTTACTTGCGGCCCGGCGTCCAGTTCATGCCCCATCCGTAGGCGTGGTCGACGGTCCGCTGCGGGCTGACCCCGCGGTCGGGCACCAGGTAGCGGGCCTCGCGCTGGACGACGAGGTCGCCGCCGTGGTTGGTGATCAGCGCGAGCGCGCAGACGGTCGACGGGACCGTGCACTCGTCCAGCGAGAAGTCGATCGCGGCGCCGTACTGGGGTTGCAGCGTGACCGTGGCATGCAGGTCGGCGAAGGAGCGCGCGCCCTCGTAGATGGTCACGAAGACGAGGATGCGCCGGAAGTCGCTCCGGTGGTCGAGGTTGACGGTGAGGTTCTCGCCGCCGGCCACCGCGCCGGTGCGGTCGTCGCCGTCGAGGTGGATGTAGGGCGGCTGGTGCAGGGCGCCGAAGGAGTTGCCGAGCGCCTGGACGACGCCCTTGCGGCCGTCGGCGAGCTCGAACAGGGCGCACAGGTCGAGGTCGAGGTCGTTGTGCAGGGCCATCGCGCGCCCGCGCTTGCTGCCCCACCCGGAGAATTGCTTGCGCACCTCCCAGTTGAGGTTCACCCGCAGCGCGCCCGAGGTGCCGCCCTGCTTGCTCAGGGACACCGAGGGCGCGGCCTTGGTGAGCGTCACCTTGGTCAGCCGGACCGGCGTGACGGGCGGGGCCGGCGGCGCGGAAGGCGGGCCCTGGCGGGCGGGCGGGGGCACGGTGACCGGGAAAGCGGGCACCATCGCCGGCGGAGGCGGCGGTGACTGAGGAGGAGGCGGCGGTGTCCGGGGCGCCGCCGGAGCGGGGGCGGCCGCGTGCTGCGGCTCGTCCACGGTGATCCCGAAGTCCGTGGCCAGCCCTTCGAGACCGCTGCCGTAGCCCTGGCCGACGGCCCGGAATTTCCAGGCGCCCTGACGGCGGTAGAACTCGCCCAGCACGAAGGCCGTCTCGACCGTGGCGCCGGCGCTGTCGAACCGGGCCACGACCGTGCCCTGTGCCGCCTCCCGCACCTCGATGTAGAGGTCCGGGACCCGGCCGAACGCGCCGCCGTCCGTCGAGGCGGCCAGGACGACGGTCTCGATCGCGGGCTCCACGCGCGCGAGGTCGACGAGAAGGGTGTCGGTGACCCGGCCTCCGGCCTCGCGTTTGCCTTCGTGGCGGACGGCTCCGGAGGTATGGGCCGGCTGGTTGTAGAAGACGAAATCGGCGTCGGAGCGGACCTTTCCGCCCACGAGCAGCAGCGCCGAGGCGTCCGCGTCCGGAACGCCCGGTCCCGAGCGCCAGCCCAATTCCACTCGCAGTGCCGTGGTCGGCACCGGAGCGTTGGAACCCTTCGACATTGACATGTACGCCCCCATCGCGTGTCGGTGCGCAAGGCAGCACGCGGCCCCGGCACCCCTCCGGTCTGTCTACCCGGCCAACCTATTGCGCGGGACGGCGAACGCCCATGAGGAGCACAGGAACAGCACTGGCCAACCCTTGGTAACCCGCCAGGAACTCGGCCTTTACACGATCTGTGCGGCGATTGCCGTCCTTTTTTCCCAAGTTCGCTCGCATTGGGGCTCCAAGGTCACTGCCGACACGGAAAACAACCCTCTTATCGGTCTCCCCAACCAGCACATCGTGGGCTTAACTTATGTGCCATGACCTCCCCCCGCTCCACCTATGGCGGCGGCTACTACGCCTCCTTCCCGGACACTCCGATCTACGACTCGCTCGTGGCCGAGCGGGGGACCCCGCAGATCGCCCCGATCCGGGTCCCCGCCGCGTACGACATGGGCATGAGCGGCAGCAACCTGCCCGCGTTGCCGTCGGCACTGCCGGCGCTCCCCGCGGGTCCGTCCCAGCAGCCCTACGGCTACCCGCAGGCGCAGCAGCCCTCGCCGCTGCAGCAGGCCCCGGCGGCGTACATCCCGCCGCAGGCCGGCCCGCCGCGCGGCTACCCCGGTCCCCAGGCGCCGCAGCAGCAGCGCCCGGCGGGTCCCGGCACGGGCTACGAGGCGATGCGCCCGGCCGCGCCCCGGCCCGCCGCGCCGCAGTACCAGGACCCGTACAACAACCAGCAGTACCGCGGCTACTAAAACCTGTCCGGGGTTGTCCGTGCCACCTGGCAGGATGGCCTCATGGGCACCGCGCACCTGCTGTCGATTCACGTCCATCCGGTCAAGGCGTTCCGGGGCCAGGAGCCCCGCACGGCCGCAGTGGAGCCCTGGGGGCTGGCCGGCGACCGACGCTGGGCGCTGATCGACGACGGGGGAAAGGTCGTCACACAACGTCAGCAGCCGCGCCTCGCACTGGCCGCCGCCGAGCTTCTGCCCGGCGGCGGCGTGCGTCTGTCCGCGCCCGGCTTGGAGCCGCTGGCCGTGTCGGTGCCCGAGCCGGTGAGCACGGTGTCGGTGCAGATCTTCCGCGACAAGGTGGAGGGGGTCCTCGCCGCCGACGCCGCGCACGCGTGGTGCAGCGCGCACGTGGGCGCCGAGGTGCGGCTGGTGCACATGGACGACCCCGCGACGCGCAGGACCGTGGACCCCGAGTACGCCCTGCCCGGCGAGACCGTCACGTTCGCCGACGGATTTCCGCTGCTGGCCGCCTCAACCTCCTCCCTCGACGCCCTCAACGCCCTGATCGCACGGGGCGAGCACCCCGAGGAGGGACCGCTGCCGATGAACCGCTTCCGGCCGAACCTGGTCGTGGCGGGCACCGACCCCTGGGCCGAGGACGGCTGGTCGCGCCTCACGGTCGGCGAGGTCGAGTTCCGGGTCGCCAAGCCGTGCGGCCGGTGTGTCGTGACCACCACCGACCAGGGCACCGCCGAGCGCGGCAGGGAACCCCTGCACACCCTGGGCCGGCACCGGCGCCTCGGCGGCAAGCTGGTCTTCGGCCAGAACCTGGTGCCCCTCTCCCCCGGCACGATCACGGTCGGCGATCCGGTACGCGTCGTCGCCTGAGCGGATCGGGCGAAGTCGGCTGCGGTTCGGCAGCGCCCCTTTAGGGGCGCGGGGAACTGCGCGACCAGCCACGACGGCGCCGCAGCAGAACGACGGCACATCGCGGCACTTCCAGCAAAGCGCTCAGCGCCTCGTCCGGTTCCCGGCCCGCGAGTCGGTCGGTCCGTGGGAACCCCCGCCCGGTCCCGAAGCGTTGGGATTGCGTGAGAAGTTCATGAGACGTCCCGAGCCCTGGTGATTTCGCTCTCTCTTTCACCGGGCTCGCGCGTGAACGGCTCCGCCGGGGGTTATCACGGAGCGGGGAAGGGGGTGCGGGCGGTGCGAGCGATCGGCGGAATCTGGCGCTGGCGACACAACCCGCTGCGCCGTAGGACGGATCTGGTCGAGGCGTGGGTGGCGCTGTCGGCCCTGCTCCTGATCGTCCTCGTCGCGCCGGCGGTGGGCTCCGTCGTGGGCGCCGTCGCGCAGGACGTCCTGCAGCGATCGGCCCGCGAGCAGCGCAAGTCGCGCCACGAGGTCACGGCCACCGTGGTGCGCGAGGTGGACGATGCGCCGCCGGCGGTGGATCCGGAGACCGCCACCGGCCGGGAGACCCGCACCCGGGTCGTCGCGGACTGGACCGGGCCGGACGGCACCGCGCAGCACGGCACGGTCCTGGCGGGCCTCACCACCCCGCACAGCGGCGACCGCTTCGAGATATGGACCGACGGCCAGGGCCGCCCGACGGCCCGCCCGCTGGACCCCGCCGCGGCCACGACGCACGCCGTGCTCGCCGGCTTCGGCGCGGCCCTGCTCACCGCGGGCGCCGTCGAGGCCGGCCGGCGGCTGATCGTCTGGCGCATGGTCCGCCGCCGGTACACCCGTTGGGAGCAGGCGTGGGACCGGGCGGGCCCGGACTGGGGCCGCACCGGCACCGGCAGCTGACGGCCTTTCGTCTCTGGTCAACCCACCACCCGCGCGCACGCTACGGTGGTCCGGCCGAACCATTCGGCATCAACCCGCGTACCACGAGGTGGGGGCACAGCAACGCCATGGCACAGGGCACGGTCCAGGTGACGCACACCGGCACATCGAGGTGGCGGCGCCGCACGGGTGAGTACGCATCGCTCGCCGCCGCCCTGGAGGCCGCGGCCGAGGGGGACGTCCTCACCATCGCTCCCGGCACCTACCGGGAGAACCTCGTCGTGGAGCGGTCGGTGACCCTGCGCGGCCCCGAGGGCTCCCCGGGTTCCGTGCGCCTGGCGCCGCTGGACGGGGTGCCTCTGACGGTGCGCGCCTCGGCCGTGGTGCAGGACCTGCATGTGGAGGGCCAGGACGCGGCCGCGCCCGCGGTGCTCGTCGAGGAGGGCACGCCCGAGCTGCTGGACCTGCGGATCGTCACGCGGTCCGCGGCGGGCATCGAGGTCCGCGGCAGCGCCCGCCCGACGGTGCGGCGGTGCACCGTCGACAACCCGGCGGGCATCGGCATCGCCGTGGTCGACGGCGGCGGCGGGGTCTTCGAGGAGTGCGAGGTCGTCGCGGCGGGCCAGGCGGGCGTCGCGGTGCGCGGGGGCGGTCACCCCAGGCTGGAACGCTGCCGGGTGCACCACACCTCGGGCGCGGGCCTGAGCGCGACCGGCGACAACTCCGCCCTGGAGGCGGTGGGGTGCGAGATCTACGAGATCCGCGGCAGCGGCGTCCAGATCACCGCGCGGGCCGCAGCCCACCTCACCGACTGCGATGTGCACCGCACCACCTCCGACGGCGTCACCCTCGACACGGACGCGGTGCTGACGCTGGCGGACTGCCGGATCCACGACATCCCGGAGAACGCGGTCGATCTGCGCTCCCGCTCGGTGCTGACGCTGACCCGTACGACGGTGCGTCAGTTCGGCCGCAACGGGCTGTCGGTGTGGGACCCGGGCACGCGCGTGGACGCCAATCAGTGCGAGATCTTCGACAGCACCGGCGACTACCCGGCCGTCTGGGTCAGCGACGGCGCCACCGCGGTCCTCGATTCCTGCCGGGTGCACGACGTGCCGGACGCGCTGTTCGTCCTCGACCGCGGCTCCCGCGCGGACGTCGTCGACAGCGACCTCTCCCAGGTCCGCAACACGGCCGTGTCGGTGAGCGACGGCGCGACGGCCCAGCTCGACGACTGCCGGATCCGGGACGCGGCGACCGGCGCGTGGTTCCGCGACCACGGCAGCGGCGGCACCCTCAACAACTGCACCGTGGACGGCACGCAGACCGGCGTGATCGTCACCAAGGGCGCCGACCCCACCGTCGAGCGCTGCACGGTGGACTCCCCCGCCGAGGCCGGGTTCTATGTGTCGGCCGGCGGCCGCGGCAGCTTCCTGAACTGCCGGGTGACCAACAGCGGCGGCTACGGCTTCCACGTGATAGACGGCAGCCGTACGACACTGCGGAAGTGCCGTACGGAGCGCTGTGCGCGGGGCGGCTACGAGTTCGCGGACGCCGGGGGCGACGCCGCGTCCGGCTCCGGCCCCGTGGTCGAGGACTGCACCAGCGACGAGAGCGCGGGTGTGCGCACTCCGGGCGCTTCGGCGGCCCCGGAGCCGGCCGTGCAGACGACCGCCCAGTCGGCCGGTCTGCTCGGCATGATCCCCGAGCAGCGCGCCACCGTGCCCGAGTCGCAGCCGTCCGCCGCCGAACCGGAGATCTCGGTGCGGACCTCCAAGGACGTGCTCGGTGAGCTGGACACCCTGGTGGGCCTGGACAGCGTCAAGCGCGAGGTGCGGGCCCTGATCGACATGATCGAGGTCGGCCGGCGCCGTCAGCAGGCGGGGCTCAAGGCGGCGTCCGTCAAGCGCCATCTGGTCTTCACCGGCTCCCCGGGCACCGGCAAGACGACGGTCGCGCGCCTGTACGGCGAGATCCTCGCCTCGCTGCACGTCCTGGAGAAGGGCCATCTCGTCGAGGTGTCCCGGGTCGACCTGGTCGGCGAGCACATCGGCTCGACGGCGATCCGCACCCAGGAGGCCTTCCAACGGGCGCACGGCGGTGTGCTGTTCATCGACGAGGCGTACGCGCTGTCGCCGGAGGACGCGGGGCGGGACTTCGGCAAGGAGGCCATCGACACCCTCGTCAAGCTGATGGAGGACCACCGGGACGCCGTCGTCGTGATCGTCGCGGGCTACACGGCGGAGATGGAGCGGTTCCTTTCGGTCAACCCCGGGGTGGCGTCCCGTTTCTCGCGGACCATCACCTTCGGCGACTACGGACCCGAGGAGCTGCTGCGGATCGTGGAGCAGCAGGCCGAGGAGCACGAGTACCGGCTCGGGCCGGCCACCTCGGAGGCCCTGCTGAAGTACTTCACGGAACTCCCGAAGGGCCCCGCGTTCGGCAACGGGCGTACCGCGCGCCAGACGTTCGAGGCGATGGTGGAGCGGCACGCGAGCCGCGTCGCGCAGGTGGTGGAGCCGAGCAAGGACGATCTGACGTTGCTGTACGCGGAGGACCTGCCCGAGCTGCCCTGACCGGTTCAGGTGCGCTGCACGGGAACCTCCGGGTGCAGCCGCGCCAGCAGGAGCTCGCGCTCTTCGGCGAACGCCGGGTCGGCCTGGTAGTCGGAGTGGCCGAGGACGGGTGTGGGCAGCGGGTGCGCCTCGGTGCGGCCGTAGGCGAGCGGGTCGGCGAGGGGCTCACGGTCCACCTGGGGGCCGCAGTCGTCGCCGGCCAGGCGCACCGGGCCGCCGATGGGGTCGGTCGGCCGGTACAGGTTGCGCCAGCAGTCGATGTCCTGGTGCAGGGCGTCGAGCGCGGCGGGGCCGAAGTGGGCCGGGAACCAGCGGCCGTAGAGGCGCTCGATCGGGGAGCCGTAGGTGAGCAGGGCGACCCGTTTGCGGTCGGAGGGTTTCAGCTGCCAGGCCGCGGCGGCCGCGAGGACGCTGCCCTGGGAGTGGCCGGAGATGACGAGCCGTCCGCCGGTGGCGCGCGTCCAGGAGGCCATGCGCCAGGTCAGGTCGGGTACCGCGCGCTCGGCGTAGCAGGGCGGGGCGAAGGGGTGCGCGGCTCTGGGCCAGAAGGTGCCGACGTCCCAGAGGATGCCGATGGTGCGCCGCGCGGAGGCGTCCTTGTAGGCGCGTCTGCCCCAGGTGACGAACAGTATGAAGCCGAGTCCGATGAGCCAGGAGCCCAGTGCCTGCGCGGTCTGGGCCGCGCCGTGCACGAAGGGCTGGGCGCTCTCTCCGGCCCGGACCGGGGTCTTCCCGGTGCCGAAGGCGCCGACGAGCGCGCCCGCGCCCAGCAGCAGCGTCGTGGTGGCGGTGACGGCGACGAGGAGCGGGGCGCGGTCGGTGAGCGTGGCCATCGCGCGGGCCCGGGCGATGCGCCGGGTGCGGGCCGGGTCGCCGGGCGCCACCCCGTACTCGCTGATCACCTTGTCCTGTTCGGCCCGGGTCAGCAGCAGGGTCTGTCGGCCGAGCACCGCGCCCAGCACCAGCAGGACGACGAGCAGCACGGGGATCACGGACGCCTGCCAGGTCAGCAGGACCGGCGGTCCGTCGAGGAAGGTTCCGGTGCCGTCGAGCCAGTCCGACACCCGCTGCGCGACACCGCCGGACATCACACTGCCCAGGGCGCAGGCCAGCATCGCGACGGCGGGTCCGCCGAGCCCGTGCAGGGCGCAGCGTTCGCCGGGCGCGGAGGTGTTCCGCGGGCAGTGGTGCAGGGCGCGGGCGACGATCGCGAGGGCGATGACCAGGGCTCCCTGGACGAGGGCGAGGCCGCCGAAGGTCACGTCGCCCGGGAGGCGGCCCTGGGAGGTCCAGCCGGGGCGGTCCCAGCCGGCGTACACGAGCGTGAGGGCGAGCAGGACGAGGGCGGCCGACGGCAGGCGGTGCACGAGGTGGGCGTCGAGGCGGCGGTCGAGGTGACGTTCGCTGCGGCCCCGGCGGCACACCACCCACACGGTGGCCAGCGCGCCCGTGGCCAGGGACGCCTCCAGCAGCCGTCCGAGCACGTCGAGGAGGGCCGGGCCGCCGGGGCGGCGGTCCTGGCGGGCGGCCGCGGTACCGACCGCCGCGGCCACGGTGAGCAGGCCGGCCGCGGTGTGGGCGGCGCGGAGGCGGGCCACCAGGCGGCGCCCGTACCAGAAGCCGGGCCGGCCGAGGGCGGTGTGCCCGGAGCCGTCCTCGGGTTCGGGCGCGCGGTCGAGGGGTTCCTGGGACTCGTACGCCCGCCAGGTGCGGTGGGAGAGGTACCACAGGAGGCCGACGAGAGCGGTCGGGACCAGCGCCGCGAGGGCGAGCCGACGGCCGGGCAGGCTCCACCAGCCGCCGTCGGAGACCGTCGGCGAGAGGAAGCCCAGCCAGGAATGGCGCTCCGCGCACGCGTGCGTGCCCGCGCACTGCCAGGCCGTCAGATCGAGGGCGACCTCGCAGGCCGCGGCGACGAGCAGCACCGTCAGGCTCAGCGCGGCGAGCCGCACCAGCAGTCCGTAGAGCCGCACGGCGCGGGTGCGTTCCGGGGCGGCGGCGGGGCGCATCCAGTGGGCGAGGTTGACGACCATGAACGGCAGCAGCAGGAGCCACAGGGCGCGGGTGCCGTTGCCGGAGGTGAGGTTGGACCAGACGTAGGCCTCGGGGACCGGGGTCGCGCGGCGGCGGTCGTCGCCGGGGTCGAGGTCGGGGGCGGAGTCCGCGGAGACGTCCTCGGCGCGGCGGAAGACGGCCGCGGTCTCGTCACCGGTGATCCGCACCGTGCGCGGATCGTTCAGCATCTTCTCGGGCGTGGCGCCACCCACGCCGTGGACCAGGAGTTCCAGGGCGGCTCCGCCCGGAGCGGTACGTTTCACTGTTCGCGCTTCCCCCGTGACACGCTTTCGACAGGTGTCCGTATGTGCCCGTGCGGGCATAAGGATCGCCGCTCCGCCGCCCTGATACACCTCTCGTCACGGAATCTCCCCGGAGCGTGCGACGGACACGCGCGCTTTCCACGAGTGGCATGCACGCGTCGGGGTGATGGCCCAGCTGTCAGCGAGCCGTGCGAGGATGGGGCACCCGCACACCGGCGCCGGGCGAAAATTCCGTGTCGGGGCAGGTGAGCGGGCCTGTCGGACGGTGTGAGGGAAAGGACCGGAGCGTACGTGAGTGAGAATCAGAACCTCCTCGCGGAGCAGCGTCGCGCCCTGATCCTGGACGAGGTACGGCGTCGGGGCGGTGTCCGGGTCAATGAGCTGACCCGCAAGCTCGGCGTGTCGGACATGACGGTCCGGCGCGATCTCGACGCGCTGGCGCGGCAGGGTGTGCTGGAGAAGGTGCACGGCGGGGCGGTGCCGGTCGTGGAGACGAGCACCCACGAGCCGGGCTTCGAGGCGAAGTCGGGCCTGGAGCTGACCGCCAAGGAGGACATCGCGAAGGCCGCGGCGGAGCTCGTGACCCCGGGCAGTGCGATCGCGCTGTCGGGCGGGACGACCACGTACGCGCTGGCGCATCATCTGGTGGACGTGCCGGATCTGACGGTGGTGACCAACTCGGTGCGCGTGGCCGACGTCTTCCACATGGCGCAGCGCACCTCGGGCCCGCGGCAGGGCGCGGCCACGGTGGTGCTGACCGGCGGGGTGCGCACTCCGTCGGACTCGCTGGTGGGCCCGGTCGCCGACCAGGCCATCGCGGCGCTCCACTTCGACGTGCTGTTCCTCGGTGTGCACGGCATATCCGCCGAGGCGGGCCTGTCGACGCCGAACCTCGCGGAGGCCGAGACGAACCGGCGGCTGGTGCAGTCGGCGCGCCGGGTGGTGGTGGTCGCGGACCACACCAAGTGGGGTGTGGTGGGCCTGAGTTCGTTCGCGGCGCTGGAGCAGGTCGACACGCTGGTGACGGACGGGGGGCTGCCCGCCGAGGCGCGCACGGAGATCTCCGAGCAGCTGCGGCTGCTGGTGGTCGCGGGCGAGCCCACCGAGGGTGCAGACATCTGACGAGGGTGCGGCTAGGGTGACGCCCCCGTCGACCCAGGGGGTTCGTCTCGCCATGGCCCGTCGTCTGCGCTCCGAAGGGCTCGACTTCGTCGATACCGCTCCCGTCCGCATGGCCTTCACCCGGGAGCTCGCCGCTCCCCCGGAGCGGGTCTTCCACGCGCTGGCCGACGACCCGGCCGGCTGGGCCGAGTGGTTCACGGCCGTGGCCGCCGTCCAGCCGCTCGACGGCGGCGCGGGACGCGATGTACGGCTGCGGGGCGGCGCCCGCTTCCGGGAGACGATCCTGGTGGCGAAGGCGCCGGAGGTGTACGCCTATCGCGTGGACGTCGCCAATGTGCCGGGGGTCCGGGCCCTGGTCGAGGAGTGGCGGCTGACGCCCGCCGGCGCCGGAACGCAGGTGCGCTGGACCTTCGCGACGGACGGGTCGCGCGTGTTCCGCGCCCTGGCCCGGCTGGCCGGACCGGGCTTCGGGCGCTCCTTCCGCGGCGCGGTCACGGCCCTGGACCGAAGGCTGTCGGGCTGAGCGGGTCACGCGCGAAGTCGACCCCACTTCGGCAGCGCCCCTTCAGGGGCGCGGGGAACTGCGCGACCAGCCACAACGGCGCCGCAGCGGAACGACTACACATCGCGGCACTCCCAGCGGAGCGCGTGGCGGGTCCCGGCCGTCACTCCTGCCACAGGCCCGTGGCCAGCAGGGAGTCGATCGCCGCGGTGTACGGGGCGATGTCCAGGCCCTGGCCGGCGAGCCAGGCGTCGGAGTAGTACTTGTCCAGGTAGCGGTCGCCCGGGTCGCAGAGGAGGGTGACCACGCTGCCTTGCCGGCCGTCGGCCACCATCTCGGCGACGATCTTGAGCGCGCTCCACAGTCCGGTGCCCGTCGAGCCGCCCGCCTTGCGGCCGATGGCCCGTTCGAGCGCACGTACGGCGGCGACGCTGGCCGCGTCGGGCACCTTCATCATCCGGTCGATCGCGCCGGGCACGAAGCTGGGCTCCATGCGCGGCCGCCCGATGCCCTCGATGCGCGAGCCGCAGTCGCAGGTGACGTCCGGATCGCCGGTGGTCCAGCCCTCGAAGAAGCAGGAGTTCTCCGGGTCGGCGACGCAGATGCTGGTGTTGCGCCGCGTGTAGTGGACATAGCGCGCGAGGGTCGCGGAGGTGCCGCCGGTGCCGGCCGTGGCCACGATCCACGCGGGCTCCGGGAACCGTTCCCACTCCAGCTGGCGGAAGATGGATTCGGCGATGTTGTTGTTGCCGCGCCAGTCCGTGGCCCGTTCCGCGTAGGTGAACTGGTCCATGTAGTGGCCCCCGCTGTCCGCCGCGAGGCGGGCCGACTCCTCGTACATCGTGCGCGAGTCGTCGACGAAGTGACATCGGCCGCCGTGGAACTCGATCAGACGGATCTTCTCGGCGCTCGTCGTGCGCGGCATGACGGCGATGAAGGGCACGCCGATCAGCTTGGCGAAGTACGCCTCGGAGACGGCCGTCGAACCGCTGGAGGCCTCGATCACCGGGCGGCCCGGCCGGATCCAGCCGTTGCACAGGCCGTAGAGGAAGAGGGAGCGGGCGAGTCGGTGCTTGAGGCTGCCGGTGGGGTGGGTCGACTCGTCCTTGAGATACAGGTCGATGCCCCACTTGTCCGGGAGCGGGAAGCGCAGCAGATGTGTGTCCGCCGAGCGATTGGCATCCGCTTGGACCTTGCGGACGGCTTCTTTCAGCCAGTCACGGTAGGTGGTGTCGCTGTGGTCGACGTCGAGGGTGGCACCGGTTCTCGCGGGCGGGGAGGTGGTCACGGCGGGCTCCTTCCGGCTGCGCGCCGCCGGTGGTCCGCGCGGCCGACACTCCGATCATAAACAGCTTCCCCATGCTTCTCACCTGCATAAACACGACTTTGCGCGTCCCAAAGGCGACTCTGGGGAGCAGACGCGGGCTCAGGGGGGCGCATTCGGGCGAGTGCTCCGGACGAGCGTCCCGGCCGGGTCGTGCGCACTGGTGCTCGACGCCGGGCGCGGGCAGACTGCACCCCGGCGGGGCGCAGGTCCCGGACGGGGGCGCACACTGGATCACAGCAACGCGTTCGATCACGAGGGGGCGGGACGGCATGGCGGAGCCGGAGTTCACGGCTACGGGCGTGCGCATAGGGAAGCGGCTGCGCTCGCTCACCCGGGCCGGGCAGGTCCGGATCAGCGGCGGCAGGCTGGAGTTGCTGACCAGCTACGGCAGCGAGATCGACAGCGCGCCCGTGCAGGCGGTGCGCGCCTCCAGGCCGTGGTTCGCGCCGGAGGACCGGGCGCTGGCCGACCTCAACGGCAAGCGGTACCTGCTGACCCTCGGCGACCACGACCCGGCCCCCGGCGAGCCGGGGCCGCCCGCGGCGCGCCGCTTCATCGAAGCCGTGCGCAGGGCGGCGGGGCGCGGCGGCTGAGCCCGCGCGCAGGCAGAGCCCGGCCCGCGGCATGCGCGCAGGACCCCTGCCCGCCGACCGGACCATCGCGAGTTGCGGTGCCGTACGGGCTGCGCCACTCTGGTCTCACGTCACTCTGGGTTTACCGGCGATAACGCTGCGAACCAGCCCCGCCGGCCACGACAGCAGGCGGCCGCCTTGCGCAGACGCTCTGCTCGATCCGAACTCCGTGTTCTTCCGGACCTCAGTCGGGGAGTCGCAGCCGTGATCACCAACCCGAACAGGCACTGCATGGTGGAGCTTCAGGCTCTGCCGTCGCGGATCGGCCAGGTCCGCAGAATCGTATCGGCGCAGTTGCGCTACTGGCATATGGACCCGCTCATAGACCGGGCGGCGCTCGGTGTGACGGAGCTGTTGACCAACGTCCACTTGCACGCGCAGCCCGACAAGACGTGCGTCGTGGAGATGGAACTGCTGCTCGACCGGCTCACCGTCTCCGTGCGCGACCGGGACCCGCGGCTGCCGGTCGTCAGGGCCGTCGACCACGAGGTCCTCGCCACCTGCGGGCGCGGCCTCGCCATGGTGGCCGCGGTGAGCGAGAGCTGGGGAGCCCGGCCGGACGGCGAGTCCGGCAAGGTCGTCTGGTTCACGCTGCCGGCGTCCGTCGCCGCGCGCGAGCTGTCGGCGCGTCGCATGCCCCGGGAACAGGCCTCGCCCCGGTTCACGGAGGTCGTCTCGGTCGACGATCTGCGGCCCGCACATGCTCCCGCCCGGTCCGCCGTCGTCGGCTGACCGGGCGGTGACCTCTCTTTCCGGTCACCCGGATCGCTCGGATCACCCGGATCGCTCGGGTCACTCCGTGGCGATGGCCCGCAGGACGTCCAGGCGGGCCGCGCGCCGTGCCGGGCGCAGGCCCGCGAGGGCTCCGGCGGCGACGCCCACCAGGGCCACCACGACGAGGGGGACGGGCGGCACCGCGAAGGCGAAGGCGCTGTCGCTCGCGCCGTCGGAGGCCCGCACGAGCACCCAGCCGAGGAAGGCGCCCAGGACCAGTCCGCCCGCCGCGCCGAACGCGGCGACCAGGACCGACTCCCAGCGGACCATGGCCCGCAGCTGGGAGCGGGTCTGACCGACGGCCCGCAGCAGGCCCAGCTCGCGGGTGCGCTCGTGGATCGCGAGGGTCAGCGTGTTGGCGATGCCGAGAAGCGCGATGAGGACGGCGAGGGCGAGCAGGGCGTAGACGAGGGTCAGCATCATGTCGATGCCGCCGGCCGAGGACCGCGCGTACGCGTCGCGGGTCTGCACCTCGGGGTCGCCGTACCGCGCGGCGACCTGCTCGACGGCGGCCTTGCCGGCGTCCGCGCTCACGCCGTCCTCGAAGGAGACCGCGATCAGGGTGTCGGCGTCCTGGGTGCGGTGCGGGGCCCAGGCGGCGCGGGTGATGACGTAGTCGCCGGCGAGTTCGGAGCGGCCGTAGACCGCGCGGACGGTGAAGGTCCGCCGCTCACCGTCGGCGAAGACGAGCCGGGCGGTGTCGCCGGTCGTCAGCCCCTGACGGTCGGCCTCCTGGCGGGTGATCGCGATGCCGTCGGCTCCCAGCTCGTCCAGGTCGCCCTGGACGGCCCCGAGGTCGAAGGTACGCCGCAGCGCCGCCGGGTCGGTGACGGTCAACGCCCGTCCCTTGCCGTCGACTTCGGCGACGCCCCGGCCCAGGCCGACGGCCGTGTCCACCTCGGGCAGCCGGTCGATCGCCGGGGCGAGCTTGGGGCTCAGGCCGCTGCAGCCCGCGCCGAAGGAGGGGGTGCTGACGGCGACGTCGCCCGCGAAGGAGCGGGAGACGGTCTGGTCCATGGTCGCCTTCAGCGAGGCGCCGAACACGGTGAAGAGGGAGACCACGGCGACCCCGATCATCAGGGCGCTCGCGGTGGCCGCCGTCCGCTTCGGGCTGCGCAGCGCGTTACGGCGGGCGAGGCGCCCGGTGACGCCGCGCAGCCGGTCCAGTGGGCCGCCGAGGACGCGTACGGCCGTGCCGGAGGCGACCGGCCCGAGCACCACGAAGGCGACCAGGGCCAGCACGGCTCCGCCGCCGGCCAGCCACAGGGAGGGGGAGCCGAGGACGCCGGTGAGGGTCGCGCCGACGGCGAGGGCGAGCAGCACCAGGCCGGTGACGGCGCGCGGGCGGGAGGCGCCGGAGGCGTCCACGGCCGTCTCGCGCAGCGCGGCCAGCGGAGCCGTGCGGCCGGCCCGGACGGCGGGCAGCAGCGCGGAGCCCAGGCAGACCAGGACGCCGACCGCGAGGGGGAGGGCCAGCGACAGGGCGCCGATCACCAGGTCGCCCTCGGGGAAGGGGAATCCGATGGCCGGGAACAGCGCCTGGAGGCCGGCCGCGATGCCGATGCCGCCCGCGAGTCCGGCCGCCGAGGCGGTCACGGCGACGACGCTCGCCTCGACGAGGGTGGCCGCGGTGACCTGGCGGCGGGAGGCGCCCAGCGCGCGCAACAGGGCGTTCTCACGGGTGCGTTGGGCGACGACGATCGCGAACGTGTTGTGGATGGAGAACGTCGCGACCAGCAGCGCCACCCCGGAGAACACCAGCAGGAACGTGGTGAAGACCGTCAGGAACTGGCCGGCGATCATGTCCGTGTTCTCCTGCGCCGCCTCCTGCCCGGTGATCGCCTCGACGCCCGCGGGGAGCACGGGAGTCAGCCGGTCGACCAGTTCCGACTGGCTCACCCCGGGATCGGCCCGCACGACGATGCCCGCCGCCTGGCCGGGCCGGGCGGTGAGGTACTGCTCGGCGTCGGCGCGGGTCAGGCCGGTGAAGGTCACCTGGGCCATGCCGTCCTCGCCGCCGAAGGTCGCGAGGCCGACGATCGTCACGCGCAGGGGGTCGGGCGTGCGCAGCGTGGTGGTGTCGCCGATCTTCAGGCCGCCCCGGTCGGCGGTGCCGCGGTTGACGACGACCTCGCCGGACCGGGCCGGGGCGCGGCCCTCGGCGAGCCGGTAGGGGTTGAGCTTCGGGTCGGTGATCCAGTTGCCGGCGATCGTGGGCGGTCCCTTACCGCCGATCGGGTCGCCGTCGCGGCCGAGGAGCTGGCCCGCGCCCTGGATGTCGGGGGCGGCTGCCGCGACGCCGGGGACGGCCTCGACCGTCCGGACCAGGTCGGTGTCGACGGGCCGGCGCACGCCCTGGCTCTCGCCGGGGGCCGTGACGGTGTCGGCGCCGCGCACGACCGCGTCGGTGCCGGCCGTCGCGGCGCCGAACATCGAGTCGAAGCTCGCGCGCAGGGTGTCGCCCATGACGAGGGTTCCGGCGAGGAAGGCGACGCCGAGGAAGACGGCGAGGAAGGTCCCGGCGAACCGGCGTCGATGGGCGCGCAGGGACGACACGCTCAGGCGGAGGGCGGCCGGGGAAGCTGGGGAGGCTGGGGAGGCGTTCATGACTGCACCTCGAAGGCTTTCAGCCGGTCCAGGACGCGGTCGGCGGTCGGGGACGCCATCCGGTCGACGAGACGGCCGTCGGCGAGGAAGACGACCTCGTCGGCGTGGGCGGCCGCGACCGGGTCGTGGGTGACCATGACGACCGTGCGGCCGGTCCGGCGCACCGTGTCGGCGAGCAGCCCGAGCACCTCTCCCCCGGCGCGGGAGTCGAGGTTGCCGGTGGGCTCGTCGGCGAAGACGACGTCCGGCCGGCCGGCGAACGCCCGGGCCACGGCCACGCGTTGCTGCTGGCCCCCGGAGAGCTCGGAGGGCCGGTGGCGGAGGCGGTCGCGCAGGCCGACGACGTCGACGAGGGCGTCGATCCACTCCGTCTCGCCCCGCTCGCCCGCCAGGTCCAGCGGCAGCCGGATGTTCTCCTCGACGGTCAGCGTCGGCACCAGGTTGAAGGCCTGGAAGACGAAGCCGACCCGGTCGCGGCGCAACAGCGTGAGGCGTCGGTCGTCGAGCGTGCCGAGGTCGGTGTCGCCGACGTAGGCGGTGCCCGAGGTGAGGTCGTCCAGGCCGGCCGCGCAGTGCATCAGGGTGGACTTGCCGGAGCCCGAGGGGCCCATGATCGCGGTGAAGCGGCCGGCCGGGAAGTCGACGCTCACCCCGTCCAGGGCCCGTACGGCGGTGTCGCCGACGCCGTAGACCTTCACGGCGTCGACGACCCGCGCGGCGCTGCGCGTGGTGGTGGCGGTCGCGGTGGTCATGCCGCACCGCCCTTGCCCATGGGGCCGAACTGCTCGTCCAGGACGGACAGCCGGCGCCAGTACTCGTCCTCGTCGATCTCGCCGGAGGCGAAGCGCCGGCCGAGGACGGCCAGGGGCGCGTCGCCGGTGGGGCGGCCGTCCCGCGGGCCGCCCCACGGGCCGCCGCGGCCGCGCCACGCGGTGCGGCGCAGGAGGGTGACCACGCCGATCACGACGGCCGCCCAGATCAGCGGGAAGAACAGGATCCAGGGGCCGGGGCCGCCGTCCCAGTTCGCCAGTGTCTGCATCTCGAGTCATCTCCCAGGTGGGTCTTCCGGTGATGTCTCGAGACTCCCGCCGGGGAGGGGTCCGGGTCGTCGTACGGCCGGCGGCACCGCACGTACTTCCCGGGGAGCAGCCGGGGCCGACCGCGCTGCTCCCGGGTGTGGCCCGATCGTGTGGATCCTTGTCCCGGGGAGGTGGTGGCGGACCCCGAAGCGGCCCGCGAGGATGGGCGTCGACGAACGAACCCGCGGGTGAGGAGCCGTACCCCATGGCCCTGGAGATGCGCGACCGCTGCGAGCGCTGCACGACGGCCGTACTGCCGCCCGACGCCCCGGCCCGGATCTGCTCCTACGAGTGCACGTTCTGCGTGCCGTGCACCGACGCCCTGCGGGGCGTCTGCCCCAACTGCGCAGGCGAGCTGGTGCCCCGGCCGCGCCGGACCGTGGCGGTGTGACGGCGCGGCCGCGGGGGGGCTCAGGTGGACGCCTGGTCGCTGTCCTTCATCGTGCCCCAGCCGTGCCAGCGGTCGATCTCGATCCAGGCGCTGAACCGGGAGCGGACCCGGTCGGGGTACGGCTTGCCGATGTAGTGGGCGGAGACGCGGTCGATGTCGGCCAGGCCCTCGTCCTCGTGCAGCTCGACCACCCGGCCGATGAGGGTCACATGGGTGTACCAGTCGTCGCCGTCTAGGACGGTCAGCGTCACGCGCGGGTCGCGCCGCAGGTGCTTGAGCCGGACCCGGCCCTCGTCCAGGCTGATCAGGACGCGGCCGTCCTCCCAGACGTACCAGGTCGGGGCGGAGACGGGGGTTCCGTCGGAGCGCAGGGTCGCCATCACACAGGGGTTGGGGCGGCTCAGCAGCTCGACGGCCTCGGGCGGCAGCGGGGGCTTGGACATGTGCGGCTCTCCTGTCGGTTTCAGGCGTCGGTGTCGAAGCTGGCGAAGTAGGCGGCGGCCATGTCCTCGTCGCCGTGGCCCTGGGCGGCGGCCCGTTCCAGACGCTCGGCGCCGGCGGCCGCCACATCGAGCCGGACGCCGCCCCGGGCCCCGGCCTCGACGATCAGCCGCGCGTCCTTCGCGGCCGTCGTCACCGCGAACTGGGCGGGCGAGAGCCGGTCTTCGAGGATCAGGTCGGTCTTCGCCTTCAGGTAGCCCATGTCGAGCGGGCCGCCCGCGATCAGTTCGAAGAACGCGTTCGGGTCGACGTCGAGGGACTGGGACAGGGCGAGGACCTCGCCGGCCGCGGCGGTGGCCGCGATGACCCAGCTGTTGGCCACCAGCTTCAGCCGGGTGGCGCTGCCCGTGCCGCCGTCCTCGCCGGTCCACACCGTGCGCGCGCCGATCGTGTCCAGAACGGGCGCGACCGCGTCCCGGCTCGCCGTGGGGCCCGCCGCCAGCACGGTCAGCTGGCCGGCCTCGGCGGGCTGCCGGGTGCCGAGGACCGGGGCGTCGAAGAAGACGAGGCCGTGTTCGCGGGCGAAGGCGGCGAGGTCGCCGACGGAGTCGATCCCGGCGGTCGTGGACTGCAGCCAGGCCGTGCCGGCGCGCAGGGCCGGAGCGGCCTCGCGCATGACGTCCAGGGTGGCGGGGCCGTCGTAGAGCATGGTCAGGACGACGTCCGCGCCCTCGACCGCCTCGGCCGGGGTGTCGACGACGTGTGCGCCGTCGGCGGTGAGCGGCTCGGCCTTGGCCCGGGTGCGGTTCCAGGCGCGCACGGTGTGGCCGGCCCGGGCGAGGTTGCGGGCCATCGCGGCGCCCATGATGCCGGTGCCCAGGACGCTCACGGTGAGCTTGTCTGTCATGACGTCAACTCCCTGATCAGTCGCGGTACGAGACTACTTGGAGGCAGCGCCGATCAGGCCGTCCAGCCACGCCTGGTGGCCGTTGAGCATCGGATTGGGCCGCTCGTGCGCGAGGGCCGCGGCGGGCACGCCGAGCTGGGTCTCCTGGGTCAGGACGCGCACCCGGCCGCCCGGAAGATCTTCCACCAGCCAGGCGTGCAGGACGTCCAGCCGCTCCTGCGGCGCGCCGTCCTGCTTCGCCGTCCACGACAGCCGGCCGGGAACGCCGTCGGCGGGGGCCTGGAACTGCACGACGTGGGCGGCCAGGGGCGGGAAGCCGAAGGTGCCGAACGAGAACACCAGGTCGTCGCGGAGCACCGGGCCGCCGCCCTGCGGGAAGGAGATGTCGGCGACGTTGTCGTAGTAGCCCTCCCACTCGGAGGTGTCGATCAGGAAGCGCCAGATCTGCGGGGCGGCGAGGCCCTT
The DNA here is from genome assembly GCF_053594615.1 of Streptomyces sp. NPDC001858. Classification (NCBI taxonomy): domain Bacteria; kingdom Bacillati; phylum Actinomycetota; class Actinomycetes; order Kitasatosporales; family Streptomycetaceae; genus Streptomyces; species Streptomyces sp. NPDC001858. The sequence continues at coordinate 151,749 of NZ_JBSFEV010000011.1, forward strand.
GACGATCATCTCGTTGGAGACGAAGTTGTCGCCGGTGCCGGGCAGGTACTTCTCGGGCCAGTCGATCGCGTTCTGCGTGGTCATCGGAAGATCCCTTCGTGGGGTGGTGCGGTACTGGGTGCCACCGCTCGGCGACGTCTTCGACGGTAGAGCCCTCGCCCATCGGGAAACCAATAGAGAGGCGGATGTCTGTCATCGGGATGCCGATGCGGTCCGGAGCTACCCTGGCGGTATGAAGACCCGGACGCCCGACATCGCGGAGGCCGTGGCAGGCGACGGCAGGCAGCTGCCGACGCACGCCGACCTCAATCTGCTGCGCACCTTCCTGGCCGTGTACCGCTCCGGCTCGTTCACGGCGGCCGCCCCGCAGCTGGGGCTGTCCCAGCCCACCGTGACCGCCCAGATCCGCACCCTGGAGCAGCAGACCGGGCGCGAGCTGTTCACCCGGCTGCCCCGGGGCGTGGAGCCGACGCCCCCGGCGCACGAGCTGGCGGAGCAGCTCGCGGCGCCGCTCGACGCGCTGGCCGCTCTCGAGGGCGGCGGTCCGCTGTCCGGGCAGACCGCGCCGGTGCATCTGGCGGGGCCGTCGGAGCTGCTGTGCGTGCGGGTGCTGCCCGCGCTCGCGCCGCTGGTCGCCGACGGGCTGCGGCTCCGGGTCACGCAGGGGCTGACCGAGCCGCTCCTGGAGGAGATGCGGGCGGGCCGGCACGATCTGGTGATCGCCACCCGCCGGCCGCGCGGGCGGGCCCTGGAGTCGGTTCCGCTGGCCGACGAGGAGTACGTCCTGGTGGCCTCCCCGTCCTGGGCGCGGCAGGTCGCGGAGCACCCTGCGGCCGGTGACCTGTGCGCCGTGCTGCGGGAGGTCCCGCTGGTCACCTACGCGGAGGACCTCCCGATCGCCCGGCGCTACTGGCGCAACGTCTTCGGCAAGCAGCTCACCGCCCGGGCGGCGGTCACGGTGCCGAATCTGTACGCGGTGCTGTCGGCGGTCAACGCGGGCGCGGGCTACAGCGTCCTGCCGCACTCGCTGTGCCAGGAGTATCTGGACTCTGGACGCCTGGTGCTCCTGCACGCGCCTGAGGAGCCACCGCTCAACACGCTGTTCCTCGTCCAGCGCCCCGGCTCCGACGCCAACCCCGACGTGAACCGGGTCCACGACCGGCTGCGGTCGGCGGCGCGGGGCTGGTAGCCGAAACGTATTGTCCTGCGCCGGGGCAGCCGTCACGATGGAGGCTTCGTCGAAGGGGGGTGGGCTCGTGCGGGCCCGATTCCGGTATGCGGCCACGGCCTGCGCCGGTGCCGCGGTCGTGGCCTCGTTGACCGGCTGCGGGGTCCCCGTGGCGGGCGTCACGGGCGTCACGGTGACGGCGGACGGACGGCCGGTCGGCGTGCTGATGGTCTGTGACGACCACATCGACGGGGTCACGTTGTACACCGACGGCCCGGGGGACGACACCACGGACGTGGCGAGGTGGAGCCGCGCCGAGCCCGTCACCGGGTTCGTCAGCTGGCCGATGGACGCCGCCGGCGAGGGCTGGACCGTCGCGAAGGCGATGCCGGCCGCCCTCGATCGGCAGCGTACATACACCCTGTACGGCTGGACCGAGGACAACTCCTGGTCGACGGCCCATGTGTCCTTCGACCTCACCGAACTGGCCGGGCTGACGCCGGGCCAGGTGCGCTACTTCGCGGGCGAGGACGTGCAGGGCGCCGACGCCGACGGCCGGCGCACCGCCGCGTCCGTGGCGGAGTTCCGCACCGCCGCGTGCGAAGACTTCTGAGCGCCTGCGCGAGGCCTCACCCGAGGCTCAGCGCCCCCAGCGGATCGTCCAGCACCGGCTGCCACGCCAACTCCGCCGCTCCGACGAGGCTGTTGTGGTCGAGGGAGCAGGCGAGGATCGGGACTCCGCCGCTGCGGCCCCACAGGCTGCGGTCGGTGACGACCGCGCGGAGCCGTTCGGGGTCGGCGTCGAGGAGGGTGCGGTGCAGGCCGCCGAGGATGATGCGGTCGGGGTTGAGGAGGTTCACCAGACCGGCGAGGCCCAGGCCCAGCCGGTCGATCAGCGTTTCGGCGGCCGTGCGCACGACCGGGTCGCCGTACTCCTCGCGCAGCAGTTGGTCGGCCTGCTGGAGCAGCGAGCCCTCGGGCCCGGGCTCGCGCCCGGCGGTGGTGAGCAGGGCGAGCGGGTCCGCCTCGACGTCGAGACAGCCCCGGCTGCCGCAATGACAGGGGCGGCCCTCGGGGTTGACGGTGAGATGGCCGACTTCGAGGGCGAGGCCCGAACTCCCGGTGTGCAGACGGCCGTCCAGCACCAGCGCGCCGCCGACGCCCCGGTGCCCGGTGGCCACGCACAGCAGATCGCGGGCGCCGCGTCCGGCGCCGTGCCGGTGTTCGGCGAGGGCGGCGAGGTTGACGTCGTTGGCCGCGAATGCGGGGCCGGTGACACCGGCGGCGCGGACCCGCTCGGCGAAGATCTCCCGCACGGGCGCGCCCGCCGGCCAGTCGAGGTGCAGGGGGTTGAGCGCCAGCCCCTCGGGCTCGGTGACCGCGGAGGGTACGGCGAGCCCGGCGCCCACGCAGCGGCGGCCGGTCTGCCGCAGCAGCTCCGCACCCGCGTCGACGGTCGCGCCGAGCACCTTGGCGGGGTCGGCGTCGACCGTCTCGCAGCTGGGCGTGGTGGCGATGATCCGTCCGCCGAGGCCGACCAGCGCGGCCCTGAATCCGTCGGCGTGGACCTGGGCGGCCAGAGCCACCGGGCCGTCCGGCGCGACTTCGAGCCGGTGGGAGGGGCGGCCCTGGGAACCGGCGGCCGCGCCGGGCCGGGCGTCGACCCGGATGAGCCCGAGCGCCTCCAGCTCCGCGGCGACCGCGCCGGCGGTCGCCCGGGTGACGCCGAGTTCGGCGGTGAGCACCGCGCGGGTGGGCGCGCGCCCGGTGTGCACGAGCTCCAGCGCGGGCCCGAGCGCACCGCGCCCCCGGTCCAACCGCGCCCTCGAGGTGGTCCCTTCCCCCGCCGACCGGGGGTCCGCCTTGCCGCTCATGAGGGCGAGTCTCCCATGATCCGTTCCTCAGGCGACGGCGGGGAAGCCACTCGCCCGCAGTGTGACGTTCAGCCGCCCGGCAAGGCCCAGTTCGGCCGGCGCCGTGCCCGGCAGCACGCGCGGCACCCCGTGGTAGGCGAGCCGGGACGGCCCGCCGAACACGAACAGGTCGCCGCTGCGCAGCTCGACGTCGGTGTAGGGGCGCGCCCGGGTCCGCGTGTTGCCGAACCGGAAGACGCAGGCATCGCCGAGGCTGAGGGACACGACGGGCGCGTCGCACTGTTCGTCGGCGTCCCGGTGCATGCCCATCCGGGCGTCGCCGTCGTAGAAGTTGATCAGCGCGATGTCGTACGCGGCCGCCCCGGCCGCCTCCGGTCCCAGGGCGTCCGCGACCGCGCGTCGGCCCAGGTCGCCCAGCCAGGCGGGGAAGGGCTTGACGGGCGCGCCGTCGCCGTCGGCGACCGTGCGGGCGTAGGCGTACGGGTACCAGTGCCAGCCCAGACAGACCTGGCGGGCGGTCATCGTGCCGCCGCCGGGCGTACGCACCGTGCGCAGTCCGGCCGGCGGACGGGCCCAGTACCGGCAGGACCGCAGCAGCTCGGCCTGGCGCGCCGCGTCCAGCCAGTCGGGCACGTGCACCGCGCCCGGCGCGACCCGCACCCGCTCCCGGGGAAACAGCTCGGTGTCCATGCGTCCATCCTCCTCCATGGCTCCGACACCGGGCCTGAGCTGCGGTTCGGTTAGCCTGGCTGACGATGAACGACCCTTTGACGACGCCGTGGGGCGAGGTCTCGCCGGCCCGCCACCCCGAGGATCCGCGCGATCGACTGCGTGCCTGGGACGCCTCCGACGCGTACCTGCTCAGACACCTCGCCGCCCAGGACACGCCGCTGACGGGCACGGTGGTGGTGCTCGGCGACCGCTGGGGCGCGCTGGTCACGGCGCTCGCGGCGCACCGTCCGACGCAGATCACCGACTCCTGGCTGGGGCAGGAGGCGACCCGGACGAACCTGGCGCGGGCCGGGGTCGAGACCGGCTCCGTCGGGCTGCTCACCACCCGGGACCCGGTCCCGGAGCGGATCGACGTGCTCCTGATCAGGGTGCCCAAGAGCCTCGCGCTCCTGGAGGACCAGCTGCTGCGGCTGGCGCCCGCCGTGCACGCGGACACGGTGGTCGTCGGCGCGGGCATGGTGAAGGAGATCCACACCTCGACGCTGAGACTGTTCGAGCGGATCCTGGGGCCGACCCGGACCTCGCTCGCCGAGCAGAAGGCCCGGCTGATCCTGTGCACCCCGGATCCGGCGCTGAGGCGCCCCGCCAATCCGTGGCCGCACGTCTACGACCTCCCCGCCGACCTCGGGGACCCGCTCGCGGGCCGTCCCGTCGTCAACCACGCGGGCGTGTTCTGCGCCGAGCGGCTGGACATCGGCACCCGGTTCTTCCTCGGACGGCTGCCGCGGACCGCCGGCCCGAGCCGGGTCGTCGACCTGGGCTGCGGCAACGGGATCGTCGGTACGGCGGTGGCGCTGGCCAATCCGGAGGCCGAGGTGCTGTTCACGGACGAGTCGTTCCAGGCGGTGGCGTCGGCGGAGGCCACGTACAAGGCGAACGGCGTGCCCGGGCAGGCCGAGTTCCGGGTCGGGGACGGGCTGGCGGGGGTGGCGGACGACAGTGTGGACCTCGTGCTGAACAATCCGCCGTTCCACTCCCACCAGGCCACCACGGACGCGACGGCGTTGCGGATGTTCACGGGGGCCCGGCGGGCGCTGCGGCCGGGCGGCGAGCTGTGGGTGGTGGGCAACCGGCACCTGGGCTATCACGTCAAGCTGAAGCGGCTGTTCGGCAACTGCGAACTGGTCGCCGGCGAACCGAAGTTCGTGGTGCTGAAGGCGGTCAGACAAGGGTGAGCCCCACGCCGGTGAGGATCCGCTCGACCGTTCGCGCCATGGCCGCCCGTCCCGCGCTGAGGTAGGTGCGGGCGTCGACGGCGTCCGGATGCGTGGCGAGGTGGTCGCGGATCGCGCCGGTCAGGGCCTGGTTGAGCGCGGTGCCGATGTTGACCTTGGCGATGCCCCCGGCGACGGCGGCCCGCAGTTCCCCGTCGGGGACTCCGGAGGAGCCGTGCAGGACGAGGGGCACGTCCAGGGCCGCGCTGAGCCGTGCGAGCAGGTCGTGGTCGAGGGCGGCGGTGCGGGCGGTCATCGCGTGGACGCTGCCGATGGCCACCGCCAGGGCGTCCACGCCCGATTCCGCGACGAACGCGCGGGCCTCGGCCGGGTCGGTGCGGGCCCCGGGGACATGCGCGCCCTTGCCGCCGATCTCCCCCAACTCGGCTTCGATCCACAGCCCTTGGGCGTGCGCCCGGTCGACGGCAATGCGGGTCGCGGCGAGGTTCTCGGCGTACGGCAGCCGGGAGGCGTCGTACATGACCGAACCGAAGCCGGCGTCGGCCGCCTGACCGAGCAGGTCGGCGTTCTGGACGTGGTCGAGGTGCAACGCGACCGGCACGGCGGCCCGTTCGGCGGCTGCGGCGGCGGCCCGGGCGAGCGGCAGCAGACGGCCCTGCCGGAACTTGACGGCGTTCTCGCTGACTTGGAGGACGACGGACGCGCCGGCGGCCTCGGCCCCCTCGACGACGGCCTCGATGTGCTCCAGCGTGATGATGTTGAAGGCGGCGACGGCGGTACCGGCCGTGTGGGCCCGGGTGACCAGCTCGCCGGTCGTGGTGAGGGGCACGGCGACTCCTCTTCGGCTCGTCAGGAGTTCAGGGCGCGTTCAGGACGCGTAGGGCGTGTTCAGGGCGCGAGGATCACCGAGCGGGTGAGGTGGCGCGGCCGGTCCGGATCGAGGCCGCGGGCCGCCGCCACGGCCACGGCGAGGCGCTGGGCGCGGACCAGTTCGGCAAGCGGGTCCAGCCGTCCCGCGATCCACAACGCCCCGGTGGCGCACACCTGTTGGGCCAGCCCCTCGGGCGCGTCGCCGAACATCCAGGTGGCCGTGGCGGCGGTGCTGACGCTGATCGGGCCGTGCCGGTACTCCATCGCGGGATACGCTTCGGTCCAGGACAGGGAGGCCTCGCGCATCTTCAGCGCGGCCTCGTTCGCCAGGCCGACGGTCCAGCCGCGCCCCAGGAACGTGAACTGCCCGCGGTCCACGAGCCCTTCGGGCAGCGGCTCGGCGAGCGCGGTGCGGGCGTCGGCGACGACGGCGTCGGTGTGCAGCCCCACGTGCGCGCGCAGCAGGGTGAACGCGGTGGTCGCGAACCGGGTTTGCACGACGGAGCGTTCGTCGGCGTGATCCAGGACGACGACATGGTCGGCGGCCCGCATGACCGGGGTGTGCGGGTCGGCGGTGATCGCGGTCGTGCGGGTGTGTCCGCGCAGCCGGGTGAGCAGGTCGAGGACCTCGGTGGTGGTGCCGGAGCGGGTCAGGGCCACGACCCGGTCGTAGCCGCGGCCGGTCGGGAACTCCGAGGCGGCGAAGGCGTCCGTCTCGCCGTGCCCCGCGCCCTCGCGCAGGGCCGCCGCGGCCTGGGCCATGAACCAGGAGGTGCCGCAGCCGACCAGCGCGACCCGCTCCCCCGGCCTCGGCAACTCCCCGGCGTGCCGGACGGCTTCGGCCGCGGCGCGGGTCCAGCACTCGGGCTGGGTGGTCAGTTCGTCCTCGATATGGGTCATGGCCCACCTCTCGTCCGGACGGCGTCTGCTCGATTCCTCGGTGAACTACTCCCCCAGGTGGGCGAGTTCGATGTCGTGGTCGTCCATGTCACCGCCGCCGAGGCTGATGCCGGCCGCCCGGGGCGGGTAGCCGGTGGCGATGACCGTGTACTGGCCGCTGTCCAGGTCGGAGAAGGCGTAGGCACCGTCGCGCCCGGTCGTGGTGGTCGCCACCACGTTGCCGGCGGCGTCGACGAGAGTGACCCGGGCGTCGCCCAGCGGAGCGCCCGCGCCGCGTACCGTGCCCCGCACCTGCGCGCCGGGCCGCAGCTCGACGTCGACCCGGGTGACGCCGGCGCCGCCGATCTCCACGGGCCGGGCCAGCGGCCGGTGTTTGGGCGAGCTGACCGCGAGGATCATGGGGCCCGGCACCAGGTCGGCGACAGAGAACCCGCCTGTGCCGTCGGTCCGCGTGGTGGCCTGCACATCGCCGCGGACGTCCGTGAGGATGACCACCGCCCCGGCGACCGGCGCTCCGCCGTCCGCGGACCGTACCGCGCCGACGAGCCCGCTGGAGCCGCTGAGCAGCACGTCGTAGGTGACCGGCGTCGCCCCGACCACGACGGTCGTCGCCTGCGGCTGGTGGCCGTCGGCGGAGGCGATGAGCACGTACGTGCCCTCGGCGGGCGCCTCGACGCCGTAGGAGCCGTCGGTCTCGGCGACCGCGCGGCTCGACTGCCGTCCGCCCAGGGAGATCAGTGTGACGGCGGCGCCGCCGACCGGTGCGCCCTCCGCGCCCCGCACCTGCCCGCGGACCGGGTGTCCGCCGCCGCCCGGACCGTCGTCGGTGAGGCCGGGGACGGTCGCGACGAGTTCCGCGACGGCGCGGGCAAGCGGCACGGCGATCGCGGCGCCCACGGCCCGTCCGTCCGGTTCCGTGCCGACCGGCCCGGCGGTGACCGGTTCCGCGACGGTCACCGCGTCCTTGCCCGCCGTGCGCTGCCGTGGGAGGAACGCGGCGACGACGAGGGCGAGGAGCGCGGCGCCGGAGCCGACGGCCATGACCACCTTGAAGCCGTTCTCCGAGGGCAGCGCGGCGCTCCCGAAGTCGGTCGTCAGCTGGGCCAGGATCACTCCGGCGACGGCGCTGGCGGTGGAGGTGCCGATGGACCGCATCAGGGTGTTGAGGCTGTTCGCGGCGGCGGTCTCGGCGGGGTCCACGGCGGCCATGATGAGCGCGGGCATGGCCCCGTAGGCGAAGCCGATGCCCGCGCCGATGACGCAGGACACCAGGACGAGCTGCCACACCTCGTCCATCAGCACGATGTTGAGGCCGTACCCGGCGGCGACGATCACCGCGCCGAGCATCAGGGTCACCTTCGGGCCGCGTGCCTTGGAGAGCAGCGCGGACAGCGGCGCGGTGGCCATCATGACCAGGCCGGTGGGGGCCATGACGAGGCCGGCGGTCAGCAGCGATCTGCCCAGACCGTAGCCCGTCGCCTCAGGCAACTGCAGGAGCTGAGGGAGGACCAGGGACATCGCGAACATCGAGAAGCCGAAGGCCATCGAGGCGAGGTTGGTCACCAGCACCTGTCGGCGGGCGGTGGTCCGCAGGTCCACCAGGGGTTCCTCGACGCGCAGTTCGAACAGACCCCACAGGAGCAGGACGACGACCGCGGCGGCGAAGAGCCCGAGGGTGGTGGCGCTGTCCCAGCCCCAGTCGGCGCCCTTGGAGATCGCGAGCAGCAGACAGATCAGCCCGGTCGCCATGCCGAGGGCGCCGGCCAGGTCGAAGCGTCCGCCGGTGCGCACCTTCGACTCCGGCACGGCCAGCGGGACGAGCACGGCGGCGACGGCGCCGAGCGCGGCCGACGTCCAGAACAGCATGTGCCAGTCGAAGTGGTCCGCGATGAGCGCGGCGGCGGGCAGGCCGAGGGCGCCGCCGACGCCGAGGGAGGCGCTCATGAGGGCGGTGGCCGAGCCGAGCCGCTCGGCGGGCAGTTCGTCGCGCATGATGCTGATGCCGAGCGGGATGACGCCGGAGGCGAGTCCTTGCAGGGCCCGGCCGACGATCATCGGGGCGAGCTCGTCGCTGAGGGCGGCCGTGACCGAGCCGGCGATCAGCACGAGGAGGCTGACCAGCAGCATGCGGCGCTTGCCGTACATGTCGCCGAGCCGTCCCATGACGGGGGTGGCGACGGCGGCCGCGAGCAGGGTGGCGGTGATCGCCCAGGCGGTGTCCGAGGCCGGGGCGTCCAGCAGCTCGGGCAGCTCCGGGACGATCGGGATCACCAGGGTCTGCATCAGCGAGACGACGATGCCGCCGAAGGCCAGCACCGCCACCACGAGGTTGGTCCGCGGTGCGAGGGACCGCTCCCCCGGCTCGGCCGGCCTGGGGTGTGCGTGGGACATGGTCGGGCCTCCGTGGGGGATGCGGTCCTGCACGAGTGCCCGACATCGTATGCGCGCTTGATTTACTCAAGCAACTAGTACTTTCGGTGTGCGGCGCGTGAAGAAACCGGGCAGGCGACCGGGCAGGCGGCTCCTGCCCGGTCCCCCACGGCGACGGCCGTGTCGCCTCTGCTGCGGGGCGCGCCTCTGCTACAGCGCGCGCTCCAGGTGGTCCGCCACCAGCTTCACGAACCGGCCGGGCTCCTTCGGCCGCCCGCCCTCGGCGAGGACCGCCAGACCGTGCAGCAGCTCGGCGGTCTCGGCGAGCCCCGCACGGTCCTCACGCTCCTTGTAGGCCTGGTTGAGGCCCTTCACGAGCACGTGATCGGGGTTCAGTTCGAGGATCCGCGGCGCGCGCGGCACCTCCTGCCCCATCGCCCGGTACATGTTCTCCAGCGCCGGGGTGAGCTCGTTCGCGTCGGAGACGATGCAGGCCGGCGACACGGTGAGGCGGGAGGACAGCCGCACCTCCTTCACGTCGTCGTCCAGGTTCTCCTTCATCCAGCCGAGCAGACCGGCGTACTCCGCGCTCTGCTTCTCCCGCTCGCCCTCGGCCTGCGCGTCGTCCTCGCCGCCGAGGTCGACCTCGCCCTTGGCGACGGACTGCAGCGGCTTGCCGTCGAACTCGCCCACCGCGTCGACCCACACCTCGTCGACCGGGTCGGTGAGCAGCAGCACCTCGACGCCCTTGGCGCGGAACGCCTCCATGTGCGGGGAGTTCTCGATCGCCTGCCGGGACTCGCCGGTGAGGTAGTAGACGGCGTCCTGCCCGTCCTTCATCCGCTCGACGTAGCTCTTCAGCGTCGTCGGCTCGTCCTCGCTGTGCGTGGTCGCGAACGAGGAGACCGCGAGGAGGGCGTCGCGGTTGTCGGAGTCGGAGAGCAGCCCCTCCTTCAGGACCGCGCCGAACTCCCGCCAGAACGTGGCGTAGCGGTCGGGGGCCGCGGTCATCATGTCCTTGACCGTCGAGACGACCTTCTTGGTGAGCCGGCGCTGCATCATCCGGATGTGCCGGTCCTGCTGGAGGATCTCCCGGGAGACGTTCAGCGAGAGGTCCGCCGCGTCGACCACGCCCTTGACGAAGCGCAGGTACGACGGCAGCAGCGCCTCACAGTCGTCCATGATGAAGACGCGCTTCACATACAGCTGGACACCGCGCTTGTAGCCCTGGTTGTACAGGTCGTGCGGGGCGTGCGAGGGGACGAACAGCAGCGCCTGGTACTCGAAGGTGCCCTCCGCCTGGAGCCGGACGGTCTCCAGCGGTTCGCGCCAGTCGTGGCTGATGTGCTTGTACAGCTCGTGGTACTCGTCGTCGGACACCTCGTCGCGCGAGCGCGCCCACAGCGCCTTCATCGAGTTCAGCGTCTCGGGCTCGGGCGCGGGCGTGTCGTCGGCGGCGTCGGAGCCGTCCGCGTCGGCCTTCTTCGCGGCCTGCTTCGGGACGGTCCGGATCGGCCAGGTGATGAAGTCCGAGTACCGCTTGACGATCTCCTTGATCGTCCACGGCGAGGTGTAGTCCTGCAGCTTGTCCTCGTCGTCCGCCGGCTTGAGGTGCAGCGTGACGGCAGTGCCCTGGGGCGCGTCCTCGACGGTCTCCAGGGTGTACGTGCCCTCCCCGCGCGACGACCAGCGGGTGCCCTTGCTCTCGCCGGCCCGCCGGGTCACCAGGGTCATCTCGTCGGCGACCATGAAGCCGGAGTAGAAGCCGACGCCGAACTGCCCGATGAGCCCCTCGGCCCCGCCCTCCTCCTGGGCCTCGCGCAGCTCCTGCGCGAACTTCGCCGTGCCCGAGTTGGCGATCGTGCCGATGAGCCGGCCGACCTCCTCGTACGACATCCCGATGCCGTTGTCGCGCACGATCAGGGTGCGGGCCTCGGTGTCGGTCTCGATCTCGATGTGCAGGTCGGACACGTCCGCGTCGGGAGCGTCGTCGCGCAGCGCGGCGAGGCGCAACTTGTCCAGCGCGTCGGAGGCGTTGGAGACGAGCTCGCGAAGAAACACGTCCTTGTTCGAGTAGACCGAGTGGATCATCAACTGCAACAGCTGACGGGCCTCTACCTGGAACTCAAACGTTTCGGTCGACATGATGCGTGTATCCCTCACAGGTTCCGGAGTCTCCTGGACTGGCGACAGCCACTGTAAAACACCAAGTCAGCCCGCACCGCTCGCTGTTCGAGCTAGTCGCTTCGGCGGACGTCGACGCGCTGCGCGGCGGGTCGGTCAGCGCGGGATCTCCTCCACCTGTGCGAAGCCTCCGGCCGGGGTCCAGCGGAGCCGGGTCAGCGACTCGGTGGAGCCCCTGGTGAAGAGCAGGCGTCGCGGGTCGCCGCCCTCGGCGGTGACCTTCGTCCAGCCGTCGAAGCTCCTGGTGAGGTTCGTGTCCCAGCGGGTGAGGTCGGTGGCGCCCACCGCCGCGATCGACTCCGTCGGCGGTTCGCCGTCGTAGCAGTAGACGCCCCAGTCCGCGATGACGGCGACGGTGCCGTCGAACTCCTCGAGGGTGAGGCTCTGGCACCGGTCCGTCGCGGTCGCGTACACGAGGTTCGGCGCGCTCCACGCCGTCGAGTCCGCGTCCCGGTGCCGCTCGACGAGCCCGCGTCCGGCGGCGTACGCCATGCCCACGCGCCGGCCGTCGGACAGCTCCAGCTCCTCGTCGAAGCGAGGGGCCGCCGCCGGTGCGCTCGATGCGACGCCGGTCGCGGTGGACGCGGCCGTCCCGGCTCCGCTCCCCGTCCCGGCTCCGCCGCCCGGTCCGCCGCAGGCCACCGCGACGCTCACCGCCAACGCCGCCCCGGCCAGGGCCCGCAGCCGATCTCCACTCATGCGCATCCCTCATGTTCCCCCGCGGGGCCGCGCATCACGGCATCACCTGTGTGTTCGGTGACGAGAATCGCCCGTGGAGACGGGCAACGCCCGCTCAGCTGCGGAGGCGGTCGAAGCGGAACGGGGCGAGGGACGCGGGGCGGCGGCCGGTCAGGACGTACTGGGTGAGCTCGTGGCCGGTGGCGGGGCCGAGCGTGACGCCGAGCATGCCGTGTCCGGTGGCGGCGAACGCGTTGACGTGGTCCGGGAGCCGGTCGATCACCGGGAGCCCGTCGGGGAGGAAGGGCCGGCCGCCGACCCAGGGGTCGCGGATCAGACCGACCAGGTCGTCGGGGTCGTCGAACCAGCGGCCCAGGTAGTGCCGGCTGGCGAGGGCCACGGCGACGACCCGACGCCAGTCGAGGCGGTTGTTGTTGCCGCTGAGCTCCATCGTCCCGCCGATCCGGGTGGTGCCGCCGATCGGTGAGGCGACGGCCCTGCGTTCGCCGAAGTAGAGGGTGTGGCGGGGCGCGGGGTCCAGCTCCACCGAGAAGCTGTAGCCCTTGCCCGCCTGCAGCGGCAGCCGGGCGCCCAGGGCGCCGAGCAGCCGGGCGGAGCGCATGCCGGCCGCGACGACCACGGCCGCGCAGGGGATCTCGCCCTGGGCGGTGCGCAGCGCGGTCACCCGCCCGCCGGAGACGCGGAACCCGAGGGCCTCGACGTGCTCATGGATCTTCACCCCCGAGGCGGCGAGGGTCTCGCCGAGGCCGCGGGCGAACGCCTCCGGGTCCACCACGCCCTCCCCCTCGACGAGGTACGAGGCGCGCACCCCGTCCGACAGGGCGTCGTCCAGCAGCCGGGCCCCGTCGCCGGTGACGACCTCGTCGGGGAGCGGGTAGCGGCCGTCGGCCATCTGCCGTTGCAGGGCGAGATGGTGGCGGGCCTCGGCCGGGGACAGGAACGCGTGCACCATGCCCGGTCGGGTCAGGCTCGTCTCGACGCCGGCCTCGCGCAGGCCGTCGAAGAGGTCGAACGTGGTGCGGTTCAGCTCGGCGATGGCCGCGTAGCCGCGCCGGAAGGCGGCCGGGGTGCTGCTGCGCCAGAACCGCCACAGCCACCGTACGAACGCCGGGTCGGGCAGCGGCCGCAGATAGAGGGGCGAGTCCGGACGGCCCAGTGAGCGCAGCGCGTACCGTACGACGCCGGGTGCGGGGACCGGCGTCGAGTGGCTGAGGCAGACCCAGCCGGCGTTGCCCCGGGAGGCCCCGGAGCCCAGGCCGCCGCGTTCGACGACCTCCACGGCGAGGCCCGCGCGGGCCAGGTAGTAGGCGGTGCACAGCCCCACGACGCCGCCCCCGACCACCACGACCGGGCTGCCGCCGACCACGACGACCGGGCTGCCGCCGTCCGGTGCGGCGGTCATGACGCCGGCCCGTACGAGGCGAGGAACTCCCGGGTGCGGGCCTCGGCGGGGCGGTCGAGGACGTCCTGCGGGCGGCCCTCCTCGACGATCCGGCCGCCGTCGACGAAGACGACATGGTCGGACACCTCGCGGGCGAAGGACAGTTCATGGGTGACCAGCAGCATCGTCATGCCGTCCGCGGCCAGTTCGCGCATCACGGCCAGGACCTCGCGGGTCGCCTCCGGGTCGAGGGAGGAGGTGGGTTCGTCGAAGAGCAGCACCTCCGGCCGGAGCGCGAGCGCGCGGGCGATGGCGACCCGCTGCTGTTCGCCGCCGGAGAGCTGCTCGGGCCGGGCGAGGCCGCGGTGGGCGACGCCGACCCGGCGCAGCAGCGTGACGGCCCGTTCCAGCGCCTCGCGTTCCGGGACGCCCGCCTTGCGCTGCGCCAGGACGACGTTCTCCACGGCGGTGAGGTGCGGGAAGAGGTTGAACCGCTGGAAGACCATGCCGACGGTGCGGCGCAGCCGGGGCAGGTCGCGGCAGAGCGTCCGGCCGCCCTGGTGCACGACTTCGCCGACGACCTCGACCGTGCCCCGGTCCGGCCGCTCCAGCAGGTTGACGCAGCGCATCAGGGTGGTCTTGCCGCCGCCGCTCTGCCCGATGACGCTCACGATGCGGCCGCGGCCGACCTCCAGGTTCACCTGGTCGAGCACCGGGCGGCCGTCGAAGGACTTGCTCAGCGCCTCGATCCGTACGACGGCGTCCGAGGGCGCGGGGGTGACGGTCGGGGCGGTGGTGACGGGCTCGGTCATACCCCTGCCTCCTTCCGGTCCGCCGCCCGCTCGATGTCCGCGCCAAGGTCGGCGGCGAGGAGTTCCCTGGCCGTCCGTACGCGCCGGCGTCGCCCCGGGGACAGCGGGACGCCCGCCCGGACCTTCCGCTCCAGCAGCAGGAGGAGCTGGGAGAGCGGATAGCACAGGGCGAAGTAGAGGGCGGAGATCACGAGGTAGACCTCCAGCGCCCGGAATGTCGTCGACGTGATGAGCCGGCCCTCCGACATCAGCTCCGCGGCGGAGACGGTGACGAGCAGCGAGGTGGACTTGAGCAGGTCGACCAGCATGGTGTTGGTGCCGGGCAGCGCCTGCCGGACGGCCTGGGGCAGGACGACATGGACGAAGATGCACACCCGGCCCATGCCGAGCGCCTCCCCCGCCTCGGTCTGTCCGCCGTGCACTCCGCTGATGGCGGAGCGGAAGATCTCGGACAGGTAGGCGGCGTAGAACACGACGAGGCTGAGGCAGCCTGCGGTGAACACGTCCAGCCGGATCCCGGCCGAGGCGAGGCCGAAGTAGGTCAGGAAGATGATGGCCAGCAGCGGGACGTTCTTGAAGATCTCGGTGTAGACGGCGGCGACGGCCCGCGCGGGCCAGGCCCGGCTCAGCCGGAGCAGCGCCACGACCAGGCCGAGGACGACCGCTCCGACGAAGCTGACCGCCGTGTAGGAGACGGTGCGGCCCAGTGCGTCGACCAGTTCGGGCCGGTAGTCGGACCAGGGGACTTGGAAGAGGTCGGACATGTCATCCCCTCACTGGCCGATGGTCGGCGGAGTCCAGCTGCCGGGCCGGTCCACTCCGCGGCGCGCGGTGGCGACGTCGGCGGCCGGCTCGAGAAACTGCTCGGGGTCGCCGCCGTACTTCTCGACGAGCTTGGCCATCTCGCCGTTGGTGTACATGGCGTCGATCTGCGCGGAGATCGCCTTCTCCAGCTTCGTGGCCTGCTTGGGGAGGTAGAAGCCGGTCTGGTACGGCTGGAAGTAGGCGTAGGCGGGCTTCGCCTTGACCTCCAGGGCGGTCGGCGGGGTCAGGTACTCGGTGCTGATCTTCAGCTCGGGGCGCTGCTTCCGCGCCGCGATGATGATCAGCGGGTCGAGGAAGCCGACGTCGATCCGGCCCGCGCCGAGGTCGTCGAAGACGCCGGTGGCGTCGGGGTAGGCGTGCAGCTCGGCCTCGGGGACGGACTGGATGGACTTGACCCAGACATAGCCCTCGACGGTGCCGAGGTCGAGGCCCCGGAGGTCGTCCACGGTCCGGTAGGTCTTGCCGTTGCGGACGGCCATCGCCGGGGGCGAGTAGTAGGGCGGGTCGGTGAACAGCCCCTGTTTCTGCCGGTCGGCGGTCCAGGCGACACCGCCGACGGTGATGTCCACCCGGCGTGACTGCACTCCGGCGAGCATCCCGGCGAAGTCGGTGACCTGCGGTTTCACCGTCAGGCCCAGCTTCTTGGCGACATAGGTGAGGATGTCGCCGTCCAGTCCGACGATCTTGTCGCCCTCGACGGTGGTGTACGGCGCGTACGGCTGCACGGCCACCTTGATGACGCCGGGCGTGAGCGTGCCCAGGGCGGCGGTCTGCGCGGAGACGTTCTTCGGAGCGTCGTCGTCGCCGTCGGAGCCGCAGGCGGCGACCGAGGAGAACAGGAGAAGTGCTGACAAAGCGGATATGAGAGAACGCATACGGGTCATCGGCCTGGGCCTTCCGTAGGGCGCTGAAGGGACCCGCCGTTCACCGCGATGTGCCCCCGGCGGGGAAGTGATGGGGCCATACGCTAGAGATCCGTCTGCCGCCAGTCACCGTTCAGTTCGTACGAAGTTATGGCTGAAATCGCTCGCTCCCCTGTACGGTGCGTCCAACCACGGCCCCACTCGTGTCGGGAGGAGCGCCGATGCTGAGCCCGTCACTCGCCCAGGAGATCGCCGGGGACACCTCGGCCGTCATCGGCTTCAACGTGCTGATCACCGATGCGGAGGGCATGGTCATCGGCAGCGGCGACAGCAGCCGGGTCGGCACCTTCCACGAGGCCTCGGTCGACGTCGTCCGCACCCAGGAACCGGCCACCCACAGCGCCTCGCAGGCCCAGCGGCTGCGCGGGGTGCGCCCCGGGATGACGCTGCCGCTGGTCAGCGGCGGCCGGGCGGTGGGGACCGTCGGGATCACCGGCACCCCCGAGCGGGTACGCCGGTTCGGGCTGCTGGTGAAACGGCAGACGGAGATCCTGCTCAGGGAGTCCGTGATGCTGCGCTCCCGGCTGCTCGCGGAGCGGGCGGCCGAGAAACTCCTCGCCGACATCGCCTCCTACGATCCGCAGGTCGTCGAGGGCGACTTCCTGGTGTTCCGGGCCGCCGAACTCGGTTTCGACCTACGGCTGCCGAGGATCGCGGTGGCCTTCGAGGTGACGGTGCCCGCCTCGGCCGCACGGGGGCGGGGCGCTCCCGCCCAGGACATGGCGCTGATCCGCTCGGAACTGCTGCGCACCGTCCGCGAGGTGTTCGCCGACCCCCAGGACATCGTGGCCGCCACGGCCCCCGGCTGGATCGGCGTCCTGCACCGGCTGCCCGCCCGACGTCCGACCGAGTCGGTAGCGGCCGCCTGCCGGCGGGTCGCCGACGTCATCGCCGCGCAGGACGGTCTCTCGGCCCGCGCGGGCATCGGCGAGCCGGCCGCCTCGGTGAGCGGTCTGCACGACTCCTACCAGGACGCCTGCGACGCCCTGCGGCTCGGCGGGCGCCCGACGGACGGCACCCCCGTCCATCTGATCGTCGACCTGAGGGTCCATCAGGTCCTGGCGACGATCAGCCAGTCCGCCCGCACCCGGCTGCTCGACCGCACGACGGCGGACCTGCGCGCCCAGCCGGACTGGCCGGCGCTGCGCGACACGATCACGGCATGGTGCGAGAGCGGCTGCAACCTCGTACGGGCCTCCGCCGCCCTGCACATCCATCGCAACACGGTCGTCTACCGGATGCGCAAGATCGAGCAGATCACCGGCCGCCCGCTGCGCGACCACCGGGCCACCATGGCGCTCTACCTGGCTTGCCTGGCCGACCAGTCGGGCGGTGGGTGAGCCGCGCTCCGGCGTCCCGGGTGATGTCGAGCGTGTCGGGGGCGGCGAAGACCGCGGGATCCCGGGACGTTCTCCGAGCTGAAGCGCGCGTCGCTGAGGACGGCCCGGGCGTCCTCGTCGCGGGTGACCAGCCAGGGGTGCAGGTCGCGCCACAGGCTGATCCGGGTCAGGGGCCGTTCCCTGACCCAACTCCCGTACTCGGCGGCTGGATCGAGGAGCGGGAGGTGAGGCCGGCCAGGGTGAGGAGGAGGTCCTTGACCTCCGTGGCGTCGATCTCGCCCCGCGCCAGGTCGGGCCGCGAGCACAGCAGGACGGGGCTGTCCTGCGGATCCTGCGGCAGTCGGCCGTGGCTGCCGCGCACCCCGGAGGGGTCCAGGGGGACGGTCCTGATGCGGTAGCGCAGGCCGGCCTTCTTGCGGGCGACCTGGCCGATGGCGCGGGCCTTCACGCCGGGCACGGTGGGGTCGTAGAGGAGTTCGGCGGGGTCGTAGCCGGGCTTGCGATGGATCTCGACCTGGCGGGCGAAGTCCGGGGCCCGGTCGTCGTCGAGCCAGTAGTAGTAGGTGAACCAGGCGTCCGACTCCGCGACGGCGACCAGTTCGCCGGAACGTTCGTGGTCCAGGCCGTGGGCGGCCTTGCCGACGGCGTCCAACACCTCGTCCACGCCGTCCAGTTCGGCCACGATCTTCGCGACGCGCTCGACGTCCGCCGGGTCCCGTACGTACACGTGGGCGATCTGGTGGTCGGCGACGGCGAAGGCGCGGGAGGTCCAGGGGTCGAGGTACTCCATGCCGTCCTGGGTGTGGACTTCGAGCAGCCCGGCCCGGCGCAGCGCGCGGTTGACGTCGACCGGCCGGGAGGCGGGCGCGATGCCGTACTCGCTGAGGATCACGACGGTGGCGTCCTCGCTGCGGAAGTGGTCGAGCAGCGGGCGCAGCGCGTCGTCGAGCCGCCTGGCCTCACGGGCGGACTGCGCCGAGTCCGGGCCGGAACGCTGGGGTTCGTAGTCCAGGTGCGGTACGTAGACCAGCGTCAGGTCGGGGCTGTGCTCGTCGAAGATCTGGCGGGCGGCGGCCAGGATCCACTGGCTGGAGGGCATGCCCGCGTTGGGGCCCCAGTAGGTGAACAGCGGGAACGGGCCGAGCCGGTCGGTGAGTTCGTCGTGCAGGGCGGGCGGCCAGGTGTAGCAGTCGGGTTCCTTGCGGCCGTCGGAGTAGTAGACCGGGCGCGGGGTGACCGTGAAGTCGACGTCGGCTCCCATGGCGTACCACCAGCAGACGTTGGCGACCTTGTAGTCGGGGTCGGTCCGACGCGCCGTGTCCCACAGCTTCTCACCGCCGACCAACGCGTTGTGCTGCCGCCACAGCAGGACTTCCCCCAGGTCACGGAAGTACCAGCCGTTGCCGACGATGCCGTGCTCGGTGGGCGGCACGCCGGTGAGGAGGGTGGACTGCACCGAGCAGGTCACGGCGGGCAGCATGGGATTGAGCCGGGCCTGGAAACCCTGTGCGGCGACGGCCGAGACGGCGGGCATGTGGCGCAGCATGCGGGGGGTGAGGCCGACGATGTCGAGGACGACCAGTCTCGTCACGAGACAGGCTCCTTTCGCGAAGGTTCGGTGCTCGTGGATGTGGTGTGCCCTGTGCGTGCTCGGGTCAGGCCGAGTTCCTCGAACCGGTCGCGGGTCCGGTCCAGTTCGGATGCCATCCTGCGCAACGGCGGTTCGGGATCGGTGTGCAGCGGGGCGTGGAAGTGCACCCGCCAGGCGGAGGAGGGGTCCAGGCCCCCGGCCAGGGCGGCCGGCAGGTCGTCGACGCCCGTGACGACGACCTGTTCTCCACCACGCCCCCGGGGTCGGGCTCGAAGCCGGCCCGGATCGGGTGTCCCGTCTCCCGGTCCAACTCGGCCAGGGCACCGGCCAGTTCGCCCAGTGCCCGGCGGGCGGTGTCGCGGGCGGCCGTCGGCCACGGGGTGCGCCAGGCCCAGTCGGGGCGGTAGACGTCCTTCTTGACCACCTCGCGGTGGAAGCCGCCGTAGGGGAAGGCGTTGAGGGTGACGGTCTCCAGCCTGCGGGCGGCCAGGTCCTCGGCCTGGTGGACACCGGCGCTGTGTGGGTCCACCGCGCATACCTCCTGTTCGGCTGCGCGTACGACAACAGCCGTACGGGGGTGGGTGGTTGGCGGTGCTCGACGCAGCGCAGGAGCACCGCGGCGTCAGAACGGCTCGGCCGCCTTGAGGAACTCCAAGGAACGGCGGGCGACTTCGGGGGCGTCCAGAGCCGCGCCCTGGATCTCCACCGAGACCGGCCCTCGGTAGCCGGAGGCCTTGAGGGCGGCCAGGACGGGCGGGAAGTCGATCTCGCCCGTGCCGAGTTCGAGGTGTCGGTGCACGCCTCGCCGCATGTCCTCGATCTGCACGTTCACCAGGTGCGGGGCCGCCAGGGCGACGCAGTCGAGCAGTGGGAGGTCGTCCACGCAGTGGGCGTGGCCGATGTCGAGCGTGACGCCGAAGCCTTCGGGGTCGCCGAGTCGGCCGCGCAGTTCCAGGACCCGTTCCACGGTGTCGACGAACATGTACGGCTCGGGCTCGAAGCCGAGGGCCACACCGTGTGCGCGGGCGATGTCCAGGGCCTCTTCGCAGCCCGCGGTCAGCCGCTTCCAGGCCTCGTCCGCCGACACGCCCTCGGGCGCCGGGCCGCTGCACAGGTGGACGACCGGGGAGCCCAGGTCGGCCGCGATGCGCACGGCGCGGGCCAGCAGGTCGACGCGCCGCTCGGCTCCCGGGGCCGACATCAGCGTGGGGAGGTGCTGATGCCACGGGTCCAGCAGGTAGGGCGCACCGGTCTCGATCACGACCGCCAGTCCCAGCTGCTCCAACCGCCGCGCGAGGGCGGTGACTTGGCGCGGCAGGTCGGGGGCGAACGGGTCGAGGTGACCGTGGTCGAGGGTGAGCCCGACGGAGTCGTACCCGAGGTCGGCGAGCACGGCCAGCACGTCGTCGAGCCGGTGGTTGGTGAACCCGTTGGTCCCGAACCCGAACCGAAGCCCCCCGGCGGAACCGGGGCCCGCCGCACCGGGGCCCGCCGCACCGGCGTTCGCATCGCCCGAGCCCGTGCTCATGTGGGCGACACCTTCCGGGCGAGGCGGCGCGCCAGAGGGTGGGCGACGGCAAGGATTGCGGCGAGGGCCGCGCCCCCGCCGCCGGCGGTGAGCGACGCCTGAAGGGGCATCAGCGACAGGATCCCGGTGCCGACGGCCCCGCGGACGTTCTCCGCGGAGGGCTCCCGTGCCGCCCGCGCCTGCGCCGTCCCGTAGGTGGCGAGGTAGCCGAGCGCGCCGGCGGCGGCGCCGATCCGTGCGGTCTGGCCGCGCCGTCTCCAGGTGGGAAGTGCCGCGGCGGCCAAGGCTGTTGCGGTGCTGCCGGCCAGCGTGGCGACGGGCACGGTGCGCGGCGCTCCGGACACCTCGTGACGGCTCAGCGCCGTGACGGTGTAGGTGTGCGCGCCGACCAGCAGCGCCGCCGGCAGTGCGGCGGCCCGGCGGCCGGGGTCCGCTCCGGCCAGCACGTTCAGCGCCCGTGCTCCCGCCATGGCGGCGGGCCCGGCCGGGGTGGCCTTCAGACGCAGGTCGTAGGCCCAGACCACCCCGGTCAGCGGAAGGGCCACGCCGAGCGCGCGCCGGCCGCCGCCCAGAGCGGCGAGGCCGAGGCCCGCCGCGGTGAGCCCGCACGCGGTGGCGAGCGCGGTGCGGCGGGCAACTCGCCCGGAGGGTATGGGTCGTCGAGGTCGCTCCACGGCGTCGACGGTGGCGTCCGCATAGTCGTTGAGCGCCATTCCGGCCCAGTAGAGGGCGACGGAGGAAGCCATCGTGGCGACGATGCGGGGCCGCGGCGTCCCGGCGCTCGCGACGGCGCCGGCGAGGACGTCACCGGGCACGCTCAAGGCTGCCGGCATGCGGATCAGCTGCGCCAGATCGGCAAGGCGTGGGGGAGAACGGAAGTCGTTCGTGCCATGCATGATCGGACCCTACTTCTAATATTTTAACTCTCATACACCTCGTCCCGATCATTTCTGTGAAGAAAACGTGTGCGCGCCGCATCGAACACCCGCACGCCCGGGCCCCCTTGCTCCGCCCGGACCGACCCCCTAGCCTGACTTTGTGCCGCAAGTAAACAAAACCCGAACGCACAACGCCGTGCCGGGCGACGGCCACGACCTGACCCGTCTCCGTATCGCTTTGACCACGTTCTTCGCCCTCGACGGCTTCATCTTCGCCGGATGGGTCGTGCGCATTCCGGCCATCAAGCACCAGACCGGCGCCTCCCCCAGCACGCTCGGTCTCGCGCTCCTCGGCGTCTCCGCGGGCGCGGTGATCACGATGATGTTCACGGGACGCCTCTGCGACCGCTACGGCAGCCACCCGGTCACCGTGGTCTGCGCGGTCCTGCTCTCCCTCTCGGTCACCCTGCCCCCGCTCACCCACTCCGTGGCCGCGCTCGGCGCCGTCCTGCTGCTGTTCGGGGCGGCCTACGGCAGCATCAACGTGGCCTTCAACAGCGCCGCCGTCGATCTGGTCGCGGCGCTGCGCAGGCCGATCATGCCCACCTTCCACGCGGCGTTCAGTCTCGGCGGCATGGTCGGCGCGGGTCTGGGCGGGCTGGTCGCGGGCTCGGTGTCGCCGACCCGCCATCTGCTGGGCCTCGGGATCGTCGGCCTGCTCGTCACCGCGCTCACGGCACCCACACTGCTGCGCCACGAACCGGCCCGGCCGCCCGAACGCAGCACCCATACACGGCCCGAGGGCGAGGATCCGTCGTCCTCGACGGCGGACCCGGGTCGCCCGACCGCCCGCACCCGCCGGCTCGTCGTCGTCTTCGGTCTCATCGCCCTGTGCACCGCCTACGGCGAGGGAGCCCTCGCCGACTGGGGCGCCCTGCATCTGGAACAGGATCTGGGCGCCTCCGCCGGGGTCGCCGCGGCCGGGTACTCCTGCTTCGCCCTCGCCATGACGGTCGGCCGCCTCACCGGCACCACCCTGCTCGAACGGCTCGGCCGCACCCGCACGGTGGTGACCGGCGGCGCGGTCGCCGCGGCCGGGATGCTGCTCGGCTCCCTCGCCCCCACGCTCTGGGCAGCGCTGGTCGGCTACGCCGTCGCCGGGCTGGGCCTGGCCAACCTCTTCCCGGTCGCCGTCGAACGCGCCGGGGCGCTGGCCGGGCCGAGCGGAGTCGCCATCGCCTCGACGCTCGGCTACGGGGGCATGCTCCTGGGCCCGCCCGCCATCGGCTTCATGGCCGACTGGCTCTCCCTGCCCGCCGCCCTCACCAGCGTCGCCGTCCTGGCCGCGGCCGCCGCGCTGATCGGCCTGACGACGCGCCGGGCGACATCCGGCTGAGTCACGCCACCGCTCCCCTCGACCGCGCTCCATCCGGCAGACTCCCCCACATGGAGACTGCCGAGTTCATCAGCGTCCTGGACCGGGAAGGCCGCGCACTGGCCGCCGCCGCCGCGGTGGCGGGCCCCGACGCCAAGGTGCCGACCTGCCCGGACTGGCAGGTCAGAGACCTGCTGCGACACACGGGCGCGGTGCACCGCTGGGCGACGTCGTTCGTGGCCGACGGAGACCTCTCGTTCCACCCGCTCGCCGAGCCGCCGGACCTCGACGGCGACCCGCTTCTCGACTGGTTCCGCGAGGGCCACGGCCGACTCGTCGACACCCTGTCCGCCGCCCCGGCCGACGTACGGTGCTGGCACTTCCTGCCCGCGCCGTCGCCGCTCGCGTTCTGGGCCAGGCGGCAGGCGCACGAGACGGCCGTGCACCGCGTGGACGCCGAGTCGGCCCGTGGCCGAGGGCCCGCCGAGATCGCCCCGGACCTCGCCGCCGACTTCGCGGCGGACGGCGTCGACGAGCTGCTGCGCGGCTTCCACGCGCGCGACCGGAGCAGGGTGCGCACCGAGGAGCCCCGGATCCTGCGGGTACGGGCGACGGACACCGCCGACGCCGTCTGGACCGTACGGCTGTCGCCGGAGCCGCCCGTGACGGAGCGGACCGTCGAGGGGGACGCCGACTGCGAGGTGTCCGGACCGGCCGGGCAGCTCTATCTGTCGCTCTGGAACCGGCTGCCGCTCCCCGCCGCGACCGGGGACGCCGCGCTGGCGAGGCTGTGGCGGGAGACGTCCGCCGTCTGACCGACCGTCGCCCGGGTCACTCCGTCAGCATCCGGGTCAACACCGCGCGCTGCACCGGCTGTACGTCGCCGTGCAGCGCGCGCCCTTTGCGCGTCAGCTCCACCCGCACGCCCCGGCGGTCCTCCGTGCACAGGCCGCGCTCGACGAGACCGTCCTTCTCCAGGCGGGCGATGAGCCGGGACAGCGCGCTCTGGCTGAGGTGGACGCGCTCGGCGATCTCCTGGACGCGGAAACTGCACGAGTCCTTCGGCGCGCCCGATTCGGCGAGGACGTCGAGCACCTCGAAGTCACTGGCGCACAGGCCGTGTTCATGCAGCGCGCGGTCGATTTCGCACTGGGTGCGCGCATGCAGCGCCAGCATGTCCCGCCACTGCTCGACGAGCGCCTGCTCGGCCTCGACGTCGCCCTCGACCTGGCCCTCGGTCTGTGTCCCGTCCGTCTTCGTCCCGTCCGTCTTCGCCGCCATGGGGCGCACCGTAGCAGAGTACGGAATTAATTGCATCAGAATTAATTGCACTTGCATTCGATGCACGCGCATGTACTCTTCCCGGCATGACCTCTCCGCTCCCCTCCCCCGCGTCCCCTCCCACCGAGGGCCGCTGGACGTCCCGGCTGTGGGGCACCCTGCTGGTGCTGTGCGCCGCGATGTTCCTGGACGCGCTGGACGTGTCCATGGTCGGCGTCGCCCTGCCGTCCATAGGCTCTGACCTCGGCCTTTCCACCTCGACCCTGCAATGGGTGGTCAGCGGCTACATCCTGGGCTACGGCGGCCTGCTCCTCCTCGGCGGCCGCGCGGCCGACCTGCTGGGCCGCCGCCAGGTCTTCCTGATCGCGCTCGGCGTCTTCGCGCTGGCATCCCTGCTCGGCGGGCTCGTCGACTCGGGTCCGCTGCTGATCGTGAGCCGGTTCATCAAGGGACTCAGCGCGGCCTTCACGGCCCCGGCCGGCCTGTCCATCATCACGACGACGTTCCCGCAGGGCCCGCTGCGCAACCGCGCGCTGGCCATCTACACCACCTGCGCCGCGACCGGCTTCTCGATGGGCCTGGTCCTCTCCGGCCTGCTCACGGAGGCCAGTTGGCGCCTGACCATGCTGCTGCCCGCGCCGATCGCCCTGATCGCGCTGGCGGCGGGCCTGAAGCTGCTGCCGCGCAGCGAACGGGAGAAGAACCACAACGGCTACGACGTCCCCGGCGCCGTCCTCGGCACCGCGTCGATGCTGCTGCTGGTCTTCACGGTGGTGCAGGCCCCGGAGGCGGGCTGGACCTCCGCCCGCACCCTGCTGTCCTTCCTGGCGGTCGCCGTCCTGCTCACCGCCTTCGTCCTCGTCGAACGCCGCTCCGCGGGCCCGCTGATCCGGCTCGGCGTGCTGCGCTCCGGCAGCCAGATCCGCGCCCAACTCGGCGCCATGGCCTTCTTCGGCTCGTACATCGGCTTCCAGTTCCTGGCCACCTTGTACATGCAGACGCTGCTCGGCTGGTCGGCGCTGCACACCGCGCTCGCCTTCCTGCCGGCCGGCGCGCTGGTGGCGGTGTCCTCGACCAAGGTGGGCTCGTTCGTGGACCGGTTCGGCACCCCGCGCCTGATCGCGGCGGGCTTCGCGTTCATGGTCGCCGGATACGCGCTGTTCCTGCGCGTCGATCTCGACCCGGTCTACGCCGCCGTCATCCTGCCGTCGATGCTGCTGATCGGCGCGGCCTGCGCGCTGGTCTTCCCCTCGCTCAACATCCAGGCCACCAACGGTGTGGCGGACCACGAGCAGGGCATGGTCTCGGGCCTGCTCAACACCTCGGTGCAGGTGGGCGGCGCGATCTTCCTGGCCGTGGTCACCGCGGTGGTGACCGCGGGCGCCCCCGCCGACCCCACCCCGCAGGCGGTCCTCGACAGCTACCGCCCCGGGCTGACGGTGGTGACGCTCATCGCCGCCGCGGGCCTGCTCATCACCCTCCCCGGCCTGCGCACCCGACGCGCCGAGGGCTCGGTCGTCGTCGCCAGGTCCACGGCGGCGGAGGAGAACGCGAAGGCCGGAGCGGAGCCGGTGGGGGTTCGCGACTAGGGAGTGTCTTCGGGAAGTGTGGGCGTCCGGCCGGGGCGATTGCCTCGCCGGGCGCACGCCTGTGAGACTTGCCGGATGAGCAGCCAGCACGGGTACGGGGGACGGCGCACCCAGGCCGACCG
The DNA here is from genome assembly GCF_053594615.1 of Streptomyces sp. NPDC001858. Lineage (NCBI taxonomy): Bacteria > Bacillati > Actinomycetota > Actinomycetes > Kitasatosporales > Streptomycetaceae > Streptomyces > Streptomyces sp. NPDC001858. The sequence goes on from NZ_JBSFEV010000011.1 coordinate 177,366, forward strand.
GGACGCGATCACCGTCGAGATCGGATACGCGTTGTTCAGCGCGGTGTTCGCGGCGGCGGTGCTGTTCGGGGCGCTCGCCGGACCGGCGCTGCTGTTCGAACTGCCGGACACGGCCGAGAAGTTGTTCCTGCGCTCGGGGCTCGCGCTGGCGCCGTTGGTGTTCCTGGCCCGGGTGATCTCCGTCCTGCTCCGCTTCCGTGCCGATACGCGCCCGGGCACGGACGCTCAGCCCAGCCAGCCCGGCCGGACCAGCCCCGACTCGTAGGCCAGCACGACCAGTTGGGCCCGGTCCCGCACGCCCAGCTTCACCATGGCGCGGCTGACATGGGTCTTGGCGGTGAGCGGGCTGACCACCAGTCGGCGGGCGATCTCCTCGTTGGACAGGCCGATCCCGACCAGCGCCATCACCTCCCGCTCCCGTTCCGTGAGCCGGACCAACGCGTCGTCCGTCGCAGGCTCCTTGGAGCGGGCCGCGAACTCGGCGATGAGCCGACGCGTCACTCCCGGCGACAGCAGTGCGTCCCCCGCGACCACCGCCCGTACGGCGCGCAGGAGTTCGTCCGGCTCGGTGTCCTTGACCAGAAAGCCGGAAGCACCCGAGCGGATCGCCGCGAAGACGTATTCATCGAGTTCGAAGGTGGTGAGCATGACCACCTTGACCTGCGAGAGCGTCTCGTCGCCGGTGATCCGGCGGGTGGCGGCGAGGCCGTCGAGGAGGGGCATCCGGATGTCCATCAGGACGACGTCCGGCCGCAGTTCACGCACCGCGCGCACCGCTTCCTGCCCGTCGGCGGCCTCCCCGGCCACCTCGATGTCCGGCTGCGCGTCGAGCAGCGCCCTGAACCCCGCGCGGACCAACGACTGGTCGTCGGCGAGCAGTACGCGGATCACCGGTCGTCCTCCTCGGCCTTGGCCTTCAGCGGCAATGCGGCGAGCACCCGGAAGCCGCCGTCGGGCCGCGGTCCCGCCTCGATCGTGCCACCCAGAGCCGCGGCCCGCTCACGCATCCCGGCGAGCCCGTTGCCGCTGCCGCCCGCTTCGGCGCCGGTCGCCGGTCCGTCGTCGTCGATACACAGCCGTAGCGTCGCGCCGCTCCGTTCGAGCCGCACGCGCGCGTGGCGCGAGCCCGAGTGGCGGACGACATTGGTGAGGGCCTCCTGGACGATACGGAAGGCGGCGAGGTCCGTGTGGGGCGGCAGCCCGGGAGGCGAGCCCGTCACTTCGACCGTGAGGCCCGCGCGCGCCGCCTGTTCCACCAACTCGGGCAGCCGGTCCAGGCCGGGCGCCGGCGCGCGCGGCGCGTCACCCGGCGTGCGCAGGGTGTCGAGCACCTGACGCACCTCGCCGAGCGCTTCCTTGCTGGCGGACTTGATGGTGGTGAGCGCGGTGCGCGCCTGTTGCGGGTCGGCGTCGAGCAGCGCCAGGCCGACGCCCGCCTGCACGTTGATGACCGAGAGGCTGTGGGCGAGGACGTCGTGCAGTTCACGGGCGATGCGCAGCCGCTCCTCGTCGGCGCGCCGCCGGGCCGCCTGGGCGCGTTCGGCCCGCTCACGGGCCCACTGCTCGTGCCGGCTCCGAGCCAGCTCCGCGATCGCGACGATCGCCAGGACCCACCCGGCGACGACGATCTCCTGCCCGTACGGCGCGGGGTCGTCCCCGGTGGGCGGCAGCCACCGGTACAGCCAGTGCGCGACCAGAAGATGTACGGCCCACAGCATCCCCAGGGCCGTCCAGGCGGCCCGGCGGTGTCCGGCGACGACGGCGGCGAAGCAGGCGACCGCCACGGTCAGGAAGACCGGGCCGTAGGCGTAGCCGGCGCCGAGGTAGATCGCGGTGGCGGCCGCGGTGCCGAACAGCACGGCCACCGGTCGCCGTCGCCGCCACAGCAGCAGGCCGGAGGCGACGAGCAGGAGCACGCGCGCGAAGACGTCGAGCGAGGCCCGCTCGCCCTCCTGCGCGTGGGTCGCGAAGGTCGAGCCGACGAGCACGAACGCGGTGATCAGCACGGTGGAGGCCCAGGGCCATTGCGCCGCGTCCGGTTCCGCTCCCTCCCAGCGGCGCAGCCGCGGCGGCGGCCCGTGCCGCCACCACTGCCCCGGGCCGCCGCGCCCGCGCACCTGCTCTTCGTCCATGCCCGCCACGCTAGACGCCACCACCCGCACCGGACGTCCGCCGGACGAGGTGCTCGGCGGTACTCCCCCGGAAGTACGCGCCGGCGCCCCTTAAGGGGCGCGGGGAACTGCGCGACCAGCCATGACGGCGCCGCACCAAAACGACGGCACATCGCGGCACTTCCAGCGAAGCGCTCAGCGCAGGCCCACCTCGTGGGCGAGCCGGGTGACCGCGTACCGGAAGAACGGCTCGCGGTCCTCCACGACCCGGTGGAACTGCCCGAACACCTCGAACCCGACCAGTCCGTACAGCTGGGCCCAGGCCGCGATGAGTGCCGCGACCGCTCCCGGTGGGAGGTCGGGCGCGAGCTCCGCCGCCATCCGCACCGCCTCGGGGACCAGCTCGTCCGTCAGGAGCGGCACTTCCAGCGCGTGCGCCCGGTGCGCGTCGCGCACGATGCCGATGAGCAGGAGGCCGACCCGGGCGGCGGCCGGAACGGTCGTCGCGGGCGCGCTGTAGCCGGGCACCGGCGAGCCGTAGATCAGCGCGTACTCGTGCGGATGCGCCAGCGCCCAGCCGCGCACCGCCTCGCCGACCGCGACCCAGCGGTCGACCGGAGCGACACCGGCGACGACCGCCGCATGCGCGGCCTCCGCGCTCTCGCCGAGCGAGTCGTAGGCGTCGATGATGAGTGCGGTGAGCAGGTCGTCACGGCTCGGGAAGTACCGGTACAGCGCGGAGGAGACCATGCCGAGCTCACGGGCCACGGCCCGCAGCGAGAGTTTGGCGGCGCCCTCGGAGGCGAGCTGTCTGCGGGCCTCCTCCTTGATGGCGGTGGTGACTTCGATCCTGGCTCGGGCGCGCGCCCCACGAACAGTGCTGCTCATGTGGGTCAGTGTCCCATGGATCCGGAGCAGTGCACACAATCGAGAGCGGCGAACAAAAAAGAGAGCAGTGCTCTTGCTTTGGATCGCCACTCTCCGGCAGACTCGAAGCGAGCGAGAGCAGTGCTCACACTTTCGTCCAGGAGCTCGCCCGGAAACAGGAGGCAGTAACCATGTCCACCCACGCCCACGTACAAAAGCCCGGCTGGTTCACCGTCAATGTGTTCAACCGTGCCGTGGCCTGGCTGACCCGACGCGGGCTCAGCGTGTGGGGGTCCCGGGTCCTGGCGGTGCGGGGCCGCAAGAGCGGCGAGTGGCGCACCACCCCCGTGAACCTGCTGACCGTGGACGGGCAGCAGTACCTGATCGCGCCGCGCGGTCACGTCCAGTGGACGCACAACATGCGCGCGGCGGGCGGCGGCGAACTCCACCTCGGCAAGCACGTGGACGAGTTCACGGCGATCGAGGTCGCGGACGACGACAAGACGCCGTTGCTGCGCGCCTACCTCAAGCGCTGGAAGGCCGAGGTCGGCGTCTTCTTCAACGGGGTCGGCCCCGACTCCCCCGACGCCGAGATGCGCCGTATCGCCCCTGACCACCCGGTGTTCCGGATCACCGTCACCGACCGACGGTGATCACGGCCACGCCACCGTCGATCGGCAAGCACGGTCCGGAACCACGGTCCGGAACCACGGTCCGGAACCGCGGGTCCGGCAACCGCGGTCAGGAACCGCCCTCCTCGGCCTCCGGCTCGGCTGCCGGGGCAGGCGCAGGCGCCGGTGCGGGCGACTGGGCCGCCTGCCGCCGGTCCATCGCGGTCAGCGCCCGCTGGGCCATCGGATGCGTGCGCATCAGCTCGCCCAGGGTCGTCCGGCCGCGGGTGATGTCGGTGAACGCCCGCCAGGCCGGTCGGAACCCGGTGAGGGCCGCGTGGAAGAGCCCGGGCCGGCGCTCGAAGACGGCGAGCAGCCGCTTGCCGACGCTCATCTCCACACCGAGGCCCGCCTTGACCGCGAAGGCGTAGTTCAGCGCCTGGCGGCGGGCGTCCACCGCGTCGTGCGCCTCGGCGATCCGGACCGCCCACTCACCCGCGAGCCGACCCGAGCGCAGGGCGAAGGAGATGCCCTCACGGGTCCACGGCTCCAGCAGCCCCGCCGCGTCCCCGCAGACCAGGACCCGCCCGCGCGAGAGCGGTGAGTCCTCCGCGCGGCAGCGGGTCAGATGGCCGGAGGAGATGCTCGGTTCGAACCCGGCGAGGCCGAGCCGCCCGATGAAGTCCTCCAAGTACCGCTTGGTGGCCGCGCCTTCGCCGCGCGCGGAGATCACGCCGACGGTCAGCGTGTCGCCCTTGGGGAAGACCCAGCCGTAACTGCCCGGCATCGGCCCCCAGTCGATGAGGACGCGCCCCTTCCAGTCCTCGGCGACCGTCTCCGGCACCGGGATCTCCGCCTCCAGGCCGAGATCCACCTGGTCGAGCTTCACCCCGACATGCGCCCCTATCCGGCTCGCACTGCCGTCGGAGCCGACCACCGCCCGCGCGAACACCGTCTCGCCGCCCTGGAGGACGACCGCGACCGTGCGCCGGTCCGGCACCGCCGAGCCGTGCTGCTCGACCCGCTGCACGGTGACGCCCGTGCGCAGCTCCGCGCCCGCCTTCTGGGCGTGCTCGACGAGCTGCTGGTCGAACTCGGGCCGGTTGATCAGCCCGAACAGCATCTGCCGGGAGCGACGGGTCCGGGTGAAGCGCCCGTTGTTGGAGAACGTTATGGCGTGCACGCGGTCGCGGAACGGCAGTTCGAAGCCGGGTGGCAGCGCATCGCGCGAGGGTCCGATGATGCCGCCGCCGCACGTCTTGTAGCGGGGCAGCTCCGCCTTCTCGAGCAGCAGCACGCGCCGCCCTGTGACCGCCGCCGCGTAGGCGGCCGAGGCCCCCGCGGGTCCCGCGCCCACCACGACGACATCCCACACCTGCCGCACGTCGTCCGCCGAAGAGTTCTCGCTGCTCACGATGGTCTACTGCTCCCGATCAAGCCGCCTGCCGCACCTGTCCCCCGCATCCTACGGCGGAGATCGTCACGGTCCGATGACAGTCCGCTGTGGGAGGATCGGCGGCGTGCGCGCGACCCCATCCCGGCAGCGCGTACGCTCACACGGTCCCCCGAACGGACCAGTGCCACCCCGTACAACGTCGCACCCACAAGGAGCGTGCCCATGTCGTCGAATCCGGTCGCCGAGACCGTCGCCTCCCTGATGCCCAGGGCCCGGGCGGAACTCACCGAGCTGGTGGCGTTCAAGTCGGTGGCGGACTTCGACCAGTTCCCCAGGAGCGAGAGCGAGGCGGCCGCGAACTGGGTCGCGGACGCGCTGCGCGCCGAGGGCTTCCAGGACGTGGCCCTGCTCGACACGCCCGACGGCACCCAGTCGGTCTACGGCTACCTGCCCGGCCCGGCCGGCGCGCGGACGGTCCTGCTGTACGCCCACTACGACGTGCAGCCGCCGCTGGACGAGGCCGCCTGGACCAGCCCGCCCTTCGAGCTGACCGAGCGCGACGGCCGCTGGTACGGCCGCGGCAGCGCCGACTGCAAGGGCGGCGTCATCATGCATCTGCTCGCGCTGCGCGCCCTGAAGGCGAACGGCGGCGTCCCGGTCAACGTCAAGGTGATCGCCGAGGGCTCCGAGGAGCAGGGCACGGGCGGTCTGGAGCGGTACGCGGAGGAACACCCCGAGCTGCTCACGGCCGACACGATCGTCATCGGCGACGCGGGCAACTTCCGGTGCGGGCTGCCGACGGTCACGGCCACGCTGCGCGGCATGACCATGGTGCGGGTGCGGATCGACACCCTGGAGGGCAATCTGCACTCCGGCCAGTTCGGCGGGGCCGCGCCCGACGCGCTGGCCGCGCTGGTCCGCGTCCTGGACTCGCTGCGCGCCGAGGACGGCTCCACGACCGTCGACGGCCTGACCGACGACTCCCGCTGGGAGGGCCTGAATTACGGCGAGGCGCAGTTCCGCCAGGACGCCAAGGTGCTGGACGGCGTCGGCCTGATCGGCTCCGGCACGGTCGCCGACCGCATCTGGGCGCGTCCGGCCGTGACCGTCCTCGGCATCGACTGCCCGCCGGTCGTCGGCGCCACGCCGTCGGTGCAGGCGAGCGCCCGCGCGCTGATCAGCCTCCGGGTGCCGCCGGGCGTGGACGCGGCCGCGGCCACGAAGCTGCTCCAGGCCCATCTGGAGGCGCACACGCCGTGGGGCGCGCGCGTGAGCACCGAACAGATCGGCCAGGGCCAGCCGTTCAGCGCGGACACCACCAGCCCGGCGTACGCGGCGATGGCCGAGGCGATGGCGGTCGCCTACCCGGGCCAGGAGATGCAGTACGCGGGTCAGGGCGGCTCCATCCCGCTGTGCAACACGCTGGCCGCGCTCTACCCGCGCGCGGAGATCCTCCTCATCGGCCTGAGCGAGCCGGAGGCGCAGATCCACGCGGTCGACGAGAGCGTGTCCCCGCAGGAGCTGGAGCGGCTGTCGGTGGCGGAAGCGCTGTTCCTGCGCAACTACGCAGCGAACTGAACCGCACCGCCCGCCTCGGCCGAAGACCGCGCACAAGCGGTTTCCCCGCGCCGAAGCGGGCGTGCCCCGCGCCATGGGCACGACCGTGCCGACAGCAGTGCCGGCGTGGTGCGAGACCTTCGGTGCACGCGACACACACGCGCGTGCACCGAAGGCCCGCACCTCGCCACACCGGAGCGGGCGGGCCTCACCCCGCACCGCAACCACGACCGCGCCGACACTAGTCCCTGCTCGGCGCAAGACCTTCGTGCGCGCAACACAAACGCGCGTGCGCCGAACCCGGCCTGCGCCCACACGAATCCGTCCTACCCCGCGCAACACACGCGCGCGTGCGCCGAAGGCTCGCGCCCCGAGGGCATCCCGGACGGGGCTGCCACGCGCGCGGGGCGTCGGTGCATGCCGCGCGGCGCTGACCGCGCTCGCCGCGTGCCTCGCCGAGGAGGGCTTCGGCGAGGCAGCGGTGATCGTCGGCCGCCTCGACCGGTCCGAGGGCGGTCGGGCTCCGCTCGTGGCGGCGCTCAGCCGCGCGGGACGCCCGCCTCCAGGTAGAGCGCGGCCCCGCGCTCGCGGGCCCGCAGCGCGCAGCGCAGTCGCTCGTAGCGGACCGGCGGCAGCAGATCGGCCGCCTCCTCCGCCGTGACGAAGCGCCAGGCCCGCAGTTCGGGTCCGGGCAGCAGCAGTCCCGCCACGGCCGCGGAGTCGAGCCGGCCGCCGTCGAAGAGCAGTCGCAGTCCGCCGTAGGCGGGAGCCACCGGGCGCTCCCAGTCGACGACGAGGAGCCGGGGCACGTCCGCGAGCCGGATGCCGGTCTCCTCCTCGACCTCGCGCATGCCCGCGCGCGCGGGCGCCTCGCCGGGCTCCACGACGCCGCCCGGGAACTCCCAGCCGGGCTTGTACGTCGGGTCGACGAGCAGCACCCGGTCCTGTTCGTCGAAGAGCAGCACCCCGGCGGCCACGGTCTCCGCGGTGGGCTCGGGGGTCTGCACGATGTCGCATGCGGCGACGGCCCCGCTGCCGACGGCCGCGGCGATCCGGGCGGCCGTCTCCTGCGGGGTGAGGACCCCGTTGTCGACGGGGTGGGCGTCGGCGGTGAGCCAGGAGGCGAGGGCGGCGTGGTACGGCTCGATGTGGTCGTACGACCACTGCCGGATCCGTATCTCGCCGTCGGGGAGGTCCGGGGGGATCTCCCGGTGGGATATTCGCTCGCGCAGGATCGTTTCCGCCGGAGTGAGGAGAACATGCCGGACGGCGATCCGGCGGGCGGCGAGACCGCCGAAGATCTCGTCGCGGTACTCCTGGCGCAGCAGGGTCATGGGGACGACGAGGGTGCCGCCCAGCTCGGCGAGGAGCGCGGCCGCCGTGTCGATCACGAGCCGGCGCCAGATCGGCAGATCCTGGAAGTCGCCGACCTCGGCCAGGCGCTTGGCCGGCAGCAGGTACGGGAGCGCTCCGCCGATGACCTCGGGGTCGAAGAGCGTGCTGTTCGGGATCAGGTCGATCAATTCCCGTGCGGTGGTGGTCTTCCCCGCACCGAACGCGCCGTTGATCCAGACGACGGTCACAGTTCCCCCTCTTCTGTTGGCCCCCTGTGGCTTGCCCGCTCCACCCTGCCACGGAAACCAGTTCCCGTTGAGGGCGCACAGACGCCGTGGCGCCGGCACCCCTCGGCGGGGTGCCGGCGCCACGGCCTCGGGCCCGGTCCGTCAGCTGTGCTGCCCCCGGGCGTCGTCCTCGATGGCCAGGCTGTCGCTGGCGATGGTGTGGTCGAGCGTGCTGAGGGTGTCGCCCACGTTCAGTCCGCCGAGGTCCTCACCGCCCACGCCGTGCGAGGGGGTGATCGCCGCGACGACGAAACCGGTGGCGAGGGAGGCGATGGCGAGCATGCTGCGCTTCTTCATGCGTGGATCAACGGCGCGAACGGGCCCCGGGTCACGCGTCGGCCGTCAATCCGCTCGCACGATCGGCCCGGCCGCGGCGAGAATGCCGTGGTCATCGACGGTTTCAGGATTCCGGGGCGCCAGGTTTTTCGAGGTTCCGGGCTTCCGAGGGAGGGTTCGCCATGAACGGTCCGCAGCACGCCCACGCCAGTCTGGACGGGCTCGTGACGGGCGACGCGTTCGGCGACAGCTGGTTCCTGCGCTCCGACGAGCCCGCCGAGGAGCTTCTGGCGGCACGGGAACCGCGTCCCGCGCCATGGCCGTGGACGGACGACTCGGCGATGGCGTTCGTGCTGTTCGCCCATCTGAGGGCGCACGGGGAGGTCCGTCCCGGCGACCTCGCCCGGGAGTTCGCCGCCGAGTACCGCCGCGACCCGGCCCGCAAGTACGGCCCCTCCATGCACGGCGTGCTGCGGCGGATCGCCGAGGGCGAGGACTGGCGGGCGGTGACGGCGGGACAGTTCGGCGGACAGGGCTCCTACGGCAATGGCGCGGCGATGCGGGTCGCTCCGCTGGGGGCGTGGTTCCACGGCGACCTGGTCGCGGCCGGCGAGCAGGCCCGGCTGTCCGCGCTGGCCACCCACGCGCATCCGGAGGCGGTCGCGGGCGCGGTGGCCGTGGCGGTCGCCGCCGCGCTGGCCGCCGCCGGCGCGGGCGGGGACGTCCCGCCGCGTGCCGTGTTCCTGCGGGAGGTGGCGGGTCGGCTGGCGGACGGCGACGTCCGCTCCGGGCTGCTGGTGGCGGCCAGCCTCCCGGAGCACACGTCGGTGCGCCACGCGGCGTCCGTGCTCGGCTCCGGGACGCTGATCTCCGCTGCGGACACGGTGCCGTTCGCCCTCTGGTCCGCCGCGGGGCGCCTGGACGACCTGCCGGGGGCGCTGTGGCAGACCGTGGGCGGCTGGGGCGACCGCGACACCACCTGCGCCATCGTCGGAGGCGTCGTCGCGGCCCGCACCGGCACGGCCGGCGTCCCGGCCGCCTGGCGCGAGGCCCGCGAGGACATCCCGGCCGGCAGCGGCTGGGACGCCGGCGCGGCGGCCGGCCGGACCACGGCCCGTCCCCTCGATCCTCGGTAGCGCTTCGCCGGAACGTTCCCTCAGGAAACTCAGGAAACTCAGGAACCCCGAAACTCTGGAACCCCCGAACTCTGGAACCCAGAGACCCAGAGACCCAGGAACCTCGGAGGCTTCAGGAACCCGCGCGCCCCCGGGGCCCTCAGACCCCCGCGGCCGCGGTTCCCGCCCCCGTCAGCCCCGTCCGTCCCGGCCGCCCGGCCCGCCCGGTCGCCGCCGTCAGGGCCGCCGCGGCCGCCCCGACCAGCCCCGCGTCCGTGCCCATCTGGGCGGGCGTCACCGTCAGGCGCTGGACGAAGGAGAGGGTCGCGTAGTCGAGGAGGGCCCGGCGCAGGGGCGCGAAGAGGACCTCGCCCGCCTTGCCGACGCCCCCACCGATGACCGCGATGTCGATCTCGACGAGGGTCGCGGTGGCCGCGATGCCGGCCGCCAGAGCCTGGGCGGCGCGCTCGAAGGAGGCCACGGCGACCGGGTCGCCCGCGCGGGCGGCGGCAGCTACCGCGGCCGCGGAGACGTCGCCGTCGGGGCCGGGCTGCCAGCCGTGCTCCAGGGCCCGGCGGGCGATGTTGGGGCCGCTGGCGATGCGCTCGACGCAGCCGCGCCCGCCGCACGGGCACGGATCGCCGTCGAGTTCGACGCTGATGTGGCCGATGTGTCCCGCGTTGCCGGTGGGACCGGGGTGCAGTCGGCCGCCGAGGACCAGGCCGCCGCCGACGCCGGTGGAGACCACCATGCACAGCGCGTTGTCGTGGCCGCGGGCGGCGCCCTGCCAGTGTTCGGCCGCCGTGATCGCCACGCCGTCGCCGATCAGCTCGACCGGGAGGTTCCCGGTCACCGCCCGGACCCGGTCGACCAGCGGAAAGTCCCGCCAGCCGGGCACGTTCACCGGGCTCACCGTGCCCGTGGAGGCGTCCACGGGTCCGGCGCTGCCGATGCCGACGGCGTGCACGCGCTCCCACAGCGGTGACCCGGTCAGCTCCCCCGACACCTCCTCGACGGCCCGCATCACGGTGTCGCCGTTCTCCTGTGCGGGCGTGGGGCGCTGTGCGCGGGCCAGGATCGTGCCGTCGCCGTCCACCAGCGCTCCGGCGATCTTGGTGCCGCCGATGTCGAGCGCGGCCACGAGGTCGGTGTGCATCAGTCTGGGTACTCCCGGTCCACCATGAAGAAGGGGCTGGCCGGTCCAGCGGTTGGGGGACGCGGGCCGGAGATTGCGGTGGACAGTGTCTCCCGCATCTGACAACGTTGTCCAGGCTCTATGCTCGACGCCACATCCTCATACAAACCCTGGGACCCGGACACCCCCGTGCGCAACCTTTCGTGGACGGCGTGCCTGACGGTGTCCCGGGGACGACAGGACAGGACACCGCATCGTGCCCGAGACGCAGCGCCGACCCGAGAGCCGTTACGGCAACCGTCCCACCATGAAGGACGTCGCCGCTCGGGCCGGGGTCGGCCTCAAGACGGTGTCGCGGGTGGTGAACGGCGAGCCGGGCGTCACGCCGCAGACGGAACGCCGGGTGCAGGAGGCCATCGACGCGCTGGGCTTCCGCCGCAACGACAGCGCCCGGGTGCTGCGCAAGGGCCGCACGGCCAGCATCGGCCTGGTCCTGGAGGACCTCGCCGACCCGTTCTACGGGCCGCTCAGCCGCGCGGTGGAGGAGGTCGCCCGCGCCCACGGCGCGCTGCTGATCAACGGCTCCAGCGCCGAGGAACCGGACCGTGAGCAGGAACTGGCGCTGGCGTTGTGCGCGCGGCGGGTGGACGGGCTCGTGGTGATCCCGGCCGGCGACGACCACCGCTACCTGGAGCCCGAGATCAAGGCGGGCGTGGCCACGGTCTTCGTGGACCGCCCGGCCGGCCGGATCGAGGCCGACTGCGTGGTGTCGGACAACTTCGGCGGCGCCCGCGAGGGCGTGGCCCATCTCGTCGCGCACGGGCACCGCCGGATCGGTTTCATCGGCGACATGCCGCGCATCCACACCGCCGCGGAGCGGCTGCGCGGCTACCGGGCGGCGATGGACGACGCCGGCATACCCGTGGCGGACGCCTGGATGTCCCTGGGGGCCACCGATCCCCTGCGGGTGCGCCGGGCCGCCGAGGAGATGCTGTCGGGGCCCGATCCGGTCACGGCGGTCTTCACGGGCAACAACCGGGTGACGGTCACCGTGATCCGGGTGCTCGCCGAGCAGACCCGCCGGGTCGCCCTGGTGGCCTTCGACGACCTGGAGCTCGCCGACCTGCTCCAGCCGGCGGTGACCGTGGTCGCCCAGGACGCCGCCACCCTCGGCCGGACGGCCGCCGAGCGTCTGTTCCGGCAGCTGGACGGCTCGCTGATCGTTCCCGAGCACATCGAACTGCCGACCCGGCTCATCGCCCGCGGCTCGGGCGAGCTGCCCCCGGCGGACTGAGGCGCCCATGGACGCCCGTGACGAGCACCGCACGCTGGAGGCGCTGGGCCTGGCCGACGCGCCGCGCGACCGTCCGCTGAGCTATCCCGGCGCCTGGCCGGCCGGTTCCGGGCTGCTCGACGGGGACGAGCTGCTGCCGCTGGACCGGCTGACGCACCCCGGCCGGACCCCGGTGGTGGCCGTCGGCTCCAACGCCAGCCCCGCCCAACTGCGGTACAAGATGGCCGAGTTCGGGATCACCTCACCCGTCCCGATGGTGAAGGCCCGGGTGACGGGCATCGAGGTGGGCGTGTCCGCGCACATCAGCCGGCTCGGCTATGTGTCCGCCTCCCCCGTCCACGCGCCCGGCGTCACCAGGGAGTTGTTCGTCATCTGGCTGGACGCGGAGCAGCTCGACGTGGTGGACGCGACCGAGCCGCATTACGACCGGGTGCTGCTGCCGGCGCCGGACTACCGGGTCGGGCTGGAGAACGGCGAGGCGCTCCTCGACGCGTTCGCGTACGTGAATCGCCATGGTGTGCTGCACAACGGCTCCGGGGTCCCGCGCAGCCATCCCGGCCAGCGCGCCCTGATCACCGAACTCCTCGCCGCGTCACCGGCGTTGCGGCGGCTGTTCGGGGCGACGCCGGAGGAGTTCTGCGCTCGGGCCCGGGCCGACGCGGGGCGGTGCGAGCGGGGCACGCGACTGTTCGCGGAGGAGAAGCGGGTGACCGCGTCCGGCCTCGAGCATCTGCGCATCGACTGAGCCTGAACACCGCTGTCCGTTAGGGTGTTCGAACGGCATCGCGTGTCGGTCACCGTCCGGGTGAGGCATGGAGGCGCCCGTGAGTTTGCCTTACGGAGGCATTCCACACATGTCAGTCGAGCTCAATCACACGATCGTCCACTCCCGTGACAACCGGGAGTCCGCCGAGTTCCTCGGCCACATCCTGGGACTCGAAGTCGGGGCCGAATGGGGCCCGTTCGTTCCGGTCGACACCGGCAACAAGGTCACCCTGGACTTCGTCACCGTCCCGCCCGAGTCCATCACCGTGCAGCACTACGCGTTCCTCGTCTCCGACGACGAGTTCGATGCCGCCTTCGAGCGGATCGGGCGGGCGGGGATCACGTACTTCGCGGATCCGCACGGCAGGCAGCCCGGTGAGATCAACCGTCACCACGGCGGCCGGGGCGTGTACTTCATGGATCCGTCCGGGCACGGGATGGAGATCATCACGCGCCCGTACGAGTTCCCCGAGCAGTAGTCAGATCGCCTCGCCGAGGGGCCGCGAAGCCCTCCAGGGCCGTCCGGGAGAGTCCGGTCGCGTCGGTCACCTCGGCGAGGTCGAGGGCGCCGCAGTCCAGGCCGCGCAGCAGGTAGCCGCCGAGGGCCTTGGCGGTCGCGGGCTCGTCCATCACGTCGCCGCCGGCCCGCTCGGCGTACCGGGAGAGGCGTTGGGCGGCCTGGGCGAAGCCCTCGCGGTAGAAGGCGAAGACGGCGGCGTAGCGGGTGGGAATGTGGCCCGGGTGCATGTCCCAGCCCTGGTAGTAGGCGCGGGCGAGGGCGCGGCGGGTGAGGCCGTAGTGCAGTCGCCAGGCGTCGTGGACCCGCTCGGTCGGACCGACCGGCAGGACGTTCGTGGAGCCGTCCGAGACGCGGACGCCGGTGCCGGCGGCCGCGACCTGCATGACCGCCTTGGCGTGGTCGGCGGCGGGGTGGTCACTGGCCTGGTGGGCGGCGGAGACGCCGAGGCAGGCGCTGTAGTCGAAGGTGCCGTAGTGCAGCCCGGTGGCCCGGCCCCGGGCCGCCTGGATCAGGCGGGCGACGGTCGCGGTGCCGTCCGTGGCGAGGATGGCCTGGCTGGTCTCGATCTGGATCTCGAAGCCGAGCCGCCCGGCGTCCAGTCCGCGCGCCTTCTCGAAGGCCTCCAGGAGCGCGACCATGGCCGTGACCTGCTCCGGGTAGGTCACCTTCGGGAGGGTGAGGACCAGGCCGTCGGGCAGGCCGCCGTGCTCCATCAGCCCGCTGAGGAAGATGTCGAGGGTGCGGATGCCCCGGTCGCGGACCGCGGCCTCCATGCACTTCATCCGGATGCCCATGTAGGGGGCCGCGGCGCCGTCGGCGTACGCCGCGGCGATCAGCCGGGCGGCCCGGGCGGCCGTCTCGTCCTCCTCCGCGTCCGGGCGGGGGCCGTAGCCGTCCTCGAAGTCGACGCGCAGGTCTTCGATGGGCTCGCGCTCGAGTTTGGCCCGCACGCGCGCGTAGACGGGTTCGGCGAGGTGGTCGGCCAGGCCGAGGCAGGCGGCGAAGGAGGCCGCGTCGGGGGCGTGCTCGTCGAGGGCGGCGAGGGCCTTGTCGCCCCAGGAGCGGACGGTGTCGGCGGCGAAGGCGTCGGCGGGGACGTAGACGGTGTGGACGGGTTGGCGGGTGCCGGGGTCTCCGGGGTAGCGGCGGTCGAGTTCGGCGTCGACGGGGGCGAGGGAGGCGCTGATCTCCTCGGTGACGGCGCCCGGGAGGCTCGTCGTGACCGTCTCCTGCTGGCCCTGACCCATTCCGCACCCTCCAGTTTTCCGCTGCACGGAATCAGTAATCCGTAGAGTGAAGTTATCCATGCGGCTTCCGGCGGGTCAACACCCTGTCCGCGGCGTGATCACTGCGCTCACCGCCACACCGATTCCCCCTTCCGTTACAACCGTTCTCCCCTGCATCCTTTTCCACAAGGGGAGGGGATTCATGACAGGCACCACGGGGCCGACCCGGCGGGCCGGGCTCAAGAGCATGGTGGCCGCGCTGGCCGCCGTACCGCTGCTCGGCACGGCAGGGGCTTCGGCCCCGCAGCAGGAGAGCCGGGTGCGCGCGACGCTCGCGCCCGCGTCCGATGCGCCGCTGGAGGTCATGACCTTCAACCTGCGTTACCCGGGCGCCAGGGACGCCAACACCTGGCCGGTCCGCCGTCCGGTGATGCGCGCACTGCTGCGCCGGGCGGCTCCGCACCTCATCGGCACCCAGGAGGGGCTGGCGGCCCAGTTACGCGACATCGAGGCCGACCTCGGGCCGCACTACGACTGGATCGCCAAGGGCCGCAGCGTGGAGGACCCGGAGGCGGTGGGCGTCTTCTACGACACCCGCCGGCTCGCCCCGGTCGAGCACGGGCACTTCTGGCTCTCCGACACGCCCGAGGTACTCGGCTCCAACACCTGGGGCGGGAACTACCCGCGCATGGTCACCTGGGTCCGGTTCCGCGATCTGCGGGCGCGGCGGGAGTTCTGCATCCTCAACACCCATCTCGACAACGGCAGCCAGAACGCGCGCGTGCGCTCCGCCAAGCTGATCGCCGCCCGGCTCGCCCGCTTCGACCGCTCCCTGCCGCTGCTGCTGACCGGCGACTTCAACGCGATCGCGCATGCCAGTCCGGTCTACGACCGGCTGTTGGCCGCGGGCCTGGTGGACACCTGGGACACGGCACACGCGCGTGGCGGGGTGTACGGGACGTACCACGGGTACCGGGCGCTCATACCGGGCGGGGACCGCATCGACTGGATCCTGGCGACGCCGGGCGTCACGGTCCACCGGGAGTGGACGGACGCCCTCACCCTGAGCGGCCAGTATCCGAGCGATCATCTGCCGGTCCAGGCGTCCGTGACCCTGGGATGAGCGAAGGCCCCCGTGACCGGCAGGGTCACGGGGGCCTTCGCTCAGTCGTGCGACGGTCGGCGATCAGCCCTTGCGGGTGTTGATCTCCTCGGTGAGCTGCGGGACGACGTCGAAGAGGTCGCCGACGACGCCGTAGTCGACGAGGTCGAAGATCGGGGCCTCGGCGTCCTTGTTGACGGCCACGATGGTCTTCGAGGTCTGCATGCCGGCGCGGTGCTGGATGGCGCCGGAGATGCCGTTGGCGATGTAGAGCTGCGGGGAGACCGACTTGCCGGTCTGGCCGACCTGGTTGGTGTGCGGGTACCAGCCGGCGTCGACGGCGGCGCGCGAGGCGCCGACGGCCGCGCCGAGGGAGTCGGCGAGGGCCTCGATGAGGGCGAAGTTCTCCGCGCCGTTGACGCCGCGGCCGCCGGAGACGACGATCGCGGCCTCGGTCAGCTCGGGACGGCCGGTCGCCTCGCGCGGGGTGCGGCCGACGACCTTGGTGCCGGTGGCCTGGGCCGAGAAGGTGACGGCCAGGGCCTCGACGGCGCCCGCGGCCGGGGCGGCCTCGACGGCGGCGCTGTTGGGCTTGACGGTGATGACCGGGGTGCCCTTGGAGACGCGGGACTTGGTGGTGAAGGACGCGGCGAACACCGACTGGGTGGCCACCGGGCCTTCGTCGCCGGCCTCGAGGTCGACGGCGTCGGTGATGATGCCGGAGCCGACGCGCAGCGCGAGGCGGGCGGCGATCTCCTTGCCCTCCGCGGAGGACGGGACCAGGACGGCGGCCGGGGAGACGGCGGCGACGGCGGCCTGCAGCGCGTCCACCTTCGGTACGACGAGGTAGTCGGCGTACTCGGACGCGTCGTGGGTCAGGACCTTGACGGCGCCGTGCTCGGCGAGCGCGGCGGCGGTGTTCTCGGCGCCCGTGCCGAGGGCGACGGCGACCGGCTCGCCGATGCGGCGGGCCAGCGTCAGCAGCTCCAGGGTGGGCTTGCGGACGGCGCCGTCCACGTGGTCGACGTAGACGAGGACTTCAGCCATGGGATTGCTCTCCTGCGAAACGAAGTTGAGGGGCGGTCTGCGAGGGGCCTTTAGATGAACTTCTGGCCCGCGAGGAACTCAGCGAGCTGCTTGCCGCCCTCGCCCTCGTCCTTGACGATCGTGCCCGCGGTGCGGGCCGGACGCTCGGTCGCGGTGTCGACCGCGGTCCACGCGCCCTCGAGACCGACCTCGTCGGCCTCCAGGTCCAGGTCGGAGAGGTCCCAGGCCTGAACCGGCTTCTTCTTGGCCGCCATGATGCCCTTGAAGGACGGGTAACGCGCCTCGCCCGACTGGTCGGTGACCGACACGACGGCCGGCAGGGAGGCCTCCAGCTGCTCGCTCGCGGCGTCGCCGTCGCGGCGGCCCTTGACGGTGCCGTCCTCGACCGAGACCTCGGAGAGCAGGGTGACCTGCGGGACGCCCAGGCGCTCGGCGAGCAGGGCCGGGACGATGCCGGCGGTGCCGTCGGTGGAGGCCATGCCGGAGATGACCAGGTCGTAGCCGGCCTTCTCGATGGCCTTGGCGAGCACCAGGGAGGTGCCGATGGCGTCGGTGCCGTGCAGGTCGTCGTCCTCGACGTGGATCGCCTTGTCGGCGCCCATGGACAGGGCCTTGCGGAGCGCGTCCTTGGCGTCCTCGGGGCCGACCGTCAGGACGGTGATCTCCACGTCGTCGTCGGAGTTCTCGGAGATCTGCAGCGCCTGCTCGACCGCGTACTCGTCGAGCTCGGAGAGCAGACCGTCCACGTCGTCCCGGTCGACGGTCAGGTCATCGGCGAAGTGCCGGTCGCCGGTGGCGTCGGGCACAAACTTCACAGTGACAACGATCCTCAAGCTCACGCCGGCTCTCCTACTGCATCGTCAGTTCTTCGGCTGCCTTCTTCCAGGCAGCATAGGTGCCACAGGCGGCCGTTCCCGGTTGGGGCGGCCCGCGCTCCGACCTGAATATTACTCGTCAGTACACCCAGTTCGTTCCCGCTGAGCAAGCGCTTTGAACTGTGACCTTTGCAACGCAGCGTAATCGGAACTCGACGGCTTTGCAGGAGGGCGGGCCAGTGATCAATCCCGCAGAGCGGTGAACCGCCCCTGGTGGTACAACAACGGACGGCGCGCGCCCGCCGGATCACCGGTCGGGTCACCCGTCGGATCGCCCTGAACGACCTCGGCCAGCACGATGCGATGGTTCCCCGCGGGCACGCGCGCGACGACCCGGCACACCAGCCACGCGAGCACGTCGTCCAGGACGGGAACGCCCGCCGGGCCCTCGCGCCAGCCGGTCGGCGCGCCGAAGCGGTCGGCGCCGGTCCTGGCGAAGGTGGCGGCGAGCGCCTGTTGATGCTCGCCGAGTATGTGGACGCCGACATGCTCGGCCCGGGACACGGCCGGCCAGCTGGAGGCGCCCGTGCCGATCCCGAAGGAGAGCATGGGGGGTTCGGCGGAGACGGAGCTGAGCGAGGTGGCGGTGAAGCCCACCGGGCCGCTCGCACCGGAGGCGGTGATCACCGCGACTCCCGCCGCGTGCCGCCGGAAGACCGAGCGCAGGAGATCGGGCGACGCGAGCTGTGCGGCGCCGAGGTCGGGCGTGGCCGTCATGGGACTGTCCTTCTGCCGGAGGTGGCGTGCCGGGCCGTGGATGCTCAACGGGCCGGACAGCACGCGCTCGCGGTACGGACCAGGTCGACGTGGGCCCGTCCGTGGAGCAGGAGTTCCTCAGGCATACGGTCAGGCTGACGATAGGTGGCGGGCGCAGTCAAGTACGTCCCGGCATCTGGGAGATGCCTCACCGCCCCCGGCGGGCGGCTCACACCGCCTCCCCCAGGGCCGCGATGACGTCGGCCTTGCGGGGCTGACCGGTGGCGCGCCGCACGACGCGGCCGTCGGCGTCGAGGACCAGCACGGTCGGCGTCTTGAGGATGTCGAGTTCGCGGACGAGGTCCAGGTGCGCCTCGGCGTCGATCTCGATGTGGGTGACTCCGGGGACCACGCCGGCCACCTCGCCGAGGACCCGGCGGGTCGCCCGGCAGGGCGCGCAGAACGCGCTGGAGAACTGTACGAGCGTGGCCCGTTCGCCGAGTTCGCCGCCGAGCCGCTCCGCGCCGAGTCGTGTGCCCTCGTCCCGCCCGCGCACCCGCACCCTCCCGCTCCGCCGCCGCTGCAGCACTCCGTAGGCGCTCGCCGCAGCGAGCACCGCCAGGCACACCGCCAGTCCCGTCATCAGATCCTCCAGCGTTCACATGACTGCAAAGATTCCCGGGCCCAGGAATCGTTTCCGCTGCGGAATGCTTGATTCATGGACATCGATGTGAGGGGCCCGCGGTTCGGGGCCGCCGTGACGACCGTAGTGCTCGCGGTCGTGCTGATCACGGGCAGCGCCTGGCTGCTGGCCTGGCAGACGCTGGCCTTCGCGCTCGGCGCGGCGGGCGGGATGGGGCGTTCGCCGTACGGCTGGGTGTTCCGCAGGGCCGTCCGGCCGCGGATCGGACCGCCGACGGAGTTCGAGTCGCCTCGGCCGCCGCGGTTCGCGCAGTCGGTGGGACTGCTGTTCGCGGGGATCGGTCTGGCCGGTCTCACGCTCGGGCCCGAGTGGCTGGGTCTCGCGGCGACCGGGGCCGCGCTCGCGGCCGCCTTCCTCAATGCCGCTTTCGGGTACTGCCTCGGGTGCGAGATGTACCTGCTCGTACGCCGGGTTTCGGTGCGCACGGAGTAAAGGCGGCTTAAAAGCCTGAGGTGGATCAAGGGGGGTGAAGTGACGAGGATCTCGCGGTTCCCGGGCGCCAGGACTGGCTCCCCGGCCGTTCTTGGGGCACGATCTGCGAGATGCCGTAAACCTACGGCTGCGTAACTTTGCCGTCGGAGGCTTCCCCGGCAAAGAGAAGGAAGGGTCCGCCCCGCCCATGGCAGAGATTGTCTACCGCCCCGCCGTCGGCCTCGCCCAGGTGCTGTTCAAGGCCTGGGACCTCAAGATCGACTGCAAGGGGTCGGAGAACATCCCGCGCTCTGGCGGAGCCGTGCTGGTGAGCAATCACATCAGCTACCTCGACTTCATCTTCGACGGTCTGGCCGCGCTCCCGCAGAAACGTCTCGTTCGCTTCATGGCGAAGGACGCGGTCTTCCGCCACAAGGTCTCCGGCCCCTTGATGCGCAACATGCGGCACATCCCGGTGGACCGCAAGCAGGGCGACGCCGCGTACGCGCACGCTCTCGAGTCGCTGCGCTCCGGCGAGATCGTCGGGGTCTTCCCCGAGGCCACGATCTCGCAGTCGTTCTGCCTCAAGAGCTTCAAGTCGGGCGCGGCCCGGATGGCGCAGGAGGCCGGCGTCCCGCTGATCCCGATGGCCGTGTGGGGCACCCAGCGGCTGTGGACCAAGGGGCACCCGCGCAACTTCAAGCGCAGCCACACCCCGATCACCATCCGCGTCGGCGAGGCCGTCGAGGCCTCGCGCGACAAGTACGCGGGCGCGATCACCCGGCAGTTGCGCGAGCGCGTCCAGGAGCTGCTGGAGGCCGCTCAGCGCGCCTACCCGGTCCGCCCCAAGGACGCGAGCGACACCTGGTGGATGCCGGCCCACCTGGGCGGCACGGCGCCCACCCCGGAGCAGGTGCGCGAGGCCGAGGCGCGCTGACACCGGCCCTTTCCTCCGGCCCCACGGCCTTTTCCGCCGACCCCACGGCAGCTTCCGCCGGCCCCACGCCCGTCAGGGCTCACAGTGCGGTGGGGAGCGTCCGCCAGAGGTGGGGCCGGTCCGCAGCCGCTCTGAGCGCGCCGAGGACGGCCGGGTGCGCGGTCGCGTACAGGCCGCGATAGTCCAGCTCGCCGGCCGCGTGGTCGGGCAGGAAGGCGAGCCGTTCGCCGTCCAGGGAGAACCGCGCGTCCACTCCGGGCTTGTTGCCGCGGGGGTCCTGGCGGTGCCAGGCGCCGCGGAAGCGGACGGCGACGAGTCCGTGCACCACGTCGAGCTTCTGGTAGCACAGCGCCGTCGGGATGTCCTCGGCCCGCAGCAGCGCGGTCAGCGCGTGGGCCTTGGCGTAGCAGATGCCGGTGCCCTGCTCCAGCACGTCGGAGGCGCGCCAGGTGACGCGCGGGTCGCCGGAGTCCTGCGAGTGGGGAATGGCGTCGCGGACGAATTCGAACGCCAGGCGTGCATAGACATACGAGTCCGTGGCCTCCTTGGCAAGACGCGCGGCCGTCTGCCTCACCACCGGGTGATGGTGGTCGATGACCTCGTCAGCGGCCAGATAGGCGGACAGGTCAGGGTTCTCCTGGATCAGCTCCATGGGCTCAGAGCATAGAAAGCGATCACCCGGGCGTCAATTAATTTCCAGCTGATCGCATATCTATGCACACATCCAGGCGGTGCCCACTCCCGCTCAGCGGGCCATCTCCTCCTTGACCGCCGCCACGAACGCGTCCACGTCCTCCTCGGTCGTGTCGAACGCGCACATCCAGCGCACGACGCCCGCGGACTCGTCCCAGAAGTAGAACCGGAACCGCTTCTGCAGCCGCTCGCTCACGTCGTGCGGAAGCTTCGCGAAGACGCCGTTGGCCTGCACGGGATACAGGATCTCCACGCCGTGCACGGCCCGCACGCCCTCGGCCAGCCGCTGGGCCATCTCGTTGGCGTGGCGGGCGTTGCGCAGCCACAGGTCCTTGGCGAGCAGGGCCTCCAACTGCACCGACACGAAGCGCATCTTGGAGGCGAGCTGCATGGACAGCTTGCGCAGGTGCTTCATATGGCTGACGGCGTCCTGGTCGATCACGACGACCGCCTCGCCGAACAGCGCGCCGTTCTTCGTGCCGCCCAGGGAGAGGATGTCGACGCCGACCGCGTTGGTGAACGTCCGCATCGGGACGTCCAGCGAGGCGGCCGCGTTGGCTATCCGGGAGCCGTCCAGGTGGACCTTCATGCCACGCGCGTGTGCGTGCTCACAGATCGCCCGGATCTCGTCGGGCGTGTAGAGGGTGCCGAGCTCCGTGCTCTGGGTGATCGAGACGACCTGCGGCATCGCGCGGTGCTCGTCCTCCCAGCCCCAGGCCTGCCGGTCGATCAGCTCGGGGGTGAGCTTGCCGTCGGGCGTCGCGACGGTGAGCAGCTTCAGACCGCCCATGCGCTCGGGCGCGCCGCCCTCGTCCACGTTGATGTGGGCGCTCTCGGCGCAGATCACCGCTCCCCAGCGGTCGGTGACGGCCTGGAGCGCGACGACGTTGGCGCCGGTGCCGTTGAAGACCGGGAAGGCCTCCGCGGTGGACCCGAAGTGGCTGCGGACGATCCGCTGGAGGTTCTCGGTGTAGTCGTCCTCGCCGTAGGCGACCTGGTGGCCGCCGTTGGCGAGGGCCAGGGCGGCCAGCACCTCCGGGTGGGCGCCGGCGTAGTTGTCGCTGGCGAAACCGCGGACCTCGGGGTCGTGATGACGACGCGCGTCGGTCTTCGGTGGGTTCACGGCTGCTCGGTGAGCCACAGACGCTGTCCGTTCACTTCGAGGGCGGGCTTCTCCCAGACTCCGGCGATGGCGTCGGCCAGGTCCTCGACGTCCGTGAAGCCCGCGAACTTCGCGTTGGGGCGCTCGGCGCGCATCGTGTCGTGCACCAGCGCCTTCACGACGAGGATCGCGGCCGCCGCGTTGGGGCCCTCGGCGCCCCCGGCCTTGCGGAAGTAGTCGCCCAGGGCCAGCGTCCACGCCTCGGCCGCGGCCTTGGCGGCGGCGTAGGCGGCGTTGCCCGCGGTGGGGTTGCCGGCGGCCGCGGCGCTGATCAGGACGTACCGGCCGCGCGCGCTGGCCTGGAGTGCCTCGCCGAAGGCGAGGGAGGTGTGCTGCACGGTCTTGACCAGCAGCAGCTCCAGGAAGTCCCAGTCGTCGAGGCTGGTCTTGATGAAGGTCTCGCTGCCGCGCCAGCCCCCGACGAGATGGACCAGGCCGTCGACCCGGCCGAAGTCCTTCTCGATGCGGGTGGCCCACTCGCGGGTGGAGTTCAGGTCGAGCAGATCGACGGTGTCGCCGGTGACGGTGGCGCCGCCGGCCTCGTAGCGCGCGTGGTCGACGGCCTCCGCGAGCCGCTCCGGGTCGTTGTCCGAGCCGACGACGGTCGCGCCCTCCTGGGCGAGCCGGAGCAGTGCCGCCCGGCCGGCGGGTCCGCCCGCGCCGGCCACCGCGATCACCGCTCCGCTGAGAGCCCCGTTCCCCATGGTCTTCGCCTCCTGAGCAGTGTTCTGCAGAGCAGTGTCCTCGATGCGCAGGTCGCTCACGCGGCGATCCGCTCGGCGCCGTCCGCCGTGATGCCCTTGGTGGAGGCGATCACATTCTTCAGCTTCTTGGACAGTGCCTCATAGAACATGCTCAGCGGAAACTCGTCCGGAAGCACGTCATCCACGAGCTTGCGGGGCGGCTGGGTCAGGTCCAGGGCGTCGGGACCCTTGGCCCACTTGGAGCCGGGGTGCGGGGCGAGGTAGGCGGAGACCAGCTCGTAGCCCGCGAACCAGTGCACCAGCTTCGGCCGGTCGATGCCGTCGCGGTACAGCTGCTCGATGTCGGCGCAGAGCTGGTTGGTGACCTGCGGGGCGCGCCGCCAGTCGATGTGCAGCTTGTTGTCGGTCCAGCGGACGACATCGTGCCGGTGCAGGTAGGCGAAGAGCAGCTGGCCGCCGAGGCCGTCGTAGTTGCGCACGCGGTCGCCGGTGACCGGGAAGCGGAACATGCGGTCGAAGAGGACCGCGTACTGCACGTCACGGGCCTGCGGGACGCCGTCGGACTCCAGTTTCACGGCCTCCTTGAAGGCGGTGAGGTCACAGCGCAGCTCCTCCAGGCCGTACATCCAGAACGGCTGGCGCTGCTTGATCATGAAGGGGTCGAAGGGCAGGTCGCCATGGCTGTGGGTGCGGTCGTGGACCATGTCCCACAGGACGAAGGCCTCCTCGCAGCGCTTCTGGTCGTGGACCATGGCGGCGATGTCCTCGGGGAGCTCCAGGCCCAGGACGTCGATGGCGGCGTCGGTGACGCGGCGGAAGCGGGCGGCCTCGCGGTCGCAGAAGATGCCGCCCCAGGAGAAACGTTCCGGCGCTTGGCGGACCGCGATGGTCTCCGGGAACAGGACGGCCGAGTTGGTGTCGTAGCCGGCCGTGAAGTCCTCGAAGGTGATGCCGCAGAACAGCGGGTTGTCGTAGCGGGTGCGCTCCAGCTCGGCCAGCCAGTCCGGCCAGACCATGCGCAGCACGACCGCTTCGAGGTTGCGGTCCGGGTTGCCGTTCTGCGTGTACATCGCGAAGACGACCAGGTGCTGAAGGCCGTCGCGGCGGTTCGCGGCCGGCTGGAAGGCCAGCAGGGAGTCGAGGAAGTCCGGCACGGCGAACCCGCCGTCGGCCCAGACCCGCAGATCCCTCGCCAGGGCCCGGTGGTAGTCGGCATCGTGCGGGAGCAGCGGCGACAGCTCCTCGACGGCCTCGATCACCTGCCGGACGGCCTGCTCGGCGTCCGTGCGCTCCGGCGCGCCCTCGGCCGTGAAGTCGATCGACCCGTCCTTCGCCTGCCAGGGCCGGATCCGCTCCACGGCATCCTTGAGCACGCGCCACGCCGGGTGCTCCACCACCCTGGTCGCCGGAGGCACACGCTCCCCCGTAGCCGCCTGCACAAGAATTTCCGTCATGTCCCATCCTCCACTGGAGAACCTCGCGTCAGGACACCGTATGCATATGAGGTTTCCTCCAGCAAGTGGATCTCCGGGAAATTATCCTGTGCCCCGGCAATTTCACCGCACTTTTTCCTGCCGGACATCGGGGGAGCGGCTGCTTCCGCTGGGGCGGTGTGGGTAGGGAGAGCCTGGGGCGCACCCGCACGCTCTGGCCGGCCGACGGTGACGAGGCTGCCGGTGACCAGACTGCGCGGTCCGCCGGCACAGCCGTCGACGGAAGCGGGTCGCGTCTTGAACTTCCTCACCATCGGTCATCGCGGGGTCATGGGTGTCGAGCCCGAGAACACCCTGCGCTCCTTCGTCGCCGCCGAGCAGGCCGGCCTCGACGTCATCGAACTCGATCTGCATCTGAGCCGGGACGGCGCGCTCGTGGTCATGCACGACCCCGACGTGGACCGGACGACCAACGGGACCGGGCCCGTCGCCGACCACACGCTCGCGGAGCTGCGCGCCCTCGACGCCGGCCGCGGGGAGCGTGTCCCGGTTTTCGAGGAGGTGCTGGACGCCGTGCGGGCGCCGCTCCAGGCCGAGATCAAGGACGTTCAGGCGGCCCGGGCGCTCGCCGAGGTGCTGCGGGCGCGGGACCTGGTGGAACGGGTGGAGGTGTCCTCGTTCCACGACGAGGCCGTCGCGGAGATCGCACGACTGGTCCCCGGAGTGCGCACCGCGCTCATCGCCAGCCGCTACGACCTCGACATCGTGGAGCGGGCCGCGGCCGTCGGCGCCGCGACCGTCTGCCTCAACCTGCGGCGGCTCAGCCTGGAGATCGTCGAGGAGGCGCGGAAGCGGGACCTGCGGATCATCGGCTGGGTGGTCAACACACAGGACCAGCTGCGGCTCGTGCGCGCCCTGGAGCTGGACGGCGCGACCACCGACTACCCGGAGATCAGACGCACGGGCCGCTTCACGGCGTAGCAGTCGGCTGCCGTCAGGCGAGTTCCTTGACCAGCAGCTCGAACTGGAGGTCGTCGCGCTGGGGGATGCCGAAGCGTTCGTCGCCGTACGGGAAGGGGGTCATGCGTCCCGTGCGGCGGTAGCCGCGCCGCTCGTACCAGGCGATGAGGTCGTCGCGCACGGAGATCACGGTCATGTGCATCTCGGTGACGCCCCAGTTCACGCGGGCCTGTCGCTCGGCCTGCGCCATGACCGTCTTGCCGAGCCCGGCGCCCTGCACCGTGGGGCTGACCGCGAACATGCCGAAGTAGGCGTGGTCGCCGCGGTGTTCGAGCTGGCAGCAGGCGACGATCCGGCCGTCCCGCTCGACGGTGAGCAGCCGGCTGTCGGGGTTCTTGATGACCGCGAGCACCCCGTCGGGGTCGGTCCGCTGCCCTTCGAGTATGTCGGCCTCCGTCGTCCACCCGGCGCGGCTGGAGTCTCCGCGATAGGCGGACTCGACGAGTGCGACGAGCGCGTCCACGTCGGCGTCGGTGGCGTCGCGGAAGGTGAACTCCGCGAACTTGGCGGATTCGGTGGCGGCGGTGTCCATGCGGGCGGTCTCCGGTCTCTGAACGGTCTCTGAGCGGTCTCTGAGCGGCCTGTGGCGCGGCGGGAGCTCCGACGAGCCTAATCCTGCCCCAGTAGGCTTCCGCTGCATGGTGCACGTACTCAGCAGCAGAACCCTGCTCCGCCCCACCGACCCCGAGCGTTCCCGCGCCTTCTACGGGGAGCAGCTGGGGTTGGCCGTCTACCGCGAGTTCGGCACGGGGCCGCACCGCGGGGTCGTCTACTTCCTCGGCGGTGGCTTCCTGGAGCTCTCGGGGCGTGCCGACACGCCGCCGGATCCCGCCGTTCGGCTGTGGCTGCAGGTGGCGGACGCGACCGCGGCGCACGAAGAGCTGCTGGCGAAGGGGGTCGAGATCGTCCGGCCGCCGGTGCGGGAGCCCTGGGGGCTGGTCGAGCTGTGGATCGCCGATCCGGACGGAACGCCGATCGTGCTGGTCGAGGTACCGGCGGACCATCCGATGCGGTTCCGGCCGAGCATCTGAGCCTCCGGCCGGCGGCCGGGCCACTCGGTCGGGCAGTCGGGGAGTCGGGCGGTCGGGGATCCAGGGTCGTCGGTGCTGAGGTGGGGTGGGGCGGGGTGGGCTCGTTGCTCGTCGGGCTTCGGGCGGCAGCCCGCTGCGGGCTTGGCGGGCTTGGCGGGCTTCGGGCGGCAGCCCGCTGTGCCGGGGCGAGAGGCGCGTCGGTCACCGGATGCCGTTGGTCGGGGTGCGGCATAGCGTGCTGGGAGGGGCCTCTTTCGGAAGGAACGCCATGAAGCTCGACGCGCCCGTGCCCGGCGGGCCCTGCTGGGCCGAGCTGGGGAGCAGTGACCTGGAGGCGGCGAAGCGGTTCTACGCGGAGCTGTTCGGCTGGCGCACGGAGACCGATCCACGGCAGGAGGCGGGCGGCTACACGGTCGCGCACCTCGGCGAGGCGGCCGTCGCCGCGCTCAGTCCCCTGTACCAGGAGTCGCAGCCGTGCGCCTGGAGCGTGTCGTTCGCGGTGACCGACGCGGACGTCAGCGCGCGGCTGGTCACGGAGGCCGGCGGCAAGGTGCTGGTCGGTGCGATGGACGTCTTCGACGTGGGCCGTTTCGTGGTCGCCGTCGATCCGGGCGGCGCCGCGTTCCAGTTGTGGCAGGCGCGGTCCTTCCCGGGCGCCGGTCTCTTCAACGCGCCCGGCTCGCTGGGCTGGGTCGAGCTGCTGACCCGCGAGCCCGACCGTGCGGAGACCTTCTACACGACGGTGTTCGGCTGGACCGTCCGCTCCTCGGAGAACTACGTGCAGTGGGGCGTCGGCGGCGCGGACTTCGGCGGCATGATCACGATGGACGAGAAGTTCCCGCCCGAGGTGCCGTCGCACTGGCTGCCGTACTTCGCGGTGGCCGACGTGGACGCCGCCACGCGGACGGCGGTCGGGGCGGGCGGCACCGCGCTGATGGAGCCGACGTCGGTGCCGGACGGTCCCCGGATCGCCGTGCTGCGAGACCCGCAGAGCGCGGTGTTCGGCGTGTACCGGGCGGGCGACGAGCACTGAGGCCGGCGGCGCTCAGGCCCGCAGGCCCCGCATGTGTCCCTCCAGTCGGCTGAGCAACTCGCCCAGCAGGTCGGCCAGTTCGTCCTGCCGTCCGTCGTCCAGGGCGGACAGGACGGCGCTCTCGTAGGTGAGTTGCTCGGGCAGGATGCCGTCGACGAGGTCGCGCCCGGCGTCCGTGAGGCGAAGGTGTGCGACGCGGCGGTCGCGGGTGTCGCCGCGGCGCTCCACCAGGCCGCGCTCGCTGAGCTGCTTGAGCCGCTTGGTGACGGCGGCCCCGGAGGAGAACGTCTCGCGGGCCAGTTCGCCGGGGGTCAGCTCATGGCCGGTACGGCGCAACGCGCCCAGCAGGTCGAACTCGGGGCGGCTCAGTCCGGCTCGCCGCAGGGGCGCGTCCTCGGCCTGTTGGAGCAGGGCGGCGCAGCGGTTGACCCGGCCGATGATCTCCATGGGGCCGGTGTCCAGCTCGGGCCGGACGGCCTGCCACTGCCGTACGACGGCGGCGACGGTGTCGTTCCTGGTGCCGTTCCCGGCCGAGTCGGCGTTCCCGGCCGAGTCGACGCTCATGGCCGAGCCGGCACCGCCGGTGGCCGATCCGCCGGCGGTAGCCGATCCGCCGGCCGTGGCGGATCCGCCGGCCGTAGCCGATCCGCCGGCCGTAGCGGATCCGCCGGTCGCGGCCGATCCGCCGGCCGTAGCGGATCCGCCGGTCGCGGCCGATCCGGCAGTCGCGGCCGATCCGGCGGTCGCGGCCGATCCGTCATTCGTCGGCGGGTCGCCGTTCGCGGACTCGTCGCCGATGGGCTGGAGGTGTTCGGCTGTGGGTCGTTCCCGTGACGCGTCCCCCGTCGCCGGTCCCTCCCCCGCCCCGTTCCCGGCCGCCGCCCGTCCCTGCGTCGCCGTCATCGCCGTACGTCCTCCGCTCTCACGTTCACGTCCCGGTCCAGGAGCAGCCCCTGGCGCCGTACCGTCGCCGCGAGCGTACGGTGTCCGGACTGTTCGGCCGTCACGACCCGCTCCTCGGGCAGCGCCCGCTGCCACCACTCGCCCGATGCCGCGTCGGCGGCGGCGCGCAGCTCGACCAGCGCGGCAGCGAGGCTCCGGCGGGCCGAGTCCAGTGGGCCGGGGGCGGCACACGGCTCCGCGAGCAGGCGGGCGGTACGTTCGCCGGACCGTTCGACGGCCGTCAGGGCGGCTCCGAGACGGTCGCCGGCCCGGCGGTTGGTGACGGCGACCGCGGCGACGAAGCCGACGACCGCGCCGACGAGGGTGTCCACGAGCCGCTCGGTGACGAGCCGGCCCGGATCCTGGACCTGCGCGAACTCGGTGATGAGCAGGGCCATCGGGGTCACGCAGACGCTGCCGAGCCAGTAGTTGCGGCTGATCAGCGCCTCGGCGCCGAAGTTGAGGGCGAGGCAGACCAGGACGAGGGCCGCCTGCGTGAGATGGGCGAGCGGGACGAGCGCGGCGAAGGCGAGGACGCCGATGAAGTTGCCGACGACCCGCTGGACCCCACGGCTCCAGGTGAGGGTGACGTTCGCCTGGTAGAGGGAGGCGGCGGTGACCAGGGCCCAGTAGGGGCGTCCGACCCCGAGGGCGAGGGAGACGTAACCGGCGAGGGCGCAGCCCAGGGCGGTGCGTACGGCGATCGGCGCGAGAGGGCCGAGGCGACGCCACAACGGCGGGCCTGCGGCGGCGAGTTCGGCGTCGAGGCCGAGGAGTTCGTCGTCGTCGACGAGGTCGTCCGGGTGCGGGACCGGGCCGGCGCCGCGCAGCTCGCGCGCCCAGTCGCGCAGTCGGGTCGGGTCGGTGTCGGCGGGCGCGGCGAGGGCGATCTCGGCTCGGACGAGCAGACGTTCCAGGGCGCGACGCGGTTCCCCGGCGCGGGCCGACAGCAGGGTCTGCCAGGCGGCGTGCACGGCGGCGGCCCCGGCGGCGCGGGTCCGGGCGTGGCCGTCGTCGGCGCCATCCGTGGCGGCGTGGGCGGCGGCCGCGTGGGCGGCCGCCGCGTGGGCGGCCGCCGCGTTCAGGGCGTGGGCGGTGGCGCGGCGCTCGGGGCCGTGCGGGCGGGCGAGCCCGGGCGCCATGCCGATCAGCCAGGCCCAGGCGCCCGCGGCGAGGGCCAGGCCCAGATGGCCGGGGACCTGTCCGAGGCTCTGCGGGACGAACAGCGACGCGGAGCTGATGAAGGTCAGGACGACATGGGCGGGCGGGCCGAGGCGGGTCGCGTCGCAGAGGACCTTCTGCGCGGCCGCGAGCAGGGCGCCGACGGCGACCAGCACGACGGCGCTGGTGGTGAGCGAGGCCGCGAGCAGGGCGACGGCCAGTCCGCCGGTCATGCCCAGCACCACCCAGGCCAGCACGCGGGCCCGGGCCGGGTAGGGGCGGTTGTGGGCGTAGAGCGCGCAGAGCGAGCCCGCCATCGTGTACATGGCCAGATCCAGCCGTCCGAGCGCCAGCAGGATCAGGTTGGGCGGAGCGACCGCCGCGACCACGCTCAGGGCGGGCTTGAACCAGATGTCGGAGGGCCGGGCGAGGCGCAGGGCGGCGGCGAGCGGGAGATTGCTGCGCGGACTCGGACTCGGGCTCAGACTCATGCCCATCAATTTAGCATGTGTTTTACTAGTAAAATTACTGCGCAGAGTGCCGTGCTCCGCCCAATGCTCCCCATGTACCCCCCTGCGCCCGCGTGCGCGCGCCGCGAGCACTGGGCATCACATCCCTCGACCCGGCAAAATGGACGGCGTCGAGCGGGAGGTGCGCATGCACGGACCGGCTTCGCCCGGCTGGCTGCTCGTCGCGCTGTGTGCGGCGACCGGGGCCTACTGCCTGTTGCGGATGCGCAGCAGAGTCGAGGAGCAGCGCAGGGCCGCGGGCGGCGAGGCGCTGATGGGCTTCGGGATGGCCGCGATGGCCGTGCCGGCGGCTGCGTTCACCCCGCCGACCTGGGCCTGGTCTGCCTTCGCGACGGTCTTCGGCGCGGCCGCGCTGCGGGCTCTGTGGGCGGCCCGCACCAGCGCCCATCACCTGCACCACCTGGTGGGCACCGGAGCCATGGTCTACATGGCGGCCGTGATGGCCGCCACGCCCGCGCACGCGCACGACCATGCGCAGGGCGGCTCCGGAATCCCCCTGTTGACCGGCGTGCTGCTGCTGTACTTCACCGGGTACGTCCTGCTCTCCGGGGTCCGCTTGCTGCCGGTGACCGGGGCGGGCGGAGCCGCCGTCGCCGCGGCGTGGAGCGACCGGCCCGAAGTGGCGCGGGCGTGTCGGCTGTCGATGGGCATCGGCATGCTCGCCATGCTGCTCACGATGTGATCCGGCGCAGCCTCTGCGGCCCCTGCGGCCTCTGATACCGCTGCGGCCTGTGCAGCCTCTGCGACTTCTGTGACCTCTGCGACCTCTGCGGTCGCCAACTGCCGTGCGAGCGGCTTGAGTCCGCGCGCCTCGGCGGTGTCCCCGTCGCCGGGCGTGGTCTGCGTCACTTCGCTGTAACAAGCCGTACCCCTGAGCGCCACGCCGCTCATAGGGTGCTGACCATGATGGTCCCCGCGGTCCTGCTGCTGCTCGGTGCTCTGACCGCCGTACTCGCCCCCCGGCTGATCGCCCGGGCCGACTGGCCGGACCGTGAACCGGTGGTGGCCCTGTGGGCGTGGCAGTGCGTGGTGGCCGCGGTCCTGCTGTGCTGTGCGCTGTCGATGACGCTCAGCGCGGCGGCGGCCTGGCAGGCGGTGCGCGGGCATGTCTTCGCTCCGGCCCCGCAGGCGGTCGTCGAGGCGTATGCGCTGGGCGCGACGGGCCCCTGGGCGGCGGCGACCGCGGTGCTGCTCGCCTGCGGCGGGCTCTGGAGCGGGGCGATGCTGGTACGGGAGGTCCTGCGCAGCCGCGCCGGACACCGGTCCCGGCGCGCCGAACTCCGGTTGCGCGCGCCGCTGTTGCCGGGTGAGGAGTCCACGTCCGGTCGGCTGTTCGTGCTGGAGGGCGAGCGGGCGGACGCCTGGTGGCTGGCGGGCGCGGAGCCCCGGCTGGTGGTCACCACGGCCGCGTTGCAGCGTCTGAAGGGTCGTCAGCTCGATGCCGTGCTCGCGCACGAGCAGGGGCACGCGCAGGCGCGGCACGACTGGCTGCTGCACTGCTCGACCGCGCTGGCCACGGGGTTCCCGCAGGTGCCGGTGTTCGCCGCGTTCCGTGACGAGATGCACCGGCTGGTCGAACTCTCCGCCGACGACATGGCCTCCCGCCGCTTCGGCCGG
This sequence comes from Streptomyces sp. NPDC001858, assembly GCF_053594615.1. NCBI lineage: Bacteria > Bacillati > Actinomycetota > Actinomycetes > Kitasatosporales > Streptomycetaceae > Streptomyces > Streptomyces sp. NPDC001858. The sequence continues at coordinate 208,958 of NZ_JBSFEV010000011.1, forward strand.
CTGACGACCGCGCTGGCGCTGGTCGAACTCAACGAGGACCGGGGCGTGTTCGGCCCCTCCCCCGCGCCGCAGGCCCATGTCCCGCAGCGCGTGCACCGGTTGCTGACCCCGCCCGGCCGCCTCACCGCGGCCCGCAGGCTCCGGCTGACGGCCGCGGCCTCGCTGGTCCCGGTGATCCCGGTGCTGGTGACGCTCGTGCCCGCGCTTCGCGCACTGGGCTGAGCACCCCCCGGTCTGGCCGGAACCGGCCGTTCCGGGGCGGTCTCCGGGCCACCCGGGTTCGCTTCTCGCCCCACTGGTCGGCGAGGATCACTACATGCACACCCTGCACGTCGACTCCCCACCCCGTCCGACGGCTCTGCGCACGGCCGGCCGTACCGCCCTGGTCCTGGGACTGTGCTCCGTCGTGCTGCTCGTCCTGGTCGCGGCCGCCTGGCAGCCCCTGATCTCCTTCGACGACGACGTCTCCCGCACCACCCATCGATGGGCCGTCGCCGAATCCGAGATCACCCAGGTCTGCCGCATCCTCACGGACTGGGTCTGGGACCCCGTGACCATGCGGCTGCTGATCGGAGTGATGGCCGTGTGGCTGGTGTGGCGACATGCTGCCTGGTGGACGGCCGGGTGGCTGGTCGTGACCTCGGCGGTCGGCACGCTGATCCAGCAGGGCCTGAAGGCCTGGGTCGGCCGCGCCCGTCCGGACTGGCCCGACCCCGTCGACTCGGCGCACTACGCGGCGTATCCGTCCGGGCACGCCCTGACCGCCACCGTGGTGTTCGGCCTCCTGTTGTGGCTGCTGCACCGGCACGGCGTCGACCGCGCCGTGTGGCGGACGGCGCTGGCGGTGGCCGTGGTCTCCGTGGCGGGCGTGGGGCTGACCCGGATCTGGCTGGGCGTGCACTGGCCCACCGACGTGCTGGGCGGCTGGCTGCTGGGCGCGCTGCTGGTGACGCTGGCGATCGCCGCGCGGCTGCGCTGGCGGCCGTGACCGTGCCGCGGCGCAGGTACGGCTACGTCGGACCGGAGGACGTGCGCCGGGCGGTCGGCCATGGCACCGGCGGCCGACCGATCCGCCGCGCCGCCGACCTGGACGCCGCCGCGACGGCGGCGGACGCCGAGCCGTTCACGTACGTCGTCGGCCTCGACGGCCTGCTGCGGCTCGCCCCCCGGCGCAGCGAGCATGTCGCATGCGCCGGCGGCGACGACGTCCTCGGCGCGGGTGAGATCTCGTTCCGCCACGACCCCCACGAAGGGGTGCGCGTGCACGAGGTCAGCAACCAGTCCACCGGCTACTGCCCCGACCCGGACTCCTGGCCGGCCGTCGCCACCGCCCTGGACCGGGCCGGCATCGGCCGCCCTGACGGGTTCACGCACGCGTTGGTGTTCCGCCGCTGCGAGCGGTGCGAGGAGAACAACGTGGTCCGCGAAGGGGTCTTCGTCTGCGTGTTCTGCGACGGCGATCTTCCGCTCCTGTGGAACGTGACCCCACGCGATCCGCACCGTTCATAGGGTCATCCCCATGACGACGTCCATGACGAGCCGTAGGCCGAGCGCCATGACGACCGCGCTGTTCGACTTCTCCGGGACTCTCTTCCGTGTCGAGTCCACCCAGTCCTGGCTGCGGGCCGCCCTGGACGCGGCGGGTGTCGCGCTGTCCGAGTCGGAGGTGGTCGTGACGGCCCGGGCGCTGGAGACGGCCGGTGCGCTGCCCGGTGGGGCGCCTCCCGACCGGGTGCCCGACGAGGTGGCCGAGGCGTGGCGGGTGCGGGATCGGAGCGCGGAACTGCACCGGGCCGCGTACACCGGTCTGGCCCGTCAGGTGCCGCTGCCGGATCCGGCGCTGTACGACGCCCTGTACGACCGGCACCGGACACCGGCCGCCTGGTCCCCGTACGCCGACGCCGTGGATGTGCTGAGCGCGCTGGGCGAGCGTGGTTTCCGGGTCGGCGTGGTCAGCAACATCGGCTGGGATCTACGACCGGTGTTCCGGGAGCACGGTCTCGACCGGTTCGTCGAGACGTATGTGCTGTCGTACGAGCACGGAGTGCAGAAGCCGGACCCGCGGCTGTTCACGATCGCGTGCGAGGCACTGGGGGCCGATCCCCGCAGCACGCTGATGGTGGGCGACGACCGGCGCGCGGACGGCGGGGCGGCGGCGCTCGGCTGCGCGGTGCACTTCGTGGACCATCTGCCGACGGCCGAACGCCCGGACGGACTCCGCCCGGTACTGGCCCTGATGGGCTGACGGGCTGACGGGCTGACGGGCTGATCGGCTCATGAGTTGATGGGCTGATCTGCTGATTCGGTCGGGCCTCGGCTCGGCCCCGGGCTCCCGGCCCTCGATCCCCCATCGACAGTAGCCTCAGGCCACCATCGAGGAGACGCGCGCCCACTCTGGACGATCCCCCGCGTCGCCCAGAGCAGGCGGCAGCCCGGTCATGTTTCGTACGGAACCGACCGGGACACCCTGAGTATAGTTGGCTGATAGCCAGTCAACGCAGGAGTTACAGGATGTGCCCTCGCAGCGCCTCGGTCAATGAAGAATTGCGTCGGCGTTCCCGGGAGCGGCTGCTGCAGGCGGCCGTGGAGCTGGTGAGCGAGCGCGGCTACGAGGCGACGACGCTCGGTGACATCGCGGACCGGGCCGGCTCGGCCCGCGGTCTGGTCTCGTACTACTTCCCCGGCAAGCGCCAGCTGGTGCAGTCGGCCGTGCACCGGCTGATGCACCGCACGCTGGAGGAGGCGCTGGAGCGCGAGCCGCACACCGAGGACGGCCGGGAGCGGATGGCGCGGGCCATCGACGCGATCTTGGGGCTGACCCGGGATCGCACGGTGCTGATGCGCCAGCACATGGCGGGGCTGCTGCAGGCCGAGGGCTTCCTGCAGTGTGCGGAGCAGCAGCGGCTGGCCGAGCTGCTGCGGGACACCGCGGTCCGGCACGGCTCGCAGGACGTCGACCACGACTACCCGATGCTGCGCTCCCAGCTGATGGGAGCCGTCTACGCGATGGTGCTGCCCAACGTGCCGCTGCCGCTCACGACACTGCGCGCCGAGCTGTTCGCCCGCTACCGGCTCGACTGGGACCAGGGGGTCCCGCCGGACGCCGAGGCGCCCGGCGGGAGATGTGACGCCGATCTGTCGCGTTTCTTCGCGACGGACCCGCCGACCGGGAATCAGTCGAAGTAGTCCGGCTGGGTCTGGACGTTGAGCTCGTTCAGGTGGACCCGCTTCGCCGGATCCGTGCGCCGGTCGCTGAGCTTCAGCACGTCGAAGCCCTTGGCGATGTCGTTGGAGTAGATGTAGCCGTTGTAGTAGTACGCCGACCACGAGCCGCCGACCACGAGGCTCGTGGTGCTCAGCGGGCCGCGCTCGAAGTAGGCGATCTCCTTGGGCTTCGACGAGTCGGTGAAGTCCCAGACGGAGACGCCGCCCTGGTACCACGCCTGGACCATGAGGTCCTTGCCCTTGACCGGGATCAGCGAGCCGTTGTGGGCGACGCAGTTCTCGGTGTCCGCCTGGTGGCGGGGGATCTTGTAGTAGCTGCGGAAGACGAGCTTGCGCTGGTCGCCCTTGCCGACGATGTCGTAGATGCCGTCCGCGCCGCGGTTCGGGCCGATCGCCGCACTGCAGGTGGCCGCGACACCGCCGCCCAGCTCGTCGGTGAAGACGACCTTGTTCGCCTTCAGGTTGAAGGTCGCCGAGTGCCAGAACGCGAAGTTCACGTTGTCCTGGACCTGGTCGATGACCTTCGGGTGCTCCGGGTCCTTGATGGAGAAGAGGATGCCGTCGCCCATGCAGGCGCCGGCCGCGAGGTCCTTCTCCGGCAGCACCGTGATGTCGTGGCAGCCGGTCGTCTTGGACACGCCGGGGTTCGTCGGGCTGCCCGGGTTGCCGCCGCCGTCCGCGCCCTCGCCGGGGAACAGGACGGGGAAGCCCACGACCGCCGCCTTCTCGGGGGCGTTGCGCGGCACCTTGATGACCGAGATGCCGTCGTGCGGGGGCTGGCAGTCGGGGTAGGCGGCGTTGGGCGAGTACGACGAGACGTAGACGTAGACGTTCTTGCGCTCGGGCACCAGGGTGTGGGTGTGCGAGCCGCAGGCGGTCTCGACGGCGGCGACGTACTTCGGGTTCTTCTTGTCGCTGATGTCGAAGACCTTCATGCCCTCCCAGGAGGACTTCTCGGTCACCGGCTGCGTGGTGCTGTTGCAACTGCTGTCGCTGCGCGAGGAGTCGGTCGACAGGAAGAGCAGGTTGCCCGAGACCGAGATGTCGTTCTGCGAGCCGGGGCAGAGCACCTGGGACACGGTCTTCGGCGACTTCGGGTTGCTGATGTCGAAGATGCGGAAGCCGTCGTAGTTGCCCGAGAAGGCGTACTTGCCCTGGAAGGCCAGGTCCGAGTTGGTGCCGGGCAGCACGTCCTTCGGGATGTTCGTCAAGTGCTGGATGTTGGCGGAGTGGACGATCTCGTCCTGCCCGGGTATCTCACCCGCGGCGATCGCCGCGGACGCCTCGGACCGGGCTCCTTGGGAGACCTCTTGCTCCACGGCCGGCCCGTCCCCCGGGTCGGGGGTCGCGGCTGCCGGGACCCCGCTCAGCAGCGCGGCCAGGAGCCCGGCACACGCGGCGGCGACTCCCAGCCGTCTGCGGCGCGTTCGGGGATCGTTCAACAGGGTCACTGCGTCCTCCCTAGTTGCCGTTCCCACGGGAACGGTTCACGGTGCTGCGAAGTATCGTCTTCATCATGCACATATCAAAGGTCGGCAACGCACTCGTAATGAATCTTTCCGTTCGGTAGCGCGTTCAGTGGTGCAAGATCCAGACAGTGCACGGATCCAGCCGAGGACGACACCCGTCCCATCCTCAACTCGCCCCTCTCAGGAGGTTGTTGTGCTCGTCCGCCGCGTGCCCCTCGTCTCGGCCTCGCTGCTGCTCGCACTCGCGCTCGCGGGCTGCGACTCCGGGTCGGACACCGGCTCGGGTGCGGCGAAGGGCCCTTCGGCGAGCGGCCCGTCGGTGATCGCGCCGGGCAAGCCGGGCGAGGCGAACCGGACCCTGTCCGCACAGGACGCGGCCGAACAGCGCGCCGACGACGACACGCCCAACTCGGCCGACGTGTCGTACGCGCAGCTGATGATCGAGCATCACGCCCAGGCCCTGGAGATGACCGAACTCGTCCCGGACCGCGCCGAGTCGGGGGACGTCGAGCGGCTCGCCCTGCGCATCTCCGCGGCACAGAAACCGGAGATCGAGGCCATGAAGGGCTGGCTCACGGCGCACGGCAAGAAGACGACGAGCGAGGAACACGACCACGAGCACGCGTCGATGCCGGGGATGGCGACCGAGGCGCAGCTGACCAAGTTGCGCGCGGCGCACGGCAAGGCGTTCGACGCGCTCTTCCTCACCCTGATGATCACCCATCACGAGGGCGCCCTCACCATGGCGACGGACGTCAAGGCACAGGGCAACAACGTGCAGGTCGAGGAGATGGCGGACGACGTGATCGCGCAGCAGACGAGCGAGATCACCCGGATGCGCGGGATGCTGTAGCGGCCGCGGCCGGCACCGGCCAGATCAGCACCGGCCAGATCAGCACCGGCCAGATCAGCACCGGCCAAGTCAGCACCGGCCAAGTCAGCACCGGCCAAGTCAGCACCGGCCAAGTCAGCACCGGCCAAGTCAGCACCGGCCAAGTCAGCACCGGCCCGGTTCAGCGCCGCGCGTGACGTGGTGTCAGATACCCGGCGTCCCGGGCCTGCGCGATCAGGCGCAGCGATCTGCGCCGGCTGCGCCCCGTCGCGCACATGACCGCGAGCACGGGGTCGACGCCGTCCTCCTGGGCCGCGCGGTACTCCTGCGCGACCAGCCACCGTCCCTCGATGCCGCGCGGCCAGGCCCGGCGGGCCCGCCGGGCGCCGAACGAGTCGTCGGCGTGCCCGGTGACCTCCGTGTCCGCCGCGCCCGCCCGGCCCACCACATCCTCCGGCTCGGCCTCCGGGCCGGACCGGTCGCACCTCTCGAACAGCGGGCCCTCGATCCAGTCGGCGAGGACCGTCAGGTCGACGAGGGACAGGGCCGGCTGGGCCCGGACGTCCTCGATGGAGACCCGGCCCCCGGAGACGACGGCCAGCAGTTCGACGCACGCCCCGTCGGCGAAGGCCAGCCGGACATGGAACCAGGACGTGGCGCCCGCACCCTCCTGGACCTCCCACGCGGGCCACACGGACACCGTGCCGTCCTCGGCGGAACGATCAGAAAGATTAAGGAACGATGCTTCTAGCACACACGCAACGTAACCGCATGATCACTTTCCATACGAACGGACACGCGTACGGCGCGACCGCGCAGCACCCTGTCAGCGGAGCGGCAGCGGTGCGATGCTGGAGGCACCAGCGATCTCCTCCGGCCCGCCGGGGTAAGGAGTTCCGCCGTGCTACGTGTCGCCGTCGTCGGCTCGGGGCCGAGTGGGGTCTACACCGCCCAGAGCCTGGTCCAGCAGGACCCCGAGGTACTCGTCGACGTCCTGGACCGGCTGCCGTGCCCGTACGGGCTCGTGCGGTACGGCGTCGCCCCGGACCACGAGAAGATCAAGTCGCTGCAGCAGAACCTGCGCGCGGTGCTGGAGCACGAGCGGGTCCGCTTCCTCGGCGGGATCCGGGTCGGCGCGGACGGGGTGCCCGTGGCGCGGCTGCGCGAGCTGTACCACGCGGTCGTGTACTGCGTGGGCGCGGCGACGGACCGGCACCTCGGCATCCCCGGCGAGGAGCTGCCCGGCAGCTGGTCGGCGACCGAGTTCGTGTCCTGGTACAGCGCCCATCCGGACGCCGCAGAGGACGGCTTTCTGCCCGACGCCCGTTCGGCCGTGGTGGTGGGTGTGGGAAATGTCGCGGTGGACGTCACCCGAATGCTGGCCCGGGGGCCGGCCGAGCTCAGTCCCACCGACATGCCGCAGGGGGCGCTGACCGCGCTCGCGGCGAGTGCGGTGACCGAGATCCACATGGTCGGACGGCGTGGCCCGTCCCAGGCCCGGTTCACCACCAAGGAGCTGCGCGAGCTGGGCGGCCTGCCGGACACCGAGGTGATCGTGGACGAGGCGGAGCTGGCGCTGGACCCGGCGTACGGGGACCCGGCCGGGCTGCCGGCGGCGCAGCGCCGCAACGTGGAGGTGCTGCGCGGCTGGGCGGCGACGCCGTCCCGCGGCGCCCGGCGACGGATCCGGCTCCGGTTCTTCCTGCGGCCGGTCGAACTGCTCGCCGACGCAGACGGGCACGGAGACCGGGTGGGCGCGGTGCGCTTCGAGCGGACGGCGCCGGACGGGCACGGCGGGGTGACGGGCACCGGGCGGTACGAAGACCTGGAGGCCCAGTTGGTGCTGCGCTCGGTGGGTTATCGGGGGCTGCCGCTGGAGGGGCTGCCGTTCGCGCCGGAGCAGGGCACGGTGCCGCATCTCGCCGGGCGGGTGCTGCGCGAGGGCGTGGTCGCGCCGGGCGAGTACGTGGCGGGCTGGATCAAACGGGGCCCGACCGGCGTCATCGGCACCAACCGGCCGTGCGCGAAGGAGACGGCGACGTCCCTGCTGGAGGACGCCCCCGTCCTGCTGCGGCGCGAGCTGCCGGGTGATCCGCTGGAGTTGCTGCGGGCCGCCGGGGCGGAACCCGTCGTCGACTGGGCGGGTTGGCTCGCGATCGAGCGGGCCGAGGCGGAGCTGGGGGCCTCGCTCGGGCGGGGTGTGGTGAAGCTGCCGGACTGGGCGTCGCTGCGGGCCGCGGCGGCGCGCGCGACCGGGTGAAGGTGACACACCTCGGCAACAGCAGCGAAATCAACAAACTGTTCAAGTGCCCTACGGTCTCGTGCTGTCCGCATGCTTCCAGTCCCGTCGCCGGCCCTGTCGCCGGCCCTGCTGCCAGCCCTGTCGCCAGCCCTGTTTCCGGTCCCCCCACCGCTCTGGAGTGCCCATGGCCCCGACCGCCACGACCGCGCCCGTCCATCCCGTCGACGAGGTGCCGCCCGTACGGCAGTTGGCGGCCTTCGGCCTGCAGCACGTGCTCGCGATGTACGCGGGAGCGGTGGCGGTGCCGCTGATCGTGGGCGGTGCGATGAAGTTGTCGCCCGCCGATCTGGCGTATCTGATCACCGCCGATCTGCTGGTGTGCGGTATCGCCACGCTCATCCAGTGCGTGGGCTTCTGGCGGTTCGGCGTGCGGCTGCCGATCATGCAGGGCTGTACGTTCGCGGCGGTGTCGCCGATGGTGCTCATCGGGACGACCGGCGGCGGACTGCCCGCGATCTACGGGTCGGTGATCGTGGCGGGGCTCGCGATCGCGCTGCTGGCGCCCGTGTTCGGCAGGCTGCTGCGCTTCTTCCCGCCGCTGGTCACGGGCACGGTGATCCTGATCATCGGTGTCTCGCTGCTGCCGGTCGCGGGCAACTGGGTGGCGGGCGGGGCCGGTTCGGAGGACTTCGGGGCGCCGAGGAACATCGGGCTGGCCGCGTTCGTCCTCGCGGTGGTGCTGGGCGTGCAGCGGTTCGCGCCGGCCTTCCTGAGCCGGATCGCGGTGCTGATCGGCATCGCGGTGGGGCTCGCGGTCGCGGTGCCGTTCGGGTTCACGGACTTCGACGGGGTCGGGGACGCCGACTGGGTCGGGATCAGCACGCCGTTCCACTTCGGCGCGCCCGCCTTCGAGGCCTCGGCGATCATCTCGATGCTGGTCGTGGCGCTGGTGACGATGACCGAGACGACCGGTGACCTCATCGCGGTCGGTGAGATGACGGACCGCAAGGTCGACTCGCGCAGCCTCTCCGACGGTCTGCGCGCCGACGGCCTGTCGACCGTCCTCGGCGGTGTCTTCAACACCTTCCCGTACACGGCGTACGCGCAGAACGTAGGCCTGGTGGGCATGACCCGGGTGCGCAGCCGCTGGGTCGTCGCCACCGCGGGCGCGCTCCTCGTCCTGCTGGGTCTGCTGCCCAAGCTGGGGGCCGTGGTGGCGGCGGTTCCGGCGCCGGTGCTGGGCGGCGCGGGCCTGGTGATGTTCGGCACGGTGGCCGCGAGCGGGCTGCGCACGCTGGCCGAGGTCGACTTCAAGGGCAACCACAATCTGACGGTGGTGGCCGTGTCGGTGGCGATGGGCGTGCTGCCGGTCGGCGTCCCGACGCTCTACGCGAAGTTCCCCGACTGGTTCCAGACCGTGATGACCAGCGGCATCAGCGCGGGCTGCGTGACAGCGATCGCACTCAACCTCCTCTTCAACCACCTCCCGAACAGAAGCAGTTCCCCCGCGCCCGCCGCCTAATCAGGTCGGGCGAAGTCGCCTGCGATTCGGCAGCGCCCCGAAAGGGGCGCGAGGAACTGCGCGCCCAGCCACGACGACGCCGCAGCAAAACGACGACACATCGCGGCACCGCCTAAACAGGTCGGGCAAAGTCGGCAGCGCTTCGGCAGCGCCCCAAAGGGGCGCGAGGAACTGCGCGACCAACCACGACGGCGCCGCAGCGCAACGACGGCACATCGCGGCACCCCCAGCGGAGCGCTTACGCCTGCGGGGGGGGCGGCTCCGGCGCGCGCCGCCCTCGCACGCCCGTCGGGCCTCAACCCGCCGTACAGACCGTCCCGTTGAGTGTGAAGGCCCCGGGCGCGGCGCTGTTGCCCGTGTGGTTGGCCTGGTAGCCGATGGTGACGCTCGCGTTGGGGGCGATGGCGCCGTTGTAGGCCGCGTTGGTCGCCGTCACCGCTCCGGAGACCGGGGCGTACGTCGCTCCCCAGCCGTTGGTGATGATCTGGCCGGCGGGCAGGGTGAAGCCGAGCTGCCAGCCGCTGACCGCGGTGGCGCCGGTGTTGGTGAGGGTCACGGAGGCGGTCAGACCGGTGTTCCAGGCATTGGTCGTCGCGGTCACCCGGCAGCCGCCGGGCTGGGGTTGCGGGGCGGGCCCCGAGCTGTCCAGTCCGAAGAACGTGAGGACGCGGGCCGCCAGACCGGTCATGTCCACGTTGTGGCCGACGCCCGCCAGACTGACGGCCTCCACGGGGGCCTGGTCACCGGTGCCGCCGTAGCGGGTGCGGGTCCAGTTCGAGGCGGGCGCGTCGGTGGCGGACGGGGTCTGGCTCACGCCGTGCACATGGGTCCACTGTTTGATCTCCTCCCCGAAGTTGGGGTAGCGCAGCACGTCGTCCTCGGTGCCGTGCCACAGCTGCATGCGCGGCCGGGGCCCGCTGTAGCCGGGGTAGGCCGCGCGGACGAGGTCCCCCCACTCCTGCGGGGTGCGGATCACGGTGCCGCCGGAGCAGGCGCTGTTCCACTCGGAGCCGTCGATGGTGGCGAAGCAGCCGAACGGGACGCCGGCGAAAGCGGCGCCGGCGGCGAACACGTCGGGGTAGTCGCCGAGCAGGACGTTGGTCATCATCGCGCCGGAGGAAATGCCGGTGGCGTAGACGCGGCCGGTGTCGGCGGAGTACGTCGCGGTCACCCAGTCGACCATCGACCTGATGCCGACCGGGTCGCTGCCGCCCCCGCGTCTCAGCGCCTGCGGCGAGGAGACGTCGAAGCACTTGCTGCTGCGGGTGACGGACGGGTAGATCACGATGTACCCGTACCGGTCGGCCAGCGTGTCGTACTCGGTGCCGTTGTACATGTCGGGGCCCGAGCCGGTGCACCAGTGCACGGCGACCAGGACCGCCGGGTGCGCCGTCACATTGGACGGCACGTACACGTACATGCGCAGGTTGCTGGGGTTGGTCCCAAAGCCGGTGACCTCGGTGAGGGTGGCGGCGGGCACGGCCGCCGTGGCCTCGGTCCGCGCGACGGCGGCGGGTGCGGGTGCGGGTGCGGGTGCGATGAGCAGGGCGGCCGTGAGGAGAAGCAGCAGCGCGCCCCATAACGAGCGCGGTGTTCGCCCGGGTGAGTGGATCACGTGATGGCCCCCTTCTGTTAGCGGCTCGGGGTACGCCGATGCATGCGGAGCGGGACGACCGCGGCTCGGCAGTCGGCGTTCGGCTGGGTCGACAGGCCCAGTCGCCGAGGGAAGCATCCGCTTCGCATGGTGGCATGCACACGCCCGCCATGGAAGCGCTCCCACGGCAACTCCCGGGAAGCCCTTGCCGATCGGCCGAGGCTGACCGCACGGCCGAAAGCGTTCTGCGCGAAGCGTTGACTAGAAAGCGCTTGCCCCCTACGTTCCGTTCAGCAGTGTGACCGAGCCGCTCGCCCGATCCCCACAAAGGGCCGCACTGCACGTGCCGCATGTTCAACATCGAGAACATCAGTCACATATCTGAAGCACCTGCATCACGCGACATACTCCCCTCCCCCGAAGGGACGCACCCGCATGCGTATCGGCCCCCCACGCTCTCCCGCACAGCGATCCGCTCCGGTGGCGGCGGCCGCCGCTCTCGCCACGGCGGCGGTCCTCGCCCTCCCCCAGTCGGCGGGCGCCGCCGACAGCGCGCCGATCGGCTTCGGCGCCGGCACGACCGGCGGCGGCAGCGCGACCGCCGTCACCGTCTCGACGCTGGACGCCTTCAAGACGGCGGTGACCGGCAGCACGGCGAAGGTCGTGCGGGTCAACGGCCTGATCCCGCTGAGCGGTCAGGTCGACGTCGGGTCCAACACCACGGTCCTGGGCGTCGGTTCGGCCTCCGGATTCGCGGGTGGGGGCCTGCGCCTGAAGAAGGTGACGAACGTCGTCATCCGCAACCTGAACATCAGCAAGCCGCTCAAGCCCGCCGACGGCATCGAGGTCCAGGCCTCCACGAAGGTGTGGATCGACCACAACTCCTTCTCGGCCGACCGCGATCACGACAAGGACTACTACGACGGCCTGCTGGACATCAACCACGCCTCCGACCATATGACGGTGTCGTGGAACACCTTCAAGGACCACTACAAAGGCTCACTCGTCGGTCACAGCGACAACAACTCGACCGAGGACACAGGCCACTTGAGGGTGACGTACCACCACAACCTCTTCAGCAACGTCTACTCGCGCATCCCCAGCCTGCGCTTCGGCACCGGCCACTTCTACGACAACTACGTCGTCGGGGCCGAGACGGCCGTCCACTCGCGCATGGGCGCGCAGGTGCTCGTCGAGAACAACGTCTTCCGCTCGACACCGGTCGCCGTCACCACGAACCGCGACAGCGACGTGGACGGCTACGCCAACCTGACCGGCAACGACCTCGGCGGCGCCACGACCGAGGTGTCGCAGGTCGGAACCTTCACCAAGCCGCCGTACAGCTACACCGCCGAGCCCGCCTCCTCCGTCGTCGCCTCGGTGACGTCCGGTGCGGGCGCCGGAAAGCTCTGACCACCCCCAACGAGGAAGAAGGAACCGGGACATGACTTCTTCGGCACGTCCGCGCACCTTCCTGCGCGCGCTGACCGGCATACTGGCCGCCCTCGGCCTATCGATTGGCATGATCACGACAATGGGTGCGTCGCCCGCGAACGCCGCCACCTGGCCCACCGCGACCGGCAGCCAGGCCGTCTCCTCCACCATCTCCGTGTCCGGAACCAAGGACTACGGGTACATCCGTCTCTACGGCACCGGCGACCTGGGCAGCGGCGGCCAGGACGAGGACCAGGGGCCGATCCTGGAGCTGGCCGACGGCGCCGTCCTGAAGAACGTCATCATCGGCGCCCCGGCCGCGGACGGCGTCCACTGCAAGGGCAGCTGCACACTGCAGAACGTGTGGTGGGAGGACGTCGGCGAGGACGCCGCCACCTTCAAGGGCACCTCCTCGTCCAGCGTCTACACGGTCTACGGCGGGGGCGCGAAGGCCGCCAGCGACAAGGTGTTCCAGTTCAACGGCGCGGGCAAGCTGGTCGTCTCCAAGTTCGCCGTGCAGAACTTCGGCACCTTCGTCCGGTCCTGCGGCAACTGCTCGACGCAGTACAAGCGGACGATCATCCTGAACACCATCGAGGTCACCTACCCGGGCGGCCGGATCGCCGGTATCAACACCAACTACGGCGACTCCGTGGCGTTGCGCGTCATCACCGTGGTCGGCGACAGCAGCAAGAAGATCATCCCCTGCCAGAAGTACATCGGGAACAACACGGGCGCGGAGCCGACCACCAACGGCACCAGCGCCGACGGCACGTACTGCAACTACACGGCGGCCGACATCACCTACAAGTAGCCTCCCGCACACCGTCGCCCCCGCCGGTGAAGGCGGCCGTACGAAGCGTCCCCGCACGGCGCTTCGCACGGCCGCCCGCCCCGTCTTCGGGCCGGTCGCGGCTACCGCCCGGGTCCCAACGCCGTTTCGGTGAGCACCCGTTGGTGGTGGTCGTACGTGCCGCGCAGCGCCGGGCCCGGCCAGTCGGCGGGGAGCAGGGCGGTCGGCAGCACGGGGTCGGCGCGCAGATGCCGGACGACCGCCGCGAGGGCGGTCATGCGGTCGGCGGGCCGTTCCGTCCGATCGACGTGGGCGAGCAGGGCCCGGGCCGTCTCCGCCCACGCGTCGAGCGGCCACAGGCTCGCGGCCAGCTCCCGGGCGGGGGCCGCGGGGCGGGCGGTGAACCGCTGGAGGACGTCGTCCAGGTCCGGGGGCCAGGGCCGTCCCAGGTTGGCCGGCCGCAGCCAGACGCCCTCGCGGAGTTCGGCGAGCCGCAGGGCGCTCAACCGGGTGCGCAGTTCGGCGCGTTCGGCGGGGCCGCGGCCCGTCGCGGTGATCACGGCCGTCTCCCAGTCGCCGTCCCACGCGCGCGTGTCCGGGTGCAGGGAGTCGTCCTGTCGTCGCTGGCGCTCCAGCAGCCGGTCGCTGAGCCGGTAGACGCCGTCCGTCCGCCGCAGGTCGCCCGCCGTCACCATCCGGCTGAGCGCGGCGCGGACCGTCGAGCCCCCGACGCCGAACAGCTCCAGCCCGCGTACCAGGTCCTTCGCCGCGAGCTGGGGCGGGTGCGTGCCCAGCAACAGGCTCAGGACCACCGACCGCGCCGACAGCGGGGGCAGGTCGACCCCGCCGGGCTCCGCCGAGACGTTCATCCGCATAGGGACGTACCTTACGTGCGCCATCCGATGTTGCACTGTTGCTACAGCCGCAGCAAGAGTGCAACATGGATGGCATGGCCTACACACTCGCGCAGTCACAGACAAAGGCACAGACAAAGGCACAGGCAGAGGCACAACAGCCACAGACAGAGCCGTTGCGGGGACCGGCGTCGTACGTCACTCACGACGTCGTCAATCAGCCACCCCCGCTCGCTCCGTACGACGCCTCCGCGGACGCCGCCCTGCTGGAGGGGCTGCATCGGGAGGGCGCCGGGTGGGCGGAGCCGGACGTCCGCCGGATCGGGCTGCTGGCCGGCGGTGTCGAGGCGCAGGAGTGGGCCGACCTGGCCAACCGGCACGAGCCGGTGCTGCGCACGCACGACCGCTACGGGCACCGGGTCGACGAGGTCGACTTCCATCCGAGCTGGCACGAGCTGATGCGGGTCGCGGTCGCCGAGGGCCAGGCGGGGGCGCCCTGGGCGGACGACCTGCCCGGCGCCCATGTGGCCCGCACGGCGGGCGGTCTCGCGTGGGGGCACACGGAGGCCGGGCACGGCTGTCCCACGTCGATGACCTACGCGGCCGTCCCCGCGCTACGCCGTCAGCCGGAGCTCGCCGCGGTCTACGAGCCGCTGCTGACGAGCCGGGTGTACGAGCCCGGGCTGCGGACGCCGACGGAGAAGCGCGGGCTGCTCGCGGGCATGGGCATGACCGAGAAGCAGGGCGGTTCCGACGTCCGGACGAACACGACGACGGCCGCGCCCACCGCGGAGCCCGGTGTGTACACCCTGCGCGGGCACAAGTGGTTCACCTCGGCGCCCATGTGCGACGTCTTCCTGGTCCTGGCGCAGGCGCCGGGCGGGCTGTCCTGCTTCCTCGTGCCGCGCGTGCTGCCCGACGGCGCCCGCAACACGTTCCGCATCCAGCGGCTCAAGGACAAGCTGGGCAACCGCTCCAACGCGTCCTCCGAGCCCGAGTTCGACGGGACCGTGGCCTGGCTGGTCGGGCCCGAGGGACAGGGTGTGAAGACCATCATCGAGATGGTCAACTGCACCCGCCTGGACTGCGTGATGATGTCGGCGACGCTGATGCGCAAGACGCTCGTCGAGGCGGGCCATCACGTATGGCACCGCAGCGCGTTCGGCGCGCGGCTGCTGGACCAGCCGCTGATGCGCAACGTGCTGGCCGACCTGGCGCTGGAGTCGGAGGCCGCCACCACGCTCACGCTGCGGCTGGCCGGGGCGGCCGACCGGGCGGTGCGCGGGGACGCCGGCGAGCAGGCCTTCCGGCGGATCGCGACCGCTGTCGGCAAGTACTGGGTGACGAAGCGGGGTCCGGCTTTCACGGCGGAGGCCCTGGAGTGCCTGGGCGGCAACGGGTACGTGGAGGACTCCGGGATGCCCCGGCACTACCGCGAGGCGCCGCTGCTGTCGATCTGGGAGGGCTCGGGCAACGTCAACGCCCTCGACGTGCTGCGGGCGTTGAGCCGCGAGCCGGCCACCGCGGACGCCCTCTTCGGCGAACTCGCCCTGGCGCAGGGGGCGGACGCCCGCCTCGACGCGGCGGTCGTACGGCTGAAGGCCCGGCTGGGCGAGGCGACGCCGGCCGGGGCCCGCCGTCTGGTGGAGCAGATGGCTCTCACCCTCCAGGCCTCCCTCCTGGTCCGGCACGCCCCGCCGGCCGTCGCCGACGCCTTCTGCGCGACCCGGCTGGCCGGCGACTGGGGCCACGGCTTCGGCACCCTCCCGGACGGCGCCGGCCTCGGCACGATCCTGGAACGGAGCCTTCCCGCGATGAACTGACCCGCGGGCGCAGAGCTGGGGCACGGAAGCGCTCCGCTGGAAGTGCCGCGATGTGTCGTCGTTCTGCTGCGGCGCCGTCGTGGCTGGTCGCGCAGTTCCCCGCGCCCCTAAAGAGGCGCTGCCGAACCGCTGCCGACTTCGCCCGGCCCGCTCCCAGGCCCGGCGGGCGCGGCCCTCGGGCTACGACTCGGCCGGGTCAGCCCGTCGGGCGGCCCCAGAGGGCTGCGAAGCGGGCCCAGTCGGTGTCCCACTGGTCGACGCGTCGGCGCTCCAGGCGGCCCCGCAGGACCCGGCCGCCCGCGAGGGGCAGCGCGGCCGCGCCGACGCCTGCCAGGCCGCCGACGAGGGACGCGCGCAGTCTGGCCTGGGCCGCGGTGGCCGGTTGGGTCACCAGGCGGCCCTGCCGGTCCGTCCAGACCGTGACCGGGGTGCCGACGGCGCTGCCGGGGCCGACCCGGACCTGGCCGGTGTGCCCGGAGCCGTCCGGGCCGGTCCAGCCGACCTTGGCCCACACCCGATCGCCGCTGGAGGAACCGCTCGCCGAGGCCTTGCCCGGGGCCTGCTCGGTCAGTCGCCCCACCAGGGGCCGCCACTCGACGCGTTCGCGCGCGAGGCCGTTCTCGACGGACCCCGCGGTCGCCCACCCCGCCAGCACCCCGGCGAGAAGGGTCAGCGCCCACACGCCGAGCACCACCCAGGACTCCACCGTGTCGGCGCGACGCTTGAGCGGATTGCGTCGCCAGCGCCACAGCCACACCTTCGGACCACGGAACGCCATCGAAGGCTTCCTCCTCATGAACACCTGAACATCCCGGCTGCCCTCCCATACGCGGCGGGCGGGCCCGATGCTCAGCGAGCGCCTGGTCCGGACGGTCCCACGCACGTCCCAGGCGCCTCGGCGGCCGCGCGGACAGACCGGCGAAAGCGGGTGATCTACGGCGGTCGCAGCCCGCCGTGACCGCTGTGACCTGCGGCGACGGTGTTTCCAGAGGTGACTGTCAGTGGCGGGGTGCAGACTGGCCGGTGTCTGGGACGAAGACGTCGAAGACGCAGCGGAGGTGATCGGCATGACCGAGGTACTGCTCGCCGTGGGCACGCGCAAGGGCCTGTTCATCGGGCGTCGGCGAGGTGGCGCCTGGGAGTTCGACGAAAGCCCCTACTTCAACGCGCAGGCGATCTACTCGGTCGCCGTCGACACCCGCGGCGACCGCCCGCGGCTGCTGGCCGGCGGCGACAGCGCGCACTGGGGCCCATCGGTGTTCCACTCCGACGACCTCGGCCGGACGTGGACCGAACCGGCCAGACAGGCTGTCAGGTTCCCGCAGGACACGGAGGCCTCGCTGGAGCGGGTCTGGCAGCTGCACCCGTCGGCCGCCGAGCCGGACGTGGTGTACGCGGGCACGGAACCGGCCGCGCTGTACCGCTCGGAGGACCGGGGCGAGAGCTTCGAGCTGGTCCGCCCGCTGTGGGAGCATCCGACCCGCTCGCAGTGGGTGCCGGGCGGTGGCGGGGAGGGCCTGCACACGGTCCTCACCGACGAGCGTGACCCGAAGTCCGTGACCGTGGCCGTGTCGACCGCGGGCGTGTTCCGCACGACCGACGGCGGCGCGAGCTGGGAGCCCTCCAACTCCGGTGTCTCCGCGGTGTTCCTGCCGGATCCGAACCCGGAGTTCGGCCAGTGCGTGCACAAGGTCGCACGGGACGCGGCGAACCCGGACCGTCTCTACCTCCAGAACCACTGGGGCGTCTACCGGAGCGACGACGCGGGCGGGCGGTGGACGGACATCGGCGCGGGCCTGCCCTCCACGTTCGGCTTCGCCGTCGCCACGCACCCCCGCCGCGGGGACACGGCGTACGTGTTCCCGATCAACGCCGACGCGGACCGGGTCCCCGCCGAGCGCCGGTGCCGGGTCTTCCGTACGGCGGACGCGGGGCGCAGTTGGGAGCCGCTCACGGCCGGGCTGCCGCAGGAGGCCCACTACGGCACGGTCCTGCGGGACGCGCTCCGCACGGACGACGCGGATCCGGCCGGGGTGTACTTCGGCAACCGCAACGGCGAGGTGTTCGCCTCCGCCGACGACGGCGACAGCTGGCGGCAGTTGGCCGCGCATCTGCCGGACGTGCTGTGCGTCCGGGCCGCGGTGGTCGGATGAGGCCAACGGGATCGGCAGGTTGGGCAAGTTCGGCGGGATCGACGGGATCGGCGGGATCATGGACCGGGTCCGGGTGGGGGCGGGCGTCCGGCCTTGGCCACTGGTTGATCACCGCCGTGTGTACGGCAGTAGGGTGACGCCGTGGCACCACGACCCTTGAATGAGATCGTCGAACCGGGCTGGGCGAAGGCCCTCGAACCCGTCGCCGGAAAGATCGCCGAGATGGGCGACTTCCTGCGCGCGGAGATCGCCGCGGGACGCACCTACCTCCCTGCCGGACAGAACGTCCTACGGGCCTTCCAGCAGCCCTTCGACGACGTCCGCGTCCTGATCGTCGGACAGGATCCGTATCCGACGCCCGGGCACGCGGTGGGACTGTCGTTCTCGGTCGCCGCGGAGGTCCGGCCGCTGCCCGGCAGCCTGATCAACATCTACCGGGAGCTGAACACCGACCTGGGCCTGCCCCAGCCGTCCAACGGCGACCTGACGCCGTGGACGCAGCAGGGGGTGCTGCTGCTCAACAGGGCGCTCACCACCGCCCCGCGCAAGCCGGCCGCGCATCGCGGCAAGGGCTGGGAAGAGGTCACCGAACAGGCGATACGGGCGCTGGCGGCCCGCGGCAAGCCTCTGGTGTCCATCCTGTGGGGGCGCGACGCCCGCAATCTGCGTCCGCTGCTGGGGGAGCTGCCCGCGGTGGAGTCCGCGCACCCCTCCCCCATGTCGGCGGACCGCGGTTTCTTCGGCTCTCGGCCGTTCAACAGGGCCAACGACCTGCTGGTCCGGCAGGGAGGCCAACCGGTGGACTGGCGCCTGCCGTGACCAGCGGCTCCCGCGCCCGGTCCCGCCCCGCCCCGGATTCCCATCGCGGCATCCTGGCCGTGGATTCCGGCGGGTCCGGTCTGCGGGTCGCCCTGGGAACCGCCGGGCGGGGCGCACTCGCCCGGCGAGCGTCCGAGGTGCCGGTGGGCATGGGCGCGCGGGGCATCGACCCGGATGAGCTGATGACTCAACTGGTGCCGCTGGTACGGGCATTGAGGGAAGAGACCGGGGCGCCGCCGCCGACCACGGCCGTCGTGGGCGCGGCGGGGCTCGGCACGCTGGGCGAGGCCCTGCGCGCCGAGCTTCCCGGCGCGCTGGCCCGGGAGTTCGGCGTCCGGACGACCGCGCTCGCGGCCGACGCCGTCACCGCCTACGTCGGCGCGCTCGGGTCGCGGCCGGGCGCCGTGGTGGCGGCCGGCACCGGCCTGATCGCGATCGGCACCGACCTGACGGCATGGCAGCGGGCGGACGGCTGGGGCCACCTGCTGGGCGACTGCGGGAGCGGCGCGTGGATCGGACGGGCCGGACTGGAAGCCGCGCTGCGCGCCCACGACGGGCGTCCCGGCGGGTCGGCTGCTCTCCTGGCCTGCGCCGAACAACAGTTCGGGCCGATGGCCGGGCTGCCCGGTCAGCTCTACCCCCGCGCGGACCGTGCTGCCGCGCTCGCCGCGTTCGCGCCGCAGGTCGCGGCGTGCGCCCAGGACGACCCGGTCGCCGCCGGCATCCTGCGCGCGGCGGCCCGGCATCTCGCGGAGTCGGCCGCCGCGGTGTGTCCGCCCGGCGGAGCGTCCCGGATCGCCCTGACCGGGGGCCTGTTCCGGATCGGCGAGGCCCTGCTCGGCCCCGTGGCGGAGGAACTCGCGAGACGGTTGCCGCACGCCGTGCGGGTGCCGCCCGAGGGCGATCCGCTGGACGGCGCCGTGCGCATCGCCACCGCGCTGGCGACGGACACGCTCACGCTGCCGAGCGAGAACACGCTGCTGACGGTGGTGCGGAGGGCGTGACGCATCGTGATGCATCGCGCGTAGGGGCCGTACGTCATGGCCCAAATGGGGGATTGGCTCGGATTACCTCCTTCGAGGGCAAGTCGCCCGGAAAACACTCTGATCACTTCTGATCCGCACGTAACTCATCAGACAAAACCGGACGGATACCGCTCACGTGCACCCTCCCCGAACAGGGGAGCCCAAGAAGCCAGTAACATGCGTCGCCATGAGCTCCCCCACTGGGCCCGCGTCCGGCCTGCCAGTACGAATGCCGCGACCTCGCCAGCCCGGGCGGCACCGCCGACCCGAGCCTTTGGCGGCTCCCGAGGGCGCGCCCGCGCTCGTGCTCGCGGTGCCGGGCACGCCCAGCACGGCCACGCGCGGCCTCGCCGAGGAGATCGTGAGCATCGCCCGCTCCGAGCTTCCCGGCCTCGACGCGCGCATCGGATACCTCGACGGGGACGACAGCGAGTTCCCCACGCTCCAGGCCGTGCTCGCGTACGCCGCCGAAGAGCGCACCGCCCGCTTCGAGCAGGCCCGTGCCGCCGGTCTGGACGTCAAGGAGCCCGACGGCCCCGTGGCCGTCGTCGTGCCGCTGCTGGCCGGCCCCGACAGCGCGCTGCTGCGCCAGGTCCGCCAGGCCGTCATGGAGAGCCGGATCGCGGCCGAGCTGACCGATGTGCTCGGCCCGCACCCGCTGCTCGCCGAGGCGCTGCACGTGCGGCTGTCCGAGGCCGGGCTGGCCCGCGCGGACCGCGCCCGGCTGTTCACCGTGGCGACGGCCGCGGACGGCATCGTCCTGGCCTCCGTCGGCGGCGAGGAGGCCGTGCAGGCCGCCGGGATCACCGGCATGCTGCTCGCCGCGCGGCTCGCCGTGCCGGTGATGGCCGCGGCGCTCGACCAGGAGGGCTCCATCGCCTCCGTCGCCGAGCAGCTGCGCTCGTCGGGCTCGCAGCAGCTGGCGCTGGCGCCGTACCTGATCGGCCCGGAGATCGACGCCACGCTGGTCCAGGAGGCGGCCAAGGAGGTCGGCTGCGCGGCGGCCGAGGCACTCGGCCCGTACCCGGCCATCGGCAAGCTGGCGCTGGCCAAGTACACGACCGCCCTCGGCATCGCCCCGCCGCAGCCGCAGGGCGCGCCGGTGCGCTGAAGCCGGAAGCGTTCGTCGGAACGCCGTACCACGCGAGGGGCCCGCTCCATCAGGAGCGGGCCCCTCGCGTGCTCGGCCCTGCCGCCGCACCCGGCGGGCGGGGCTCAGGGCTCGGGGCTCAGCCGAGGACCACGCAGGACGCTGCCGGGACCGGGATCGAGCCGCCGCGGCGGGGCAGTCCGGTCGCCCGGTCCACGCTGAACCAGGTGACGTCGCCGGAGCGCTCGTTCGCGACGTAGAGGAAGTCGCCGGACCCGGAGACCGCGAGGGCGCGCGGCCAGTGCCCGGCGCAGGGCACGGTGCCGACCAGCCGCAGCGTCTCCCCGTCGTCCGCGACGGCGAACACGGACAGGACGTCCTCGCCGCGGGTGGCCGTCCAGGCGAACCGGCCGTCGGGCGAGACGACGAGGCCCGAGGGATAGGCGTCCCCGGCCGGTGCGCCGGGCAGCACGGCGGTCTCGGCCAGCGGCTTCAGCGAGCCGTCCGAGGCTTCCCAGCGGCACACGGTGACCGTCGGGGTGAGTTCGTTGACGACGTAGGCGTACCGGCCGCCCGGGTGGAACGCCAGATGGCGCGGCCCGGAGCCGGGGCGCAGCGCGTGCTCGCGGTGCAGGACGGGGCTGCCCTCGCGCAGGGCGCACACCCGCACGGAGTCCGTCCCCAGGTCCACGCTGACCGCCCAGCGCCCGCTCGGGTCGGGCTGCACCTGGTGGGCGTGCGGGGCCTGCTGGCGCCGGGTGTGCGGGCCGGAGCCGGTGTGCCGCAGGACGCCGGAGGCGACGCGGGCGAGGGTGCCGTCGGCGTGGACCGGGACGGCGCTGACGCTGCCGGAGCCGTAGTTGGCGGTGAGGACGTGTCCGTCGAACACGGCGAGGTGGGTGGGGCCGCTGCCGTCCACCGGCACGGGCGGTCCGGCCGGTTCGGGCACGTCGCCGGTGACCCGGTAGGCGGCCACCGCGCCGTCCGCCGTCTCGCTGACCGCGTAGAGCGTGTCCCCGGTGGCCGACAGGGCCAGATAGGAGGGGTCCGGTACGCCGTTCACGCTGCTCAACGGGGTCAGTGCGCCATTGGCCGGGTCCACGGCGGCGGCCACGATCCCGGGCCCTCCAGCCGCCGTGAACGAGCCGATGAACGCCCGCCGTCGCCTTCCGCCGAGGTCTGCCACCGCTGTCCCCTCCCGGGTCGCCGCTGTCGCTGCTGACGCTGTTGCTCGGGGTGACCGTAGCAGTCGATCACGAGCGGTCTAGACCAGGCACGCGATCCCGCCCGCCGCGACTCGCCACACCCAGGCAACCGGCCGACGCCACTCAGGCACCCATCGGAACCCGACCGGAACGGCGAAGCGGCCCGGCAAGTTCGAGGAGAGCCAGCTCCAGGGCGTGCAAGTGGGACAGGGCATGCGCGTGGGGAAGGACGTGCGGCTGGGGAAGAGCGTGCGCGTGGAGCTGGGCCAGACCGTGAGGGTGGGCTAGGACGTGCGGGTGGGCCGTGCTCGGCCCGGCCGAAGCACCGCGCAGCGGCTCGGCGGCGGTCTGCGCGGCGCGCCACCGTCCGTCAGCCGACCCGGCGACGGGCTGCGCCGAACGGAACCATCCCTCGGCCGGCCCGGCGGCGGCGGTCTGCGCCGGGCGAAACCGTCCGTCGACCGGCCCGGCGGCAGGCTGCGCGGGGCGGAACTGTCCGTCAGCCGACCCGGCGGCGGCGGTCTGCGCCAGGCGGAACCGTCCCTCGGCCGGCCGGGCGAAGGCGGGCGGCACGGGGCGGAACCCTCCGTCAACCGGCCCAGCGAAGGCGGTCTGCGCCGGACGGGACCCCTCATCGACCGGCCCGGCGCCGGTCTGCGCGGCGCGGAACCGTCCGTCAGCCAGCCCCGCAGCGGCGGTCTGCACGGCGCAGAACCCTCCGTCGACCGGCCCAGGAGCGGCGGTCTGCGCCGGACGGGACCCTCCGTCGACCGGCCCGGCGGCGGGCTGCGTGGCGCGGAACCGTCCGTCAGCCGGCCCAGCGGCAGCGGTCCGCGCCGGGCGGACCCGTCCCTCGGCCGGCCCCGCGGCGGCGGCCCGCGCCAGGCGGGACCGTCCCTCGGCCAGCCCCGCAGCGGCGGTCTGCGCCGGACAAAACCCTCCGTCGACCGGCCCGGCGGCGGGCTGCGTGGCGCGGAACCGTCCGTCAGCCAGCCCCGCGGCGGCGGTCTGCGCCAGGCGGAACCGTCCCTCGGCCGGCCCCGCGGCGGTGGCCCGCGTCGGGCGGGACCGTCCCTCGGCTGGGTCGGCCGTCAGTGCCTCGACTGTGGACTCGACGCGGCGGCAGGCGGTGGCGAGGCGGGTGTCGTGTGAGGCCTCGGGGTCCGCGGCAACGCCGGCCAGGGCGCGCACCTCGCGGGCGCAGTCGTCGAGCAGGGCGAGCACGTGCCGGGCCCGCGCCCCGCGCGCCCGCAGGGGGCTGAGCGGATGCACCAGCGGGGCCAGCGACAGCCGGACCCGGGCGAGGATCTGCTCCAGCTCGGCCACGCGCCGGGCCGGGTCCGCCGTCGGAGAGCCGGCGAGCCGGGCGCCGGCCTCGGCGGTGCAGGCGTGCACACAGCGCAGCGCCCGTTCCACCCAGGCGTCGGTGACGGAGTGCGTGGTCACCGGGAGCACCAGCAGCACCGCCAGCACCGCGCCCAGCGCCCCGACGGCCGTCTCGGTCACCCGCAGGGCGAGCAGGGCCGGATCGAGCAGACCGAGCAGTCCGTAGAGGGCGCTGGCCAGGACCGTGACGGCGAGCATCATCCAGGTGTAGGAGACGGCGGCGGAGTAGAAGATGCCGAAGACGCTGATCGCGACGATCACCGCGGTCGCCACCGGATCCCCGTGCAGGGGCACGGCCACCAGCAGGCCCAGGGCGATCCCGATGACGGTCCCGAGGAATCGCCGGAACCCCCGCACCAGCGTCTCACCGCGCGAGGTGGTGTTCACGAACACCCACCAGGTCGCGCCCACCGCCCAGTACCACCGCTGGTCCGACAGCGCCTGTCCGACGACGAGGGCGATCCCGGCCGCGACCGTCGCCTGCATCGCCTGCCGTGTCGTGATCCGCGCCAGGCCCGTGCCGCCGGTCGGCGGGACGACGGCCGGCGGCACGGGTGAGCGGCGCTCGTAGCACCACAGGCCGAAGCGCACCGCCGAAGCCGCCCCCAGCGACATCAGCACCGCCGCGTACAGCTCGGGCAGCTGGGCGGGGACGGTCTGCAGGAACTGGGCGGCGAAGAAGGTCATGAACGCGAACACGCCGAGCGAGTGCCCGCGCGGCCCCCAGCGCCGCACGTACGCCCCGGCCCCGACGACGGCGAGGAAGGCCAGGTCACGGGCGACGGGCGTGTCGTGCAGGACGGCCGCGAGAGCGAGCACCGGCAGTCCGACGACGGGGAGCAGCGCGGTCGTGACGGCCTGCCCCCGCACCGTCGGGTCGGTCACCGTGAACAGGGCGAGCAGCGCGGCCAGACCGCCGGTGACGGCGGCTGCCAGCGAATGCCCGGCCAGGCCGCACAGCGCGACGGCGAGCCCGATGCCGAGCACCGCCCGGGAGGCGAACCGCAGCCGCGCGCGCCCCGGATCCGGTGCGACGAACGCCCTCTTCAGCACACTGCCCCGCCCTTTCCCCATCTGATGCACGCTGTTGCACCCTGCCCTGACCCACGGCATGAGAAAGGCGCCGCGGGGTCCGCAGCGCCATCGACGGGGACATCTCAGCATCAGGAGGGCTGATGGTTCAACCGGTGGGAAATCCACTGGGCCAATGGCTCAGTGCGGACGGGACTTCCCGCGCCGTCGGTCGACCAACGGCCCACTCGGTTCAGTGCCCGAGTCCGGCGCCTCCGTCGACCGGTATGACCGCGCCGCGCACGTACCCGGCGCCGATGCCGGCCAGGAACGCGACCGCGTCGGCGACCTCGTCGGGGTGGGTCAGGCGGCCCGCCGGGGTCCGGCTGAGCAGGTTGCGGCGCTGCTCCTCGGTGAGCGCGCGGCTCATGTCCGTCTCGGTCAGTCCGGGGGCGACCACGTTGCAGGTGATGTCCCGGGCGCCGAGTTCATGGGTCAGTGAGCGGGCGAACCCGACCAGCCCCGCCTTCGCCGCCGCGTAGTCGGTCTGTCCGGCGGCCCCGTGCAGGGCCGCGGTGGAGGACATCAGCACGATCCGGCCGTGGCCCTGCCCGAGCATCCCGCGCAGCGCGCGCCTGACCACCCGGAAGGCTCCGGTGAGGTTGGTGTCGATCACCGAGGTGAAGTCCTCCTCGCTCATCCGCACCAGCAGTCGGTCGCCGGTGACGCCCGCGTTGGCGACCAGCACCGTGACCGGGCCGTGGGCGGCCTCGGCCTCCTCGAAGGCCCGGTCGACCTGCGAGCCGTCCGTCACATCGCAGCGGACGGCGAGGAGACCGGCGTCCGGGGGCGGCCGCTCGCCGCGGCAGGTGACCGCGACCCGGTCTCCCGCCGCGGCGAAACGGCGGGCTACGGCCAACCCGATGCCCCGGTTCCCGCCGGTCACGAGGACCGACCGAGCGGCCGTGCGCGCGTCGCCCCCGGTCATCTCAGTTCCCTCCGTTCCCTTCACTCGCGCCGTGCGCGGCCCCGCGCGGGCGCAGGCCGACAGCGGCCACGACGCATCCGACGAAGGCCAGGACCGCGATCCAGAAAGTGGCCGCGTACATCGCGTCGAGGAAGGCGCGGTCGGCCGTGGCGGCCAGCTCCGGCAGCCGCAGCGAACCGGCCAGCGAGCGGGCCGCCTCGGCCGAGGTCCGGGCCTGTTCCGCGGCCCCGGGTGACAGCCCCTGCGCAGCCGTGGGCAGGGTGGCGTCCGCCATGCGCGCCCGGTAGACGCCGGAGAGGATCGAGCCGGCCATGGCCACCCCGAGCGTCCCGCCGACCTGCCGGGTGACGCTGTTGACGGCCGATCCGGCGCCCGCGAGCCGCGCGGGCACCGCGCTCATCATCACGGCCGTGACCGGCGTGCCGACCAGTCCCATGCCGAAGCCCTGGACCCACAGCAGCGCGGCGACGACCGGGATCGGGGTCCGTCCGTCGCACCACAGATAGCCGACGTAGGTGGCGGCCGTGACGAGGACTCCGGCCGCGACCGTCCAGCGGGCGGACAGCAGTCTGCTCATCGCCGGGGAGGCCTGGCTGCCCAGGAGGATGCCGACCGCGGCGGAGATCATCACGGTTCCGGCGTGGGCCGGGGAGAGGCCGCGGGGCCCCTGGAGGTAGAAGGCCGCGTAGAACAGATGCCCGGCCAGCGCCATGAACGCGATCAGCAGCACCACGCTCCCCGCCGTGAACCCGGGCTGCCGGAAGAGCCGCAGGTCCAGGCTGGGCGCGGGGGATCTGCGCTGGCCCGCGACGAAGGCCGTCAGCAGCGCCGCGCCCAGGACGAGGGGCACCAGGACGTGTGCCCCGTGCCAGCTCCGGCCGTTGCCGAGCTCGATGATGCCGTAGACGACACCGCCGAGGCCGAGCACCGACAGCGCGAGGCCGGGCAGGTCGAGCACCCTGCGCACCGGGCTCTTCAGCGCGGGCACCACGGCCACCACCCCGGCCAGGCACAGGGCCACGATCGGCACGTTGACCAGGAAGACCGAACCCCACCAGAAGTGGCTGAGCAGGGCCCCGCCCGCGACCGGGCCGACGGCCACGCCCAGGGCGCTGGAGGAGCTCCAGATCGCGATGGCGCGGGTGCGCTTCTCCGCCGGGGTGCTCTGCACGATGACCGACAGGGTCGCGGGCATCAGCAGCGCGCTGCCCGCGCCCATGAAGGCGCGCGCCACGATCAGCCAGCCCGCGTTCCCGGCGAACGCGCCGGCTCCGGAGGCGATGCCGAAGAGGGCGAGTCCGGCGAAGAGGGTGGCCCGCGGGCCGAAGCGGTCGGCGAGCGCGCCGCCCGCGAACAGGGTGCCGGCGAACACCAGGGTGTAGGCGCTCGCGACCCACTCCAGCGCGGCGGGGCTCGCGCCGAGTCCGCGGTCCGGGTCGGCCAGGGTGGTGACCGCCACGTTGAGGATCGAGGTGTCCAGCCAGATCAGCATCTGGGCGCAGACGACGACCACGAGGACCGGCCAGGACCGGGGAGGCGCCGCCGGTTTCGTGCTCTCCTCGGTGCGGCTCGGGGCGCTCATCGGATGCCTCCGTCCGCGCGCGGGCGGGTGTCGTCGGCGTCGCCGTAGGCGCGCAGCGCGCGCTCGACGAGGGCGTCGGCCGCGCCCGTGTACCGGGTCGGGTCGAGGAGTTCGGTCAGTCGGTCCCGGGTGAGGCGGGCGATCAGTTCGGGATCGTCCGAGAGGACGTCGGCGAGGGGGCGGCCGCTGTGCTCCGCCTCGGCCGTGGCGGCGGTCAGCACCTGCTTCGACCGTGCCTTGCCGAGTGCGGGGGCCAGGGCCGCCGTGAGCCGTTCGGCGACGATCGCGCCGCCGGTCAGTTCGAGGTTGGCGCGCATCCGCCGCGGATGCACGACCAGGCCCTCGGCGAGTTCCACGGCGGTGTGCGCGGCCCCGCCCGCCAGCCGCAGGGCCTCCCGCAGCGGCTGCCATTCGGCGTGCCAGGCCCCGGCCGGCCGCTCGTCCTCGGCGAGCATGCACTGGGCCAGGACCAGGGCGTGGGCGGGTACCTGCCGGGCGGCCGACACGATCAGTGTGGCGAGCGCGGGGTTGCGTTTCTGCGGCATGGCCGACGAGCCTCCGCGTCCGGCCGCCGCCGGCTCGGACAGCTCGCCGATCTCGGTGCGCGCGAGCGTCTGCACATCGAGCGCGAACTTCCCGAGCGCCCCGGTGACCTGCTGGAGCACGGCGCCCAGTTCGGCGACGGGCGTGCGCGCGGTGTGCCACGGGAGCACCGGTTCGGCCAGCTCCAGCGCCTGTGCGAACGGCCGCAGCAGTTCCACCGCGTTCTCCGCCTCGCCGCCGTCCAGGACCGCGTACTCGCCGTATGCGGCGAGGGTGCCCGCCGCGCCGCCGAGCTGGGCCGGGAGGCCGGCCGCCACGGCTCGTACGCGGGCCAGGGCGTCGCCGACCGAGTGGAGCCAGCCGGCCGCCTTGAGGCCGAAGGTCGTCGGCACCGCGTGCTGGGTCAGGGTGCGTCCGGCCAGCACGGTGTGGCGGTGGGTGTCGGCCAGCGCGGCGAGGGCGGCGCGGACGCGGTCCAGGTCGGCGGCGATCAGCCCGAGCGCCCGGCGGGCGATCAGCATGGCCGCCGAGTCGAGGATGTCCTGGCTGGTGGAGCCGCGGTGCACGTACTCGGCGGCGGCCGGGTCCCGGGCGGCGACCGCCTCGGTGAAGGCGGCGACGAGTGCGACCACCGGGTTGGCCGCGGCCCGGGCCGCACGGGCGAGGGCGACCGGGTCCAGCGGGTCCTCGCGGGCGGCCGTGCGGATCGTCTCCACCGCGGCGGCCGGGGTGAGCCCGACGGCGGACTGGGCGCGGGCGAGCGCCACTTCGACGTCCAGCATGGCCTGCAGCCATGCCTCGTCGGTCACTTCGGCCGCGACCGGCGTGTCCGCCCAGGTGGGGGCGAGCAGGCCCGCGTCGGTACCCGCGGACAGCGCGTTCACGCTCATCGACTCCCTGCGTCTCGTATCTGATGTCTCGTCAAAAGCTTGCTGAGCACCGGCACTCACGCCTCGGGGAGCAGCAGTGCGGCGCGGGCGATCGCGTCCGAGTCCTCCAGCGTCACCGAGCCGACGCCGGGTCTGACGCCGACCGCCGTCACCCAGCGCACGCCTTCCGTCGGCACGCCGAACGCGAAGCGGCGCGGGTGGGCCCGGCCCGCCGCGTCCACCAGCCGGGCCGCGCCGCCGGTCACGGCCAGTCCGCCGGTCTCGTGGCCCCCGAGCCGGTACGGGACGCAGGCGCCGGCCGCCAGCAGCCCGCTCAGCAGGGGGTTCGCGCTGCGCCGTACGTCGACGGCGGGCAGCCGGGCCTCGATCAGCGTGCCGACCGACACCGGTGGCTCGGCGACCGGTTCGGCGTCCACGAGGAATCCGCCCGCGCGCGCCGACGGTCGTACCCGCATCCCCGGACCGAGGAGGTGGAGCGTTCCGGCCTCGATCAGCGCGATGAGCTGCTCGATGCGGAAGGCGGGCGGGCCGATCGAGGTGAAGGCGTTCAACGGCGTGTACCAGCCGTCGAGTTCGGCCTGGTAGGAGTCGCCGGGGAGCCCGCCGTGGTCGACGACGAGCCTGATCTCGTTGCGCAGGTCCCGCAGGGCGTCCAGGGCGGCCTTCAGCGGCCCGCTGACATTGCCCAGCCGGGCCTCGGCGAGATCCCGGCGCAGATACTCCAGCAGCCAGTGCCGGAATTCGTCGCGGCCGGCGAAGGTCCGCTCGCCGTAGGGGCGTTCGATGCGCCGCCAGTCCCAGCGCTCGCCGGGCGGCACCGCGTAGCGGTCCAGCAGCGGCTCCTGCGGGCACCGGCCGTCGAGCGTGGACCGGACGAACTCCTCGGCGGCCCGGGTCCCGTGGGCGGCGCGGATCCACGCCTCGTGGTAGACGGTGCGCACCTCGCGGTCGATCAGCGGCCAAAGCGCGTCGCGGAAGGCGACGGGACGACCGTCGTCCGCCCGCCGCCGCAGCCCGGCGATGACTTCGGGGGTGAGGAAGCGGGGATGGTGGCGGCCGAGCGCCCCCTTCTCGTTCTCGCCCCGGGCGTGGTACGGCACTCCGCGCCGCGAACCGGCGTACAGCACGGGCTCGTTGCCGCTCGGGAGGTAGACCAGGCCGGTCTCGCTCTCCTTGAACGTGCCGCCGCGGCCCTCGGTGAGCAGCGCCAGACAGTCGAAGAAGTTGAGGCCGAGGCCGCGCAGGGCGACGGGTGTGCCCGAGGCGATCCCGCTCAGCCGGATGTCGGCCGGGTTGGCGGGACCGACGTAGGTCGCGCCGTGCCGGTCGGCGAAGTCGGCCAGTGCGCGCTCTTCCCGGTCCGGGGTCAGCTCCCCGTGGCCGAGGGCCAGCACCACGGCGTCCGCCCCGGTCAGCGGGCGGCCGTCGGCCAGGGTGACCGTCTGCCGCCCGTCGGGGGTGTCGTGCAGCGCGACGGCCGTCGAGCGGTGCGGGTGGACCGTCACCTCCTCGGGTGCGGTGCGTAACAGGTGCTGGAAGACCCACTCCAGGTAGTGGCCGTGGAAGGCCCGGGTCGGGTAGGTGTCCGGGCCGAGCCGGCGCGCCTCGTCCAGGACCCGGGCCGGGTGGTCGTCGGCGCCCTGCGCGATCGTGCGCGCCCATGCGTACAGGCTGGGCCCCGGCACGATCGGTCCGGCGCAGGCCACGCTGTCGTCGGTGAACAGGGTCACCTGGGAGGCGACCGTGTTCATCAGCAGTTCGCGCGGCTGGTCGGTGCGCCACACCGCGCCCGGACCGGGCGGGTACGGGTCGACGAGATGCACCGCGACCGGCCGGCCGGTGCCCGCGGCGTTGGCGCAGATCCGCTCCAGGACCGACAACCCGCGCGGACCGGCCCCGATCACGCACACGGAGAGGGCGCCGACGGGGTCGGTCATTCCTGGCCCAGCCCGTCGCGCCAGCTCGGCCGCAGCGGCTTCCAGCCCAGCGCCGCACGGGCCCGGTCGGCGGCCGCCCCGCGTGCCGCGGTGAGCTGATGAGCCATGAACCAGCCCAGCAGCCGGGGCGCCGTCGCCGCCGGGATCGTGCGCGGGGGCGGGGCGCCGAGCGCGCGGGCGTACTGCGGCAGCCACTGCGCGGCCGGGGCCGGTTCGTCGTCGGCGATGTGGAGCACGCCGGTGGCCGCCGACTCGACGGCCGCGACGGTCGCCCCCACGGCGTCCTCGACGTGCAGGAACGAGGTGATCCCGGCCCCGCCCTCGGGCAGCGGAAGCTTCCCGGCGAGCACCCGCTGCCCGGTCCCGCCGTCGCGCGCGTACGCGGTCCCGGGGCCGTACAGCGTGCCGTAGCGCAGCACCAGGCCGCCCAGGTCCGCGCTGCTCAGCGTCAGCCGCTCCAGTGCGGCGACGGCCCGCACGGTGGCGGACCAGCCCGGATCCGGGGCGTCCGTGTACAGCGGCGCGTCCTCGTCGAGGACAGCGGGCCCGGCCGGGGCGGCGGCGAAGGCGATGGACTGGGCGACCAGTCGCCGGGCGCCGGCCGCGCGGGCCGCCTCGACCAGATGGGCGGTGCCCTCGGTGCGCAGCCGTGCGGTCTGCGCGAAGGCGGCCGGAGGGTCGTCGCGCAGCAGCCGCAACGCCGACAGCTGATGGACGACCGCCTCCGGACGGGCGGCCGAGACCGCCGACAGGACCGCCTCGCGGTCGAGGGCGTCGGCGACGAGGACCCGGTCCGCGTCCGGGGCCCGCGACCCGTCCCGGACCAGCGCGCTCACCTCGTGGCCGCGGGCCCGCAGCGCGCCGACCAGCGGGCGTCCGACCACTCCGGTCGCCCCTGCGACGAGTATCCGCATGAGTCAGCCCTCCGTCCTGGAGGCGGCCGGACCGGCCACCCGCATCAGCAGCCGGCACGCCTTGTCGCCGTCGCGCAGACAGCTCTCGGCCCGGTTCTCGGTCAGGGTCACGCCGAGCCCCTCGGACCAGCCCGCGTGGATGTCGGTGCACGGGCACCGGTAGCCGTCCAGCGAACCGGCCATCCGGACCATGGTGACGGCGAAGTTCCGCTTCAGGGTGAGGACGATCAGATCGTCGTCCTCGACCTCGGTGGAGGCGTTGCGCAGTTCCGGCGGGAACATCCGGTCGCCGCACTCGTCGTAGCGGCGGCGCACCTCCTCCAGGTCCTTGCCGGGGTCCCCGCTGTCGGGGAGCGCGCCGGCGAGCCGGGCCACCCGCTGCCCGACGTGCAGGGCGACCTTGCGCAGCGCCTCGGCGTTGAGCTCGTTCGCGGCCTGCTGTCCGAACCGCGCGGCCACGCCCTGGTACCAGTGGGCGTCGTGCTGCCACCACAGCCGGTACGCCTCGCCCGCCCGCGCGCGATGGTTGACGCCGTCTGAGCCTGTGTTCGTGTCCGTGCTCATGCGTGCTGCTCCTCGGCGGCGACGGCGGCGAACCGGTCGCGCATGACTCGTTTGAGAACCTTGCCGGTGGCGCCCTTGGCCACGTCGTCGGGCTTCATCCGCAGGGCGCGGTGCACCGGGGGGAATCCGGCCTCGGTCAGCACCGCGTTGACCCGCGCGGTCCACGCCTCGTCGTCCGCACCGCCACTCTCGGCCTGCTCTTCGGCGAGTCGGTCGTCGGCGAGTTGGAGGAGGACGTACGCCTCGGCCTCGCCGTCGCCGTCCCAGTCCGCGCGGACGCCGTCCGGGGCCACGCCGACCACCGTGCAGTCCGCCAGTTCTGGCATCGCGGCCAGCAGGAGTTCCTCGGTGCGGGTGCTGAGGACCAGGCCGGCGCGGGTGCGGATCGCGTCCGGCACCCGGTCGAGGTGGTAGAAGTTGCCGTCCTCGTCCCGCTGGGCGAGGTCCCCGGTGAGCCAGTAGCCGCCGAGCCGCAGCCGGTTCCAGGTCAGCGAGTCGTTCCAGTAACCGGGGGTGAGGGTCGGGGACTTGAGGCCGAGACGGCCGATCTCGCCGGGCGGCAGCGGGGTGCCGTCCTCGGCGAGCACGGCGGCCTCGGCGAAGCTGATCGGCTTGCCGACACAGCGCGCGTAGGCGGCGGTGTCCTTGGTGTGCCGGTTGTGGAAGACGGAGTAGCCGGCCTCCGAGGAGCCGAGCCCGTCCACGAAGACCGAGCCGTCCACCCGTACGCGGCTCAGGTCCCGGCGGATCTCCAGGTGGCTGCCGTGCCGGACGAGCGCCCGGATGTGCGCCTCGTGCGCCGCGTCGCCGGTGTTGAACCACACCTGCACACTCGACAGGTCACGCTTCGACAGGTCCTCGGCGGCCATCTCGCCGAAGGTCCCGGCGAAGGCGAGCACCGTCGTCGGCCGGAACTCCTCGACGCCGTCGAGGACTTCGGCGCCGCGCTGGCTGGAGAGAAGCTTGATGTCGGTGTGCAGCAACAGGCAGTAGAGCAGGGTCGCCACCATGGCGTTGTGGGCGCCCGGCAGGCCCACGAGGGTGCGTTCCATGTCGGTGCCGGTGGAGTAGCGCAGCCGGTGCACCTGCGCGTACATCAGGGTCCGGTGGGTGTGCGGCACGCCCTTGGGCAGGCCGGTGGTGCCGGAGGAGTGCGAGATGAGCACCGGGTCGCTCGGGTCGTGCCGGTACGGGTACGCCTGGGGCAGCGACGCGCGGTGCTCCGGGCGGATGTCGGCGGCGGTGACGCAGAAGCCGAGGCCCGGGTCGGATCCCGACAGCACCTGGTGGTGCGCCCGGTCGGTGAACGCGCCGACGGCGCCCTGTCGACGCACGTACGCGCGTGCCGTGTCCGGGGCCAGATTGCCGTTGACGAACGACGGGATCGCGCCGAGGGACGTCAACGCCAGGAAGTTCACGGCGAATTCGACGCTGGAGAAGGAGTGGACGGCGACCGGGTCGCGGGGGCGTACGCCCCGGGCCGTGTACCAGCCCGCGTACGTCTCGACGGCCTCGCACAGCCGGCCCAGCGTCAGCGCCGTGGGGCGGCTGCCGTCCGGCGCCCGCCAGGTGCCGTCCGTGCGCAGCACGGGTGCGTCGAGCGGCCGGCCGTAGGCCTTCAGGCGTTCCAGGACGTTGCCGGCGCCCAGTTCGGTGTCGGAGCAGATCCGGGCCCGCTCCTGCCTACTGATGAGCATGGGTCTTCGTCTCGTTCCTTCCGGCGGGGGCCCGCACGGGTGAGTCCGTGCCGGCGGTGAGGAGGAGTGCGGCGGGGCCGCGCCGTGCCCCGGGCCCGCTCGCGAGGTGGTGGCTGCCGCCGTCCCGCAGCAGTCGGCGATGGGCGGCGGCCAGGTCGAACAGGCCCTGGACGCTGCCGTGGTGCCGCGGCTCCCCGGTCTCGTCGGTGTCGTCGGCCGGCTCGGCCGAGCGGATGGTGACCGGGGTCCCGGGGTCGGGGCGTCCGAGGAGCAGCGCGGCGGCGAGGCCCGCGGAGGCCGGGAGGTGAGGGACCGGTCGGCCGCTGTCGGCGGCGAGTTCCCGGTGCACGGCGGCCAGGCGCGTGCCGCCGCCCAGTTCCACGCCCAGCACCAGGACGCGGTCCAGCTCCGGGTCCTCCAGGAGCAGGTCCGCCATGGCGAGCAGTTCGGTCACCGGGTCGTCGAGGGTGGAGACGCTGAACATCTGCCCGGTGATGCCGAACTCCCGACTGATGTGGCCCAGTACGGAGTTGGGGGTGGCCTGCATGAACAGCAGCGGGTTGTGGACCCGCCCGGCGACCATGCGGCTGCCGGCCAGGTCGGCGGTGGTGGTGTCGCCGGTCAGGGCGGCCAGCGCGACGGCGGTGCGTGCGCCGTCGCCGGGGCGCTCGGTGAGACAGCGGCTGCTCACCTCGTAGGCCAGCGGGCTGAAGGCGGACTCCACGAAGCCGGGCAGTTTCGGCAGTGTGATGTCGTCGTCCGCCCCGGTGCCATGGGTGGCGGTGGCGACGGCGAGGAAGCCCAGGGGGGAGCGCAGCAGAGGCTCGGTCGTCATGGCCGCTCCAGGACGAGTGCGGTGTTGGCGCCCCCGAAGGCGGCGTTGACGGTGAGGGCCCGGCGCAGATCGGCCTGGCGCGGCCGGTTCGGCACGTAGTCGAGGTCGCACTCGGGGTCCGCGGCGGTGTATCCGGCGGTCGGCGGCAGCACGCCGTCCGTCAGGGCCAGCAGCGTGATGACGAACTCCACCGCGCCGGCCGCCTCCAGGAGGTGGCCGGTGGTGCTCTTGGTGGAGCTGACCGGTATCGACTCGGCGTGCTCGGGGAAGGCGGCCCGCAGTCCGCGGGTCTCGGCCCCGTCGTTGTACTTGGTGCCGGTGCCGTGGGCGTTGACATAGCCGAGGGCCGCCCCGTCCGGGTCGCCGGCGAGCCGGGTCGCCTGCCGGGCCGCGCGGGCGAGGCCGGCGCCTTGCGGGTGCGGCTGGGCGATGTGGTGGGCGTCCGTCGCCGCGCCCCAGCCCACCACGGACGCCAGCGGCCGGGCGCCGCGCCGCCGGGCGTGCTCGGCGGACTCCAGGACGACGACGGCCACCCCGTCGCCCAGCAGCAGTCCGCTGCGGTCGGCGCTGAACGGGCGCACCCTGCCGTCCCGGGACAGCGCCCGTCCGGAGTCGAACTTCCCGAAGGTCTCCTCCTCCACGAGGTATCCGCCCGCGCAGACCGCCACGTCGGTCCGGCCGGAGGAGATCAGCCGGCAGGCGTGCACGATGGCCGCGGCGGAGGCGACGCAGGCGTTGGTGAAGGTCAGCCGCGGTCCGGTGAGTCCGAGGCCGTCGGCCAGCGCCTCGGTGAGCCGGGCGGGCACGGCGTCGGAGAGCGGTGTCTTCGTGCCGGTCGGGGAACCCGCGCGCGCCCGCCAGTAGCGGGTGACGGCGGTGTGGTCGCCGGCGATGCCGAGCAGGACCGCGGCCTCGGCGCCCGGGCGCAGGCCCGCCATGTCGAGGGCCTGGCCGCCGCACAGGTCGAGCGCGTGGCGCAGGGCCCAGTCCTCGACCGCTTCGGGTCCGTCCGGGGCGGCGGCCGCCATCGGCGTACGGTACGGGCCGGTGTCGAACCTCGTGGTGGGGGCGAAGGAGTGGACTCCCGCGAAGACCCCGCGCCGCAGGGCTTCGGCGCCGGTGCCGAACGCGGTGCGGACGCCGAATCCGGTGACCGTGACCTCAGCGGCCATCGCGATCGCCCCCTGCGGCCGGGGCCGGTGCGGCGGCGCTCAGGTAGTCGGTGAGGCGCCGCAGCGAGGTCAGTCCGGCGATGTCCTCGTCACTGGGCTCCACGACCAGGCCGTAGCGCTCCTCCACCACATGCAGGAGCCACACCAGCCCGAGGGAGTCCAGGACGAGTTCGGCGTCGTCGCCGAGGTCGTCGGGCAGTCCCGGGAAGACGTTGCGGTCCGCCAGCAGCTCCCGGACGGAAGCGGTGGTGAACAGGGCCGTCCTCATGCCTTCGCACCGCGTCGGACGACCTCGGTGACCAGCGCGCCGAGCGTCAGGGAGGCCAGCGCCTCGATGTCGGTGTCCGGGATCTCCACGCCGAACCGCGACTCCAGCCGCAGGGTGAGCTCGATCAGGCTCAGCGAGTCCACGTCCAGCCCGCCGACGGTCACCGGGCTCTCGTCCGTGATGCCGTCGCGGCTGGTCAGGATGTTCATCTCGTCGATGACCGCGGTCAGGACGAACTCGCGGATCTCGTCTTCCAGGGTCGACGTACTCATGATCAATGTCTCCAGTGAGTGATTTCGGGACGACCGGACAGCCGGTGTCACGCCGGTTCAATGCGCGGAGCGCAACGCCTCCGCCTGGCGCAGCAGCTTTCCGTTGGAGGTGCGGGGCAGGGTCTCCAGCAGCCGTACGACCCGGGGCAGCTTGTGGTCGGCCAGCCGTTCCCGGCACCAGCGCAGCAGTTCCTCCGGCGACGGCTGCCCGGCTCCGGCGGCCACCGTGACGTACGCCTCGGTGACGTCCTCGTGGACCAGGACGGCCTGTGCGACGGCCGGATGCTCCCGCAGGACGTTCTCCACCTCGACGAGGTCGACCTTGAGTCCGCCGATCACCACGAGGGAGTCGGCGCGGCCGTGCACCCGTACCGCTCCGGAGCCGTCCACGGTGGCCCGGTCCCGGGTGTGCAGCCAGCCGTCGGCGTACTGCGCGCCGCCGGAGTCGTGGAGGTAGGGCGTCTCCGCCAGGGCGACGTCCAGTTCGCCGTGGCGCACGCGCAGCACCACGCCCGGGGCGGCCCGGCCGACCGCGGGCCGCAGTGCGCCGCCGGTGTCCATGGCGACCACTCCGGACTCGGTGGTCCCGTAGGACTCGCCGACCGGCACCGCGTAGCGTTCGGCGAACCGGGCGGCGACCGGTGGGGGCATCAGCTCGCCGCCCGACACCGCGATCCGCAGCTCGGGCAGCGCGGGCGGGTCGACGGCTGCGGCGAGCAGTTCGTAGTGCATCGGCACGCCGAACAGGGCGGTGACGCGGTGGTCGACGGCGGTCCGCAGGATGTCACGGGCGGAGATCCGGGGGGCGAAGACGACCGCGACCCCGGCCGCGAGGGAGTGCAGCAGTCCGGCGACCAGCCCGAAGCTGTGCGCGGTCGAGCTGAGCAGCAGCAGCCGGTCGCCGCGGCCCGGCATGCCGGGGACCCCGGCGAACCGCTCGACCTCCTCGGTGAGCGAGCGGGCTGTTCTGCCGATCACCTTCGGCCGTCCGGTGGAGCCCGAGCTGAACTGGACCAGCCGGTGGTCGGTGGCGGCCGGCCGGCCGCCGCCCCGGCGTTCGGTGAGGACCTCGTACTCGGACCGGAATCCGAACGTCGCCCGGACGTTGACGCCCGCGCTGACCATGAACTGCGGCCGGCAGGAGGCGCAGAGCCCGGCGACCTCGGCCGGTTTGAGCCGGAAGTCGAAGAGCAGCACCTGGGCCCCGAGCCGCCACAGCGCGAGCAGTACCTCGACCTGGGTGAAGCTGGGCGGCGTCCGCAGCCCGACGGTGCTGGCGGGGCCGATGCCGTAACCGGCGAAGAGGGCGGCCTGTTTGGCCACCCGCTCGCGCAACTCGCCGCGGGTGACGGTTTCCTGGCGGTGGATCAGATACGGGAGGCCGTCGTCGTCCTGTGCGTCGAAGAGGCTCTGGACCGCCTCCTCCAGGGAGTCGTCCATGGGGCCTCAGACCTCCTTGCAGAACTCGCCGATGGGCAGGCCGACATGGCGCTTGTCCGCGGCCAGGTAGCCGAGCAGTTCGTCGCCCGCCCGCAGTTCGGTGACGTTGAGGACCTTGCCGCCGGGGCCGAGCACGCGGACGTGCCAGTCGTCCTGCACGGTCAGGCTGACCAGTCGGCCGTCCTCGGCGTGGGTGCGGATCTCCAGGAGCGGCCGGGACTCCAGTTTGGCGCGGCCGACCACCACCCTCCGGGTCCGGCCGTCGGCGCCGACCGCCAGCAGGGCGCTGCCGGAGCCGACCTCGCTGAGGTAGTTGGTGCGGTTGTCGGGGCCGAGGGTGTACGAGTGCAGGGCGCCGGCGTTGACCCGGAACGGCCTGGTCGGCATGTACGGCAGCGGGTGCGTCTCGCTGCAGCACAGTACAAACCCGGAGGAGTAGGAGCCGACGAGGATGCCCTCGTCCTCCTCGAAGTGCGAGCAGGTGTCCACGCAGACCCGGTCGCCGAGGCCGACGTGCCGGATGCTCTCCACGGTGAGCGTGGACAGCTCCAGCTGGGGTGTGGTGGCCTCCAGCAGGCGGGCCAGCGCGAACACGTCGTCGGCGCTGCGGGGTGTGAACAGGATGCCGTCCGAGCCGCGTTCGAGGACGTCGAAGACGATCGCGGCCTCTTCCAGGCCGTCGACGACGGTCACCAGCTTGCCCTCGGCGGACTCGGCCGCGGCGAGGACGATCTCCAGCGGGATCTTGGTCGGGTCGGCGAAGTGGATGACGGTGTACGGCAGCGCCATGGCGCCCGCGCAGGACAGTCGGAGGGTGCGGTCGTCCCGTACGTCGATGAAACCGGAGACCTGCTGGTCACTGGACGCGCGGTGATCGGCGGCGAGGGCGTCCAGCTCGTCCTGGGTGCCGAACTTCCGCAGGAGTACGTCGATCCCGGCACCGAGCGGTGAAGTGCCCTCGTCGGAGGGGGACTTGGTCTCCTTGTCGCCGGACTTCTTCACGGCGGCGGGCGTCGGCGCCGGCGCGTGCCCGCCGCCGACCAGCACCCGGGTGACGGTCGGCGGCAGGGTTCCCAGCAACTTGGCGTCGGAGGCGACGACTCCGGCCATCCGGGCGTGGATTGCCGCGTCGACCACCGCCTGGAGCTGCGGACGGGGAACCTCACGCAGGTCGATCCATGCGAACCTCATGCCACTCCTGCCACGATCGTCGAGTATTTAGTCATGTCCATGTCAGCAGATGGTTCGTCGCCGTGCACGACCGCCGACAGGCGGGACACCAGCGCGGCGGGCGCGGGGTGGGAGAAGATCCGGCGGCCGACGGCCAGCCCCTGACAGCCGGCGGCCATCACCGCGGCGCCGTACTCGACGAGGTCGGAGTCGTCCGGCGGACCGCCCGCCGCGAGGACGGGGATGGGGCTGCCGGCCACCACTTCGGCCATCCGCTCGATCGGCAGCGCCACGGAGGTCTTCACCATGTCCGCGCCCAGATCGGCGGCGACATTGGCCAGATGGGCGAGGAGGGCGGGGTCGCGCGGGTCCTCGATCCGGGGGCCGCGCGGATAGACCATCGCGATCAGCGGCATGCCCCAGACCTCGCAGGAACGAGCCACCGCGCCCAGATCGGCGAGCTGCCGGGACTCGGTGTCCGAGCCGATGTTCACATGGACGCTCACCGCGTCCGCACCGAGCCGCAGCGCCTCCTCGACGTCGGCGACCAGCACCTTGGCGTGGACGTCGGCGGAACAGGCGGTGCTGGCGCTCAGATGCACCACCAGCGCGCAGCGCTTGAGGACGTCCGGCGCGAAGGAGCGGGCCCGTCCCTTGTGGACGATGATCCCGTCGGCCCCGCCGTCCACCAGCGCGCGCAACAGGTCGTCCCACTTGTCGGCGGGGACGATCGGACCGTCCGAAACACTGTGGTCGAGAGGCACGAAGAGATGCCGGCCGTCCCCCGCCAGCGAAAGTCTTCTCAGGCGTAATAACTTGCCGGTTTTCAGCATGGGTAATGCGCCTTCCCAGCTCGGAGGCCGCATTCAGGAATGTCGGACCGGTGCAGTCTGATGCGGTCGCCATGTCCGAAAAACGATGGTCATAGAACTTTCAAGTTCCCCTGGATCAGCATTCCGTGAGTGATCAGCCGTTGGCAAGGCGTAATCGCTCCCAAATATTCATGCCCTCGGCCGCATGACTATTTGACAGCGTTCTGACAGCTGAGACGGGTTGACGCCGTCCACGGGTGCTGTTCGGGTGGCTTCCATGCACCTTGGGCCGGTCTGCCCGGACGCATGGCCGCATCGCAGGCTTTACAGCGGTGTCACGTGTAATTTGGCCCGCTTTTCCGGTGAGAACCCCGAAGGACCGAAGACAATCGCGGAGCTGAAATTCAATTCGGAGATTGGGGTGACAAGGGCGCTCCGGTTCGTGTTACATGCTAGGCCCCCTCTCCCCATTCGGCCCCGGCCCCCACACACCGGGCGTACCGGAAGTGACTCCCCATGCCTGAATTGCCGTCCAATACCGCCGCCGACGCCGTTTCCGCCCCGACAGACCCGAGACCGTCCGCGTCCCCGCCGCCGCCGTCGCCGGCCGTTCGGCCCGCCGAGACCAAGGCGTCGCGGGTCGCCGCCGCGAGCCTGGTCGGCACGACGATCGAGTACTACGACTTCGCGGTCTACGGCACCGCCAGCGCGCTCGTCCTCGGCCCCGCCTTCTTCCCCTCCGACAACGCCACCGTCTCCTCCCTGGCGGCGTTCCTCACCTTCGCGGCGGCCTTCCTCGCCCGTCCGCTCGGCGTCGTGCTGTTCGGGACCATCGGCGACCGGCTCGGCCGACGGCGGGCCCTGGTCGTCTCGCTCCTCCTGATGGGCGTGGCCACGGTCGGCGTCGGCCTGCTCCCGACGTACGAGACCGCCGGGCTGCTCGCCCCCGTGCTGCTGGTGACGCTCCGGCTGCTGCAGGGCGTGAGCCTGGGCGGCGAGTGGGGCGGGGCGGTGCTGCTCGCCGCGGAGCACGCGCCGCCCGGCCGCCGCGCGCTGTACGCGTCGATCCCGAACGCCGGCCCCTCGCTCGGCTTCCTGCTGTCCAGCGCCGTCATCCTGCCCACCCTGAACCTCGCGGGCCGGGACGCGTTCGCCGACTGGGCCTGGCGGATCCCGTTCCTGCTCAGCACGGTGCTGGTCGTGGTGGGCCTGTGGGTGCGCTCGACGATCTCCGAGTCACCGGTGTTCGCGTCGGCCCCCGACGGCAAGCCCGACGCGCTCGCCGAGACGCCGCCGGCCGCCGGGTCCCGCTTCCCGCTCGGCACGCTGCTCGCCCGGCACCCGCGCCGGCTGTTCCTCGGCATCGGCGCGGGCCTCGGCGGCTCGGCCGTCTACTACCTGACGATCGTCTACAGCCTGTCGTACGGGCCGAAGGAACTCGGCATCGACCGGAACACGATGCTGATCGCCGCGAGCGTCGGCTCAGCCGCCGGCGTCGCCCTCATCCTCCCGGCCGCCCGGCTGGCCGACCGGATCGGCCGCCGCCCGGTGCTGCTGACCGGCACCGTCGGCAGCGTGCTCTGGGCGATGCCCATGTACGCGTCGCTGAACTCCGGCGACGTATGGGTGATCACCGGGGCCTACACCGTCGGGCTGATGCTGCTCGCGCTGACGCTCTCGCCGATGGCGGCCTTCCTGCCCGAGCTGTTCCCGGCCCGGCTGCGCTACACCGGCGCCTCGGCGACCTTCGTCCTCGCCAACACCTTCGGCGGCGGCTTCGCGCCGCTCGTCGCCACCTGGCTGAACAGCCAGTGGGAGTCCCCGCTCGTCCTCGGCTTCTACACGGGCGGACTCTGCCTGCTGAGCCTGCTGTGCATGCTGGCCCTGCCGGAGACCCGCGACCACGAGTTCGCCGTCTGACGCTTCCCCGACGCAGCTCGGCCGGACGGCTCGGTGGACGCCGGTTCCGCCGGGCCGTCGGTACAGTCGGCGCTGATCAGGTACCGGCGAGAAGGGCCGACGGCATGGCCGTGGACGAGTTGGACACCCGCATCCTGCGCCTGCTGCTGGAGCAGCCGCGCACGAGCGTGCGGGAGTACGCCCGACTGCTCGGCGTCGCGCGCGGCACCCTGCAGGCCCGCCTCGACCGGCTGGAGCGGGACGGCGTGATCACCGGCGCGGCCCCCTCCCTCTCCCCCGCCGCGCTGGGCCACCCGGTGCTCGCGTTCGTGCACATCGAGGTCACCCAGGGCCACCTCGACGACGTGGGCGAGGCGCTGGCCGCCGTCCCGGAGATCGTCGAGGCGTTCTCCATCACCGGCGGCGGCGACCTCGTCACCCGGGTGGTGGCCCGCGACAACGCGCATCTGGAGGACGTGATCCAGAAGCTCATCAGCCTGCCCGGAGTAGTCCGCACCCGCACCGAGGTCGCACTGCGGGAGCGGGTGCCGCACCGGTTGCTGCCGCTCGTCGAGTCGATCGGGCGGGCCGCCGCGAAGTAGCGCGCTTTCGCAACTTTCCGTCCCGTCAGGACCGTTGACGCTCCCTCGTCCCGCCTCTAACGTCTGGTCGACCATTCGTACATCGTTCGTGATATCGAACATATTCGGTGGACCAGAGGAGCAGTTCATGGCACCGCCCCTCAGCAGACGCACCCTTCTCCAGAGCGCGGTCCTCGCCGCCGCCGTCCCCGGAGCCGGCGCGGCCCTGGCTCCCGCGGCCTCGGCGGCAGCGCTCCCGCCCCCGGCCTCCTGGACGCTTCAGCCCTTCGCGCTGAAGGACGTCGCCCTCGGCCCCGGAGTCTTCGCCGCCAAGCGGCAGTTGCTGCTCGACCACGCCCGCGGCTACGACGTGAACCGGCTGCTCCAGGTCTTCCGCGCCAACGCCGGCCTCGCCACCGGCGGCGCGGTCGCCCCGGGCGGCTGGGAGGGCCTGGACGGCGAGGCCAACGGCAATCTGCGCGGCCACTACACCGGACACTTCCTCAGCATGTTGTCGCAGGCGTACGCGAGCACCGGGGAGCAGGCCTACGCCGACAAGATCGCGACGATGGTCGGCGCGCTGACCGACGTACGCGCCGCGCTGCGCACCGACCCGCGCATGCTCACCGTCACCGGCAGGTGGGGCGGCGCGCACGAGAACGTCCGGGGCTCCTACCAGTACGTGGACCTCCCGGCGGCCGTCCTGAACGGCTCGGCGGCGATCACCCTGTCGATCTGGGTCAAGCCCACGCACGACGCCAACTGGCAGCGGGTGTTCGACTTCGGCAACAACACCACCCGGTACATGTACCTGGCCACGCGCAACGCGAGCGGCGTGCCGCGCTTCGCCATCACCACCAACGGCGCCGGCGGCGAACAGGGCCTCAACGGCACCGCCGCACTCCCGCTGAACCAGTGGAGCCACCTCGCGGTGACCGTCTCCGGCACCACGGGCACCCTCTACGTCAACGGCGCCGCCGTCGCCACGAACACCGCGATGACGCTCAACCCGTCCGTCCTGGGCACCCTGACGAACAACTGGCTCGGCCGCTCCAACTACTCCGGCGACCCGGTCTACGCGGGCGCGTTCGACGAGTTCAACGTCTACTCTCGCGCCCTCACCGCCGCCGACATCACCTCGCTGCAGAGCAATGAGGCCAAGAACTCCTCCGCAGGGCTCGGCAACCTCGCCTCGTACTACTTCTCCGCCACCAGCGGCGGCACCTTCGGCGACGCCTCCGGACGCGGACTGACCGCCACCCTGCGCCGCACCTGGGGCGGCCCGAGCCACCAGGGCTTCCTCGCCGCCTACCCGGAGACGCAGTTCATCGCCCTGGAGTCGATGACGAGCGGCGACTACACGAGGGTGTGGGCGCCCTACTACACGGCGCACAAGATCCTCAAAGGGCTGCTGGACGCCTATCTGGCGACGGACGACGCCCGGGCGCTGGACGTCGCGTCGGGCATGTGCGACTGGATGTACTCCCGGCTGTCCCAGCTGCCCGACGCCATTCTCCAGCGGATGTGGGGCATCTTCTCCAGCGGTGAGTTCGGCGGGATCGTCGAGACCGTCGTCGACCTGTACACGATCACCGGAAAGGCCGAACACCTCGCCCTGGCCCGGCTGTTCGACCTCGACTCGCTCATCGACGCGTGCGCGGCGGACAACGACATCCTGGGCGGCCTGCACGCCAACCAGCACATCCCGATCTTCACCGGCTACGCACGGCTGTACGACGCGACGGGCGAGACGCGCTATCTGACCGCCGCGAAGAACTTCTGGGGCATGGTGATCCCGCAGCGCATGTACGGGATCGGCGGCACCAGCACCGCGGAGTTCTGGA
Organism: Streptomyces sp. NPDC001858; assembly: GCF_053594615.1. Lineage (NCBI taxonomy): Bacteria > Bacillati > Actinomycetota > Actinomycetes > Kitasatosporales > Streptomycetaceae > Streptomyces > Streptomyces sp. NPDC001858. Next base: position 252,843 of record NZ_JBSFEV010000011.1, read on the forward strand.
AGGCGCGCGGGGTGATCGCCGGCACGATCAGCGACACGACCGCGGAGACCTGCTGCGCCTACAACCTGCTCAAGCTGAGCCGGATGCTGTTCTTCCACGAGCAGGACCCGAAGTACATGGACTACTACGAGCGGGCGCTCTACAACCAGGTGCTCGGCTCCAAGCAGGACAAGGCCGACGCCGAGAAGCCGCTCGTCACCTACTTCATCGGGCTCACGCCCGGCCATGTGCGCGACTACACGCCCAAGCAGGGCACCACCTGCTGCGAGGGCACCGGCATGGAGAGCGCCACCAAGTACCAGGACTCGGTGTACTTCAAGTCGGCCGACGGCGCCTCGCTGTACGTCAATCTGTACAGCCCCTCGACCCTGGACTGGGCCGAGAAGGGCGTCACGGTCACGCAGACCACCGAGTACCCGAAGGAACAGGGCACCACGCTCACGATCGGGGGCGCCGGCGCGGCCTTCGGGCTGAAGCTGCGGGTGCCGTCCTGGGCGACCGCCGGCTTCCGGGTGACGGTCAACGGCCAGGCGGTGAGCGGCACCCCGGTCGCCGGCAGCTACTTCACGGTGTCGCGTACCTGGAGTCCCGGCGACGTCGTGCGCATCGCCGTCCCCTTCCGGCTGCGGGTCGAAAAGGCCCTGGACGACCCGTCGTTGCAGACGCTCTTCTACGGCCCGGTGAACCTGGTGGCCCGCAACTCCGTTACGTCCTACCTGCAGTTCGGGCTGTACGCCAACGCGGCCCTCTCCGGTGACCTGCTGCCCACCCTGACCGCCGTCAGCGGCAAACCGCTCCACTACACCCTGAACGGCACCGAGTTCGCCCCCTTCCACGAGGGCACCGAGGATCCGACGCACGCGTACTGGCGGCGCGCGGAGCCCCGGATCGTCTTCGGGAACAGCGACTCGGGCGTGGCCGACCCCGCGAGGGCGGACGGGACCACACTGCTCGACGAGGTGTGGGCGGGGGCGCCGTTCGCGTCCAAGGCGGCGCTGGTCGCACAGGTGCAGACCGTGGTGAACGCGTGGGTGGCGGCCGGGCTGCTCACCCAGACCGACGGGGCGAAGGCGGTGGGCACCGCGAGCGCGGCGACCTTCGTGCCCTGAACGGACCGGCAAGCGACCACGACCGGCGAGCGAGGCGGCTACGACCGGCGGCGGGGCTTTCCGCCGCCGGTTCCGCGCCGACCGCCGCCCTTCGTGCCCGCGCTCTTCGTCCCCCCGCTCTTCTGCGCGCCGCTGCCCTTGTGGCCACCGCTCTTCTGCGCACCGCTCTTCCGCGCCGCACCGCCGGACTGCGGCTTGCCGCGCTCGCGCTCGCCCTTCCGCTCCGCCGCCGCAGGAGGCTGCTGGGCGCGGCCCCGGGTGCTGTTGACGGTGCGACCGCGGACGATGCCGATGAAGTCCTCGACGAGGTCGGTCGTCGCGTCCTCCGGCCAGGAGAGGGCGATGTCCGACCGAGGAGCGTCGACGACCGTGCGGTAGGTGAGGTCGCGGCGGTGGTGGAGCCGGGCCAGGGACTGGGGCACGACCAGGACGCCGACGTTCGCCGCGACGAGCTCGATCGCGTCCTCGGTGGTCGCGGGGCGCTCGAAGGCGGCCTCGCCGGGGGGCCGCTCCCAGCCGAGGACGTCGTCCAGGGGGTGCAGGACCACCTCGTCGGCGAGGTCCTCCAGGGTGATCTCCTCGGCCGCGGTGATCACATGGTCCTTGGGGACCACGACGACGGTCGTCTCGGTGTAGAGGGGGATCGCGCTGAACACCGTACGGTCGACCGGAAGGCGTACGAGAGCCGCGTCGGCGGTGCCGTCGCGCAAGGCGGCGGAGGCCTCGGCGGGGGTCGTCTGGAGGAGGGCGAGGGGGGTGTCGGGCAGGCGCTCCGCCCAGATCCGCACCCACTTGGCGGGCGTCACTCCGGGGACGTACGCGAGCCGGAACGAGGGGGAATCCGCCGAGTCGGTCATCCCGCCAGGCTACCGGCTGTGGTCGGACGTCTTGTCGGGGGCCGATACCCTGGGGTGTATGAAGTCGCAGCAGAGCACCCAGACGATGAAGCCCGCCACCGCGGCGAAGAAGCTGGGTGTGTACCTCCCCGCCACGCCCGCCGAGTTCCAGGAGGGCGTCGTCTCGCGCGCCGAGCTGACCGAGCTCCAGGCGAACCCGCCCGAGTGGCTGCGGACGCTGCGCGAGACCGGCCCGCACCCCCGTCCGGTGATCGCGGCCAAGCTGGGCGTCTCGATCGCGGGCCTGGCCCGCGGCGGGGTGACCGAGGCGCTCACCACCGAGCAGATCGAGGCCGTCAAGGACGCGAAGCCCGAGTGGCTGGAGAAGGAGCGCGCCACGCAGGCCGAGGTCCGCAAGGAGACGGTCCGCATCAAGAAGCGCAACGCGGAGCGCGAGCAGCAGGCCTGACCCCGGCCGGCTGCCCCAGGTAGGCCGGGCGCGGGTCTGCGGCGCAGGTCAGCGGCGCGGCACGAGGATGCTGAGGGCGTTGGCGCAGACGACCGCGGTGATGGCCGACCAGTCGACGAGACCGAGGCCCTGCCCGAGCCCGATCCAGCCGACGAGCGCGGCGAGGACCGGGTTGACGCTCATGAACAGGCCGAACGCGGCCGCGGGCACATGCCGCAGCGTGAAGAGATCGGCCAGGTAGGGCACCGCGGAGGAGAGCACCCCGGCGGCGACGGCATAGCCGAGGGCCTGGGCGGTCGGCGGCTCGCGCAGCGCCAGGACGACGCCGACCGGCAGGAACAGCACGGCGGAGACGGCCGCGGCCGCCGCCGAGCCCTGCGCGCCGGGGATGCGTCGGCCGACCGTGCGGTTGAGCAGGATGTACGCCGCCCAGCACCCGGCGGCCAGCAGGCCGAGCCCCATCCCCAGGTAGTCGGTGGACGGCTGCGGGCGCATCAGGGTGATCGCGCCCGCCGCGGCGATCAGGGCGCAGCAGGCGTCGACCCGGCGGCGCGCTGCGGCCAGCGCGATGGTGAGCGGGCCGAGGAATTCAAGGGTCACCGCGAGGCCGAGTCCGATGCGGTCGATGGCGGTGTAGAGGGACAGGTTCATCGTGCCGAAGACCAGGGCCAGCAGCAGGACGGGGGCCCACTGACTCCGGGTGAAGGACCGCAGCCGGGGGCGGCCGACGGCCAGCAGGACGAACGCGGCGACGTACTGGCGGACCGCGACGACTCCCGTGGGGCCGAGCACGGGGAAGGCGAGCGAGCCGATCGCGGCGCCGGTCTGGTTGGACAGACCGCTGCCGAGCATGGTGGCCGCGCCGACGAGTCCCCGTCGCCGGTTCCGGCTCTCCTCGGCGGGAGGCGGTGCGGAGACGGTGGCCGAAGACGAGGACGAGGGCGAGGACACGGGTACAGGTACGGGCGCGGACGCGGACGCGGCTGGCATACGCCGATGGTCCTCCCGGTCCGGCATTGCGCAAAATGCATGCAGCGCCCGATCTATACGCTGGAGTCATGGATTCTTCGGGCGTGGAGCTGCGGCAGTTGCGGTGTCTGGTCGCGATCATCGACGAGGGCGGCTTCACCGACGCCGCCGCGGCGCTCGGCGTCTCCCAGGCGGCCGTGTCCCGGACCCTCGCCGCGCTCGAACGGGCACTGGGCGTGCGGCTGCTCAGGCGTACCTCGCGGGTGGTGACGCCGACCGCGACCGGGCTGCGGGTGGCCGCGCACGCGCGGCGGGTGCTCGGCGAGGTGCACACCCTGGTGCAGGAGGCGACCTCGGGCCACACCCGGCTGCGGATCGGCTACGCCTGGTCCGCGCTCGGCCGCCACACCCTCGCCTTCCAGCGGCGCTGGGCCGCCGAGCGGCCGGAGACGGACCTGCGGCTGGTGCGCGTGAACTCCGCCAGCGCCGGTCTCGCGGAGGGCGCGTGCGACCTGGCGGTGCTGCGCAGGGAGCCGACGGACCGGCGGTTCGACTCGGCGATCGTCGGCCTGGAGCGGCGGCTGTGCGCGCTGGCGGCCGACGATCCGCTGGCCCGGCGGCGCTCGGTGCGGCTGGCCGATCTCGGCGGGCGGACGCTCCTGATCGACCGCCGGACCGGCACCACCACCCCCGAGCTGTGGCCGCCCGACGCGCGTCCGGCCACGGAGGAGACCCATGACGTCGACGACTGGCTGACGGTGATCGCGACCGGCCGCAGCATCGGGATGACCGCGGAGTCGACCGCCAACCAGTACCCGCGGCCCGGCGTCGTCTACCGGCCGGTGCGCGACGCCGAACCCGTCGCGGTGCGTCTGGTGTGGTGGCGCGACGATCCGCACCCCGCGACGCAGGCCGTGCTGGAACTGCTCACCGCGCTGTATCGCGCACAGTGAACATCCCGGTGTCGCCCGCAGCCGTCGCTTTGACTACCATCTGGGCAGGTTCACCGACGTGGGTGTTTCGAGGTTGTTGGGGGTTGGGATGGTTGCTGGTCGTGTGGTGCGCTTCGACAGCCAGCGAGGCTACGGGTTCATTGCGCCCGACGACGGCGGGGAGGATGTCTTCCTGCACGTCAACGACATGCTGATGCCGGAGTCGCAGGTACGCCGGGGCATCGTCGTGGAGTTTGAGATCGAGGACGGCGAGCGGGGCCCGAAGGCGTCCGGGGTCCGGCTCGCGCGGGGCGAGGACGGCAAGCCCCTCGCCGCCGACGACGACGTCCTGTGCGATGTGCTCAGCACGGAGGAGTTCACCCGGGACGTCACCGAGGCGCTGCTGACGGCGGCGCCCTCGCTGACCGGTGAGCAGATCCTCCAGGTGCGGGCCGGACTCGCGCAGTTCGCGAAGAACCACGGCTGGGTGGAGGGCTGATCCGACCGGTACACCCTGGTTTCCCCGCCTCCCGGGCCCGTTGTCAGTGGCCTGTCCTACAGTTCCCGTCACTTGATCGGTGCGGGTGCGGGAGGCACACATGGGGTGGGTGTCGGCCGGCGACTACGAAGTCGCCCTCGACGACGGCAAGGTGGTGTGCCGCAACGCGGCCGGACGGCGGTTGAAGTCCGTACCGTCCAAGATCACCGACGAGCCGGCGGTGGTGGGCCTGCGGCAGCTCACCGAGTGGCTGGAACGGCACGATCGCGAGTGCCTGTCCACCGTGGAGCGGTGGATGGTGCGCTCGCTGCCGGTGCCGTTCGCCGTGATCGCGCGGGTGTGGCCCGACCCCGCCTGGCAGTCCGCCCTGCGCGACCTCGTCGTCACCGGGGCCGAGGGCGAGGTGGCCGGATTCCTGCGGGACGCCGACGCCGAACGCGGCCTCGGCCTGGTCAACCTGGACGGCGACACCGTCCGCATCGCGCCCGACCTCGTCCGCCTTCCGCACCCCGTGCTCCTCGACGAGCTCGAAGACCTGCGGGAGTTCGCCGTCGAGCTCGGCGTCGCACAGCGTGCCCAGCAGCTCTTCCGCGAGGTGTGGCGGCGGCCCGCCACGCTCGACGCGGAGGGCTCCTCGGTCGAGGAGTACGCGGGCGGCGCCTTCAAGGAGCAGCGGTTCCTGCACGGCCGGGTCACCCAGCTCGGCTACCGCGTGCGCGGCGGCCACGCCGTCTGCGCCGTCCTGGAGGACGGCCGCACGGTCGAGGCCCGGGTGTGGGTCGGCGACTACGAGGGCTACGAGCAGGCCGAGACCGGTTCCCTGCAGTTCACCGACTCCGCAGGCCGGGCGCTGAAGCTCGGTCAGGTCGGGCCGGTGGCCTGGTCGGAGGGCATGCGCATGGCGGCGGCGCTGTATGCGGGGCGCGACATCGAGGACGAGGAGCGGGCGGCATGACGACCTACGACGAGACCACCGCGGCCGCGCTGCTCGACGCGGGCGCCGTCCTGCCCGCGGGCAGCACCGCCCGCGAGGACGCCGACACGCTCACCGTCCGCACCTACGGTCACCCCGCGCTGGACGACCGGCGGATCGTGCGGCTGGTGCCGGGCACCCTCGGCGAGGCCGAGGACCTGGCGCTGGAGTTCCTCGGGCTGGCCCGGGAGCCGGAGGTCCCCGAGGTCGGTCAGGTGCGCCGGGAGACGCTCGGCTTCCCCGCCTGGGCGCTGGTCAACGACCCGGCGAACGGCCACCACGCGCTGGCGCTGGTCAAGGACGTGGAGCGGCTCGCGCGGCAGGCCAAGTCCCGCCCCGGCACCGCCAAGGACGGCTTCGAGGAGCTCGGCGCCCGGCTCGGCCGGGCCGTGCCGCACTTCCTGCCCACCTTCTACGAGCAGGCCGCCCGCGTCTTCCTCCAGCACGAGAACACGACGTACGCCTCCGCCTTCTTCGGCAAGGCCCGCGAGGCCGAGCGGGTGCACGCGCTGACGGTGGACGAGGAGCGGCAGCGGGCCGTGTTCCTGGAATTCGCCTTCGCCGGGGCGCTGACGGTCAAGGCGCTCAAGGAGCATGTCAAGGCGCTCGCCACGCGTCTCGACCCGGCCGAGGCCTGGGCGCAGTTCCGGCAGCTGACCGTGGAGCGCTGTGCGGCCGGCATGCCGCCGTACGCCTCCTTGCCGCAGGACGCGCGCGGGCTGATCAAGGCGGCCGGTCTGGACCGGGTCGCCGAGGAGTGCGCGCTGGTCGGCGATCTGCTGGCCTCGCCCGCCGCGATCCGGGCCCCCGCCTCCTTCTGGAACTCCTACCGGTCGACGCTCGCCGTTCTCGCCGAGCAGCGACCCGAGGTGCGCGGGCGGCTGTTGGAGATCATGCCGGCCGGCCTGGCCCGTTCCGTCGAGGACGACGAGTTCTGGCTGGCGCTGCTCGCGGACTGCAAGGCGGATCGGCTCCTTACGGGGGAGACGGAAGCCGACGTCGACGCGGCGGACTGGCTGGGCCGGTGGGCGCTGTACCGCAAGCACGGGGCGAGTTTCAGCGATCGTTCCCCGGCCACGCTCGCGCTGGTGGAGCGGATGGCTCCGCGGCTGCGCGCCGAGGGCCGTCCGGTCGACCTGTGCACGGGCCGCTGGCACGCCGGAGCCGACCTCGACCTGCTGGACCTGTGCGTGGCCCACGGCGTGCCCCTGAAGCTGCCCGCCGCCGACCAGGTCGTGTACCTGTCCCTGGACCGCTGGCTGCGCGAGCCGCGGGCCGGGCGGCGCGATCTGACGGCGACCGCGGCGGACCCGCGCTACCGGCGGCTGCTGTACGCCGCCGTCGGCGCCCTCAGCGGCGTCCGTCCCGGGTCCGAGGTGCTGACGGGCCTGGCCGGGCACCCGGTGCTCGGCGATGTGCTGCGGGAGTGGCTGGAGAACGCGGCCGGGGATCTGACCTCGGCGGTCGGTCTGCCCGCCGCGCGGGCGGCGCTGGAGCGGTTGCGGCCGTTCCGGGCGGTGGCCGCCCGCGTGAGCCCCGAGGCCGTCGCCCAGGCCGCCGCTCGCGACGTCGCGCCGCTGCTCGGGCACACGCTGCGCGCCGGCATCCTGGACGAGCTGGGCTGGCCCGCACTCGAAGAGGCGCTGCGCAGGCTCGACGCCGAGGCCCGGCGCAACCGTGACGACACGCTGAACGTCAGCGAGGCCTGGCCCGCGCTGATCCTCGCCCGCGCGCACAAGGTGATCGTCGTCGGCCCCGAGGACATCCTGCTGGAGCACGACCTGCGGCTGCCCGACGGCCTGGACAGCTGGCAGCGCCCGCAGTACCGGTTCACGGACGGTGAACTGCTCGTCATGTGGCGGCAGGAGGGCAAGCAGTTCGGCTACTGGTCCGCCCGCCCGGCCGACGTGTTCCCGCTCGGCGGTGAGCAGATCCCGTACTGGTCCAACGGCAGCGACGCGGGCGAGCCGTCCCTTCCGCTGCCCGACGGCGGTCGCGCGACCGGCGGACGCACGCTGCACGCCGGTGACACCGTGGTGCCCGTGAGCCGCCGCATCCTCGGGGACGGCACTTCGCTCTGGCGTCAGGGCAGGCAGGGCCGGCAGCAGGTGTGGCTGGAGTACGACCCGGCCACCGGCACGCACGGGCGTGCCTCGTTGCCCGCGTTCGTCCGGTCCGGCATCCGTGAGGACGCGCGTCTGCTGCAGGGCGACTGCCAGGTGCTGCCCCTGCGACCGGGGCTGGAGCAGAGCCCGTTCGGCACGGACGGCACGGTGCTCGGCCGCTGGGTGCGCACGGAGGGCGAGGGCGCCGAGAGCCGTACCGTCGCCGGCACGCCGGACGGCCGGACCGTCACCCTGCCGTGGGCCGACGGGCGCGCGCCGGGCGACCTGCTCGGCCCGCTGCGGCTGCCGGGCGGCGCCGAGCCCGTCGCCGTCCGCGTCCACCGGCAGATCGCCCTGTACGCGGGCGACGACACGTCGGCCGCCGGGGAACTGGGGCAGGTGACGCCGATGGAGCGGGGCGGCGAGTTCGCCGCGGGCACCCGGTTCGTCCCGCCGGTCGACTTCTGGCACGCCCTGCGCCCGCGCGACGAACGCGCGTCGGCCGTGCTGCGCGCGCTGACCGACGAGCGGGCCGCCGAGCTGGTGCGGGCCGGAGCCGAGGCGCTGGCGGAGCGGCAGGCGAAGCTGGACGCGGCGAAGGCGGTCGACGGAACTCCGGAGAGCAAGGAGGTCGTGCCGACCGCCGACGAGGTGCTCCAGGAGGTCGTGACCCGCGCGCTGCCCGGACTCGGCGATCCGAGGCTCGGCACGGGCGTCGCCGCGCTCGTGCGCGCGGTGCTGCGGTTCGCCGCGTCGACCGCCTCCTTCGTGACGCCTCCGGTCGAGCGGCCGAAGGCGGAACGCAGCCGCGTCGACGGCATGTTCGCCGACCTCAAGCCCGAGCACGGCGACGACGAGACGCTGAGCGAGGCCGCCAGGGGCCTGGCCGATGTGCACGGCTGGTGGGGCGGCGGGCGGACCTGGAGCTCGCTGCGGCAGATCCGCGCCGTGAACCAGGTGCTGGCCGGGCGGCCGGCCGACGGCAAGGCCCTGGCCAAGGCCTCCCGGTCGACCGAGGCCGCCGACGGGTGGCACAGCGACGAGTTCACCGTTCCCGGCATCGGCCTGGTGTGGACTCCGGTGCTGGACGTGCTGCGCCCCCTCGCGTACCGGGCCGCCTCCCCTACGGTGACCGACGCACACCGCGAGGCGCTGCTCCTGCTGTTCGAGGCGATCGCGGAGGGGCCGCTGGCCGCCGCCGGGGGCGCGCTGCGCGAGATCGTGCTGAGCGAGCCGCACGAGAAGCAGGAGCGGCTGGGCCAGGTGCTGCGCCGGGACGGCCGTACCGTCGTCGTCCTCGGCTGCCAGAGCGTCGACCGGCAGAGCGGGCTGGTGTACTGGCTCGCCCTGGACCACGACCCGACCGGCCGGTTCGGCGCGATCGCCCACTTCACCCTGGACCGGGAGACCGCGCACCCGGCGGTGTTCCCCGCCGACGCGCTGAGCGCCGTCACCGCGCTCGTCCGGGACAAGGGCCCGGCGCCCTGGCAGCCGGAGGCGCCCGCCGTCCTCGCCGCCGCGACGCGCGGCGGGCTCGGGCCCCTCCAGGCGAGCCTGCTGCTCGCGGGCCGGCCGGCGCAGCTCACCGACGAGGTGATCGCGGCGACCGGGCTGAAGCCGCGTCAGAAGGAACTCGGCGACGCCCTGCTGTCCACGGTCGGCAACAGCGACCGGACGGCGCTGGTCGGGGCGCTGCTGCCGCAGAGCCCCGGCGACCTGTGGACGGCCGGGCCGGACATCGGGGCCGCAGGCGAGGTGTGGACCGAGCGGCTCGGCGACGTCGTCCGGCTGCCCGAGGAGCTGGCCGGGGAGCTGTCCCTCGGCGGCCTGCCCACCGGCACCGCGGAGGAGCTCCTCAACCCGGGGCGCACTCCCTGGCTCAGCCGCACCACGGTCCAACGGCCCGACAAGAACGGCAACCTGGTTGCGCGGGATCCCTCGGCGCTGCCCGGCCTGCAGCAGCTGACGCGTGCCGTGGCCGCCCTGGCCGGGCTCGCCTACTCCCTCCCGTACGGGCACCCGCTGCGCGCCCGGCTGCCGGAGAGCCTCGCCGCGCTGCGCCGCCGGATCGCCGATCCGGGACTGCTGATCGACCCGGGCATCGCCTGGACGGACAAGGGCTCCTCGACCGCCGTCGAGCTGCGCAAGGCGTACGGGATGCCCGCCGCCGGGGGCGCCGACGCCGACGGGCTGATCCGGGTGGGCGAGGCTCTGGTGCTGCGTCCTTGGTACGGCGACCAGGAGACCGTCCTGGTCCGGCCGGGCACGCTGAGCGCTCCGGACGACCCGGTGTTCGGGCTCGTCGAAGGCCTCGTGGGGTCGGTGCGCAGCCAGGGCATGTGGGCCCTGCGCACGATCCTCGACACGGAACTCGCCCGCGCGCTCGCCGCCGGCCCCGATCCCCTCACCGGCGTCGAAGGGACCGCCGGATACGCCCAGGACCCTTCCCTCAGCGTGCCCGAACTGGTCGCGGAGGTCGCCGCCGAGCACGGCCTCGGTGCGGACGCGGCGACGCTCTACCTCCAGTTGCTCGCCCTCCCGGACCCCACGGACCGCAACTGCGTGCGCTGGACCGGCTGGAAGCCCGCGCGGACGAAGAAGGCCCGCGCCGAACTCGCGGCGACCGACCTGGTCGTCGAGGCCAAGCGGCCGCGCGCCGGGCGCACCCTGTTCCTGCCCTGCGGCTGGCTCGACCTCAAGTCCCCCGTGCTGCCGATGGAGGTCTGGAAGGAAGGCCTCTACCCGGTGCGCGGCAACGCCCGCGCGGTGCCGCTGGTGCCGGTGCCCGAGCTGTTCACCCGCGCGTGGGACCGCGTCCGCGCGGGCGACGCCCCCGCCTACGAGAAGCTCACCACCCGGGCCACCCGCAAGGGCCGCCGCCGATGACCACCGTCCCGCCCCCTCTGGAAGAGCGCGCACCGATGACCACCACCGTGTCCCCCGCCCCCGTCCGGCAGATCGTCCCGCCCGAGGACCTGTACGCCGCCGAACTGGCCTTCCTCGCCGCCTATGACGAGGGGCCGCGCCCGCCCGCCTGGGTGCTCACCCCGCGTGCCGTCGTCACGTTCGTGATGGGCAGCGACGGCCGGGCCCTGAAGCTGCCCGACGGCGCGGAGGCGGCGGACGGGGTGCCGCGTCGGCTGGTCGTGCAGGGCAAGTTCGTCGGCGACCGGGCGCTGGTCGAGCGGTGTGTGGTCACGCTCGCGGGTGAGCGCGGTCTGCTGCTCGTCGGCGAGCCCGGCACCGCCAAGTCGATGCTGTCCGAGCTGCTGTCCACCGCCGTGTGCGGCACCAGCGGCCTGGTCGTGCAGGGCACGGCCGGCACCACGGAGGACCAGCTCAAGTACGGCTGGAACTACGCCCTGTTGCTGGCGCAGGGGCCGAGCCGGCAGGCGCTGGTGCCCTCGCCGGTGCTGACCGCCATGTCCCGGGGCGCCATCGCCCGGGTCGAGGAGGTCACCCGCTGTCTGCCCGAGGTGCAGGACTCCCTGGTGTCGCTGTTGTCCGAGCGGCGCATCGCCGTGCCCGAACTGGCCGGCGGCGAGGACGCGTTGGCCCATGCCGCGCCGGGCTTCAACCTGATCGCCACGGCCAACCTGCGGGACAGGGGCGTCTCGGAGATGTCCGCAGCCCTCAAGCGCCGCTTCAACTTCGAGACCGTCGGCCCGATCCCGGACCTCGACGCGGAGACGGCACTGGTGCGCAGCCAGGCACGGGCCTCGGTGGAACGGGCCGGGGCGCCCTTCCAGGTCGACGACGCCGTGCTGGAGGCGCTGGTCACCGCCTTCCGCGATCTGCGCGAGGGACGGTCGGCGGAGGGCTGGGAGGTGGAGCGGCCGTCCACGGTGATGAGCACCGCGGAGGCGGTGTCCGTCGCGGGCGCGCTGGCGCTCGCGGCGGCCTACTTCCCCGGCGACCGTGATGTGCTGGGGCTGCTCCCGGGCCATCTGCTGGGCGTGGTCCGCAAGGACGACCCCGCCGACGCGGCCCGGCTGCGCGGCTACTGGGACGGCCCGGTCCGCCGCCGCGCCGAACAGGGCTCCGCCACCTGGCGCACCCTGTGGGACCTGCGCACCGTGCTGGAGGGCTGACGGCCGTGTCGCTTCCCTTCGCCGCCCCCGACGAGGCCCTCGCCGCGCTCACCGATCCGGCCGCGGCCTACCTGATCGGCGTCCGGCATCACGCGCCCTCGCTGGCCGCCGCCGTGCCCGCGCTGCTGGCCGAGGCGAAGCCGGACGTGCTGCTCGTCGAGCTGCCGGCCGAGCTGCAGGAGTGGCTGCCGTGGCTCGGGCACGAGGAGACCCGGGCCCCGGTCGCCCTCGCCGCGGCGCCCGCCGACACGCGGGGCGGCGACGGACGAGGCGGGGGCGGACCGGCGTTCTATCCGTTCGCGGACTTCTCGCCCGAGCTGGCCGCCGTGCGCTGGGCCGCCCGGCACGGCGTCCCGGTCGTCGCCTGCGATCTGCCGCTGGCGGACCGGGCGTGGGGCGAGGGACGCGACGGCGCTGCGCAGGGCGGGCCCCTCGGGCTCACCGGCGCGCTGCGGGCCCGGCTCACCGGCCGTCCCGGGGACGACCTGTGGGACCGGCTCGTGGAGGCCACCGCCCCGGGCTCCCCGCCCGAGGCGCTGCGCCGAGCGGCCCTGCTGACGGGGTGGGCGCTGCGCGAGGACGCGGCCGCCGCCGACGGCGTGCCCGAGCTGGACCTGCGGCGCGAGCGGTGGATGCGCTCCCGGATCGCCGAGGCCACGGCCCACGGCGAACGCGCCGCCGTGCTCGTCGGAGCCTTCCACGCCCCCGCCCTGACCGGAACGGGCGCCACGACAGCGACGGCGGAAAGGACCGGAGCGGCTGTCGACGGGCCCGGCGACTCCGTTGCTCCTGGCCGGACGTCGTGGATCACCTCGTTGATTCCGTATGCCTACGCGCTGCTCGACGAGCGGTCCGGTTATCCGGCCGGGATCCGGGACCCGGAGTGGCAGGACACGGTGTTCCGGGCGGCGGGGGATCCGGCGGCGTTGGAGGAGGCGCTGACGCGGGCCGCCGTGCGGGTGTGCGCGGAGCTGCGGGGGCTCGGGCATCCGTCCGGGCCCGCCGACGCGCGCGAGATCACCCGGCTCGCCTCGGATCTCGCCCGGCTGCGCGGCCTGCCCGCCGCGGGCCGCGGCGAGCTGGTGGAGGCGGTGCAGACGGTCCTCGCGCAGGGTGAGCCGTACGGGAGGGGGCGGGCTGTCGCGCGGGCGATGGAGCGGGTGCTCGTCGGCACGCGCACCGGCCGGCCCGCGCCGGACGCGCCGCGCAGCGGTCTCGCCCCGGCGGTCGAGGCCGAGCTCGGGACGCTCGGCCTGCCGGGCCCGGAGAGCGCCTCGGACGCGACCCGCGATCTACGGCTCGACCCGCTGCGCTCCGACCTGGACCGCCGCCGTGAACTGCTGCTGCGCCGGCTGACGGTGTGCGGGGTGCCGTACGGGGAGCCCAAGGAGGTCGTCGGCGCGGGCGGCGCCGAGGCGCTCACCTCCCGCTGGGAGGTGCGGTGGACGCCGGCGACGGCGGCCATGCTGACCGCGGCCGGCGTGCGCGGGGTCACCCCTGCCCAGGCGGCCGAGGGGGTGCTGCGGGAGCGGCGGCGCGGGGAGCGGGACGCGGGCGGGTCGACGGCCGCGCAGGTCCTGCAAGGACTCGCGGAAGCCGCGGAGTGCGGGCTGCCCGCGCTCACGCGGGAGCGGCTGGAGGACGTCGCCGAGGTACTGCCCCGGGCCGGCACGCTGCCCGAGCTCCTCGCCGCACTGGCCCTGTCGGACCGGCTGCGGGCCGGTCATGTGCCGGGGCTCGGCCCCGACGAGGACCGTGCGACGCGGGCCGCCGCCGTCGCCGAGCTGCTCACCTCGGCCGCGGTACGGCAGGTGGACGGCCTGGCCGGCGCCGAGGATCCGGCCGACGCCCATGCCCTGCTCGAACTCGCCCACCGGGCCGACCTGTTGGGCGGCGTCCGGCTCACCGAGGCGCTCGCCCGGCTGGCCGCCGAGGGCTCACCGCTGATGCGCGGCGCCGCCGGAGCCGTCCGGGTGCTGCTCGGGCAGGAGGACGCCCGGGCCTTCGGCGACCGGGTCGCGTCCTGGGTGGACGGCGCCGTCGATCCCGACTCGCGATCGGCGCTGACGGCCCGGCTGAGCGGGCTGCTGACCGCCGCGGGTCCGCTGCTGGAGGCCGCGGCGCCCGCGCTGGAGCCGCTGCTGGGCCGGGTGTCGGAGCTGCCCGACCGGGAGTTCCTCGACCGGCTGCCCGCGCTGCGGGGCGGGTTCGAGACGCTGAGCCCCGCGGCCCGCGACCGTCTCCTCGCGTCCGTCGAGGAACGCCTCGACGCCGGGCGCGTGACCGACACCGACGGCCTCGATCCGGCCGCGCTCGCCGCATGGGCCGGTGCGGACCTCGCGGCCCGCGCGATGCTGCGGTCGCTCGCACTGCTGCCCACCACACCGGGCGACTCCCACCGAGACCTCGTCGGCGAGGACCTCCCCGCAGCGGTCGTGCCGCCTGGGTTCCCTGGGGGCGCAGGACCCGAGGGAGAGGGAGAGGAGCGGCTCCTCGCTCCCGCCGACCGCTGGCGGCTCGTGCTCGGCCGCCGTCGCGATCAACTCCCATCGTCCGCCCGCCCGTTGGCCACGGCTCTGGACGAGCTGTACGGCAGCGGACGCGGCGAGGGCAGCCGAGGGGAGCTGACGGGCCCAGGGGCCGGGGGCGGCCGGGAGGCGTCGTATCCCGGGGCGCGGGAGTGGTCGCAGGAGCTGGCCGCGCTGTTCGGCCCGGGCATCCGGGAGGAGGTGCTCGCGGCGGCAGCCGCTTCGGGCCGCAAGGACGTGCTCGCGGAACTCGACGCGGACAGCGTGCGCCCGTCGGTCGATCTGCTGCGCACGGTGCTGCGGCACGCGGGCGGGCTGCCCGAGGCCCGGCTGGCCGCGCTGCGACCGCTCGTACGGCGGCTGGTCGAGGCGCTGACCCGGCAGTTGGCCACCCGGCTGCGGCCCGCCCTGCACGGCACGGCGCTGCCCCGCCCGAGCCGACGGCCCGGCGGCGGCCTCGACCTGCCCCGCACACTGCGCGCCAACCTGGCGACCGCACGGCGCGGGCCGGACGGCACGGTCCGGGTCGTCCCCGAGCGCCCGGTGTTCCGCACCCGGGCGCGGCGGGCGGCCGACTGGCGGCTGATCCTGGTCACAGACGTGTCCGGGTCCATGGAGGCGTCGACGGTGTGGGCCGCGCTGACCGCCTCGGTGCTGGCCGGGGTGCCGACCCTGTCCACCCACTTCCTGGCGTTCTCCACGGAGGTCATCGACCTCACCGGCCATGTCGAGGATCCGCTGTCGCTGCTGCTGGAGGTCAGCGTGGGCGGCGGCACGCACATCGCGGCGGGTCTGCGGCACGCGCGCGAGCTCGTCACCGTGCCGTCGCGGACCCTCGTCGTGGTCGTCAGCGACTTCGAGGAGGGCTATCCGCTCGGCGGGCTGCTCGCCGAGGTGCGGGCGCTGGTCGGCGCGGGCTGCCATGTGCTGGGCTGCGCCAGCCTCGACGACACGGGTCGGCCGCGCTACTCCACGGGCGTCGCCGGTCAGCTCGTCGCCGCGGGCATGCCCGTCGCCGCTCTCAGTCCGCTCGAACTGGCCCGCTGGGTAGGGGAGAAGATCGCATGAGCCCGGACCTGTTGCCTCCGGTCGCCCCGGCCGTCACCGCCGAACTCGTCGAGGCGCTCTCGCCCCGGCTGCGCAAGCGGCTGGACGCGGGCATCGCCAAGCTGGCGACTCGTCCGGTCGTCCGCGAGGGCGACACCGTGCGGATCGCCGTGGACGACGACACCGACCTCGAACTGCACGCCCCGGGCGGCACGGTGACCGAGGCGGACGCGATCCGCTGCGGCTGTCTGCTCGCGCCCGACTGTCTGCACCGCGCGGCGGCGGCCTCGGCCGCACCGGTCGCCGACGACACCCCGGACGCGTCGCCCGCGCCTTCTACGAGAGACACGGCCGCGGACGGAGAAGCCTCGCAGCCGTCGGACGTCGAGACCGCCTCCCCCGACCAACTCGCCGCCGCACGGGCCGTGTTCGACACCGCGGCCGCCGTGCTCGCGGCCGGTACGGACGGCTCCGGCGCCGTGCTCCAGGCGGAGCTGCTGCGGGCCGCGCACAGCGCGCGGCTCGCGGGTCTCCCCCGGGCCGCCGCCTCGGCGGTCTCCGTCGTCACCGGGGTACGCGCGGCGCGCTCCGCCGATCCCGCGTATCGGCTGCCCGATCTCGTCGACGCCCTCCGCGGCGTCCTCGGCGTGGCCCACCGGCTGCCGTTCGCGACCGGGCGGGACCTGGCCGAACTGCGCGGCTCCGTACGGCAGCCGTACACCCCGGACGGCTCCCTGCGGCTGTACGGGCTCTTCTCCGAGCCGATCCTGACGGCGAGCGGGTACGCGGGCGCGGTCACCTGGACCGCCGACGCCGAGGGCCGCCTCTACACGGTCTCCGACGTGGCCCCGGGCGGCCCGGGTCGGGCGATCGGCGCCGCCGACCGTGCGGTGCGGATCGGCGACGCCTCCCTGACCCACCGTGAGCTGTCGCGCGCGGGGCTCGCGGTCTCCGGTGCGACCGTCTCGCCGACGGGTCGGCTCGGCGCGGGGGCGGGGGTGCGGGCGGTGCGGGCGGCCGGCGCGGCCTGGCGCGAGGCGCCGCTGGACCGGTTGTGGGCGGCGCCCGCCGCCGAGCAGGTCGCCCGGGCCCTGAGCGGCGGCCTCGGGGGCGCCGGCCACGGACTGCTCTTCCTCGACGTCACGCTGGCGGGCACGGTCCGTGAGGCGACGGGCGACTGTCTGCTGGCCGACTGCGACGGCCTCGCGCTCCGGCTCGCCATGGCGCACGACGACCCGGCGCTCCCGTACCGCGACAATCTCCGGCTGCTGGCCGCCGCCCGGGGCAGTCGGCTGCGGATCGTCGCCCGGCTCGCGCCGGGGCCGGTGCCGCGCGCGTTGCTGCTCGCCGCCGAACACCCGGCGCGGCTCGACACCCCTGACGCTCCTGGCGCCCGTGACACCCCGGACGCCCGGGTGGACCTGGGGCTGGACCGCCTGCAACGCGCGGACCTGCCCGCGGCGACGGCCCCACCCGTCTCCGCTCCCCCGGTGGACGAGGCTCCGCTGCACCTCCTGGGTCGTCGGGTGCAGCAGACGGTGTCGGGGGGCCGCCGGGTGCTGTCGTTCCCCGGCGGCGGGACGGGGGACGGCGGGCGGCTGCGCCGGGTGGGTCTCGCCACCGCCGCCGATCTCCTGGACGAACTTCAGGCCGCCGCCGCGGACCGCTCCCGCGACGCCTTCGGCCGGCTGCTGCCGACCGACACCGACCGCTTCGCCCGTGCCTGGCTGGCCTCGGCCGTGTACACCGCCGAGGTCGAACGGGCGCTGTGCGCGGCGGCGTGGGGAGCGCACGGGCGAGCGGCGGAGACTTCAGGGCAAGGCGTGCCCATCTAGGTCAGGATCTGACCTCTATCGGTCCTAACGTGTTGTTCACCGCGGGATCACCGCGAGACCGCCCCGGAACAGCAATACAGGAGACGAAGACGATGAACGAGCAGACCACCGTCAGCCGCGAGCGTGCCGACCTGCTGGAGACGCTCGCCGAGCACCGGCAGTTCCTGCGCTTCACCACGCGGGACCTCACCGACGAGCAGGCCGGGCAGCGGTCCACCGTGAGCGAGCTGTGTCTCGGCGGGCTGATCAAGCACGTCGCCTCCGTGGAGCGCAGCTGGGTGAAGTTCATCCTGGAGGGCCCGTCGGGGATGCCCGACTTCAACCGGATGACGGAGGAGGACTTCGCCGCGCGGGCCGCCGAGTTCCGGATGTTGCCCGGCGAGACGCTGGCCGGGGTGCTGAAGGAGTACGAGGAGGTGGCCCGTCGTACCGACGAGCTGGTCGTGTCCCTGCCCGACCTGGACGCGGATCACGAGCTGCCGGCGGCCCCGTGGAACAAGCCGGGCGCCCGGCAGTCGGCCCGCCGGGTCCTGATGCACATCGTCGGCGAGACGGCGCAGCACGCCGGTCACGCCGACATCATCCGCGAGGCCATCGACGGCGCGAAGACCATGGGCTGACCCTCACCCGACTTCGAGGACGTGCGCCTGCCAGGCGTCCAGGGCCACGAACAGGCCCTGGTCGGCCAGTTCGTCGCCGGCGCGGTCGTACGACTGCGAGGTGAGCAGGTCGGTCAGGCGGTGATCGGCTCCCCGCAGATCGGCCCAGGGCAGGGGCAGTCGGGCCTGGGCCGGGCGGTCGGAGTGGTTGACGACGACCAGATGGCGGGCGTCCGGGTGGGTCCAGGTCCAGGCCAGCAGGTTGCGGCAGGTGTCGTTGTCCGGCCAGCCCGTCGGGGTGAGCGGTCGCCATTCGCCCCGGCGGACGGCGGCCGCGGCCGGCAGCAGCCGGTGGTGGAAGTCGCGTGCGGACTCGTCGACGGGCTCGGGCGGCCTGCGCGCGAGGAACACCGGCGGCCGTACCCGGCGGCCCTCGAACTGGCCCTCGTGCCAGAGGGTCGCGCCAGGCAGGGTCGCCACGGTGACGGCGGCCGCCCGGCCGCGCGCACCGGGCAGGGTGGCGGCGGCCCGAGGCTCGTCGTGGTTCTCCAGGAAGCGGACCAGGCCCCGCTGATAGGCCACATCGGCCCCGAGATGGACGCGGACGGAGTCGGCGTTCTCGTGGACCAGCCGGTCGTGGAGCCGTTTGTCGTAGCAGTGGTCGAAGCCCTGCTGTTGGAGCGCCGCTTCGAGGTCCCAGTACGCCTCCGCGACGAACAGCAGGTCGGGGTGGCGCTCACGGACCCGCGGGAGGACGTACGGCCAGAAGTCCTCGGTGGGCGCCGGTCCCGCCCGGTCGCCCCAGGTCTTCGCGAAGACGTCGTTCATCAGCAGCATCGCCATGTCGCAGCGCACGCCGTCCGCCTGGTCGCCGATGGACACCAGCGTGTCCACGGTCGCCGCGCGCAGGCCGGCGCTGAAGGCGTTCAGCTGGACGACGTCCGGCCAGGGCGGGAAGAACGGGTCACGGCCGCGGGCGTAGACGCGGTCGGCGGCCTCGACGAAGTCTCCCGGCGCCCGCGCCAGGTCGTCCGCGGCGCCCTGGATCAGGCGGTCGGGGTGCGCGGTGAGCCAGGGGTGGTCGGGGGCCACATGGTTGGGGACGTGGTCGAGGATCAACCGCAGTCCGCGTACGGCCAGTTGGAGCCGGGCGGCGGCCAGTCCGTCCGGTCCACCCAGGGCCGCGTCGACGACGTAGTCCCGTACGCAGTACGGGGATCCGACGATGTCCGCGTCGGTGAGGTCGGGCAGGGCCGCGCGGAACGAGGCCAGCAGGCCTTCGTCCCGGAGCGCGATCCGCAGACCGGCCGGGCTGCGCTCCCAGACGCCCATCAGCCAGACCGTGTCCACGCCGGGCACGGCGATCTCGTCCCAGGCCTCGCCGGGCACGTCCCCGAGGGTGACGCGGCGCCCGTATCGGACGCTCAACTCCCCCAGCCAGACAGCGGTGTTGATCTCGTAGAGCACCGTCATGACAGCGGCTCCTCACGGTTGTCGTCGGAGCCGCCCTCGCGCTTCGGCCGCAGGGAATCCCGGCCGCCGCGCTGCCATTCGTCGGCGGTGAGGGTGTGGAACAGCGTGGTGGTGGCGGCCACCAGTCCGGTCCAGCCGGTCTGATGGGAGGCGCCGAGGCCCGTGCCGTCGTCGCCGTGGAAGTACTCGTAGAACAGGATCAGGTCCCTCCAGTGCGGGTCCTTGGCGAACTGGGGCTGCGCGCCGTGCACCGGGCGGTGGCCGTCGGCGTCCCGCAGGAAGGTGGCGGTGAGCCGGTCGGAGATCTCGCGGGCGACCTCGTAGAGGTTCAGCAGGCGTCCGGAGCCGGTCGGGCACTCCACCCGGAAGTCGGGGCCGTGGTAGCCGTGCAGGTTGAGCAGTGCCCTGATCAGGAGCAGGTTGATCGGGAACCACACGGGTCCGCGCCAGTTGGAGTTGCCGCCGAACATCCCCGAGTCGGACTCGGCCGGCAGATAGCCGACGCCGTAGGTCCGGCCGTGCACCTCGAAGGTGTACGGGTGGTCGGCGTGGTGGCGGGAGAGGGAGCGGATGCCGTGCGGGCCGAGGAACTCGTCCTCGTCGAGCATCCGCGCCAGGATGCGGCGCAGTCGGTCCTCGCCGAACAGGGCGAAGAGATAGCGGCCGTCGGCATTGGGGTCCGCGGTGACGTGCTGGGACACGAAGGCCTCGACGGCCGGGTGCCGTTCGATGAACTCCTTCGCCCCCTGGACCAGTTGGGGGAACCGCTGGTCCGCCCGGCCGCCGATCACGCTGGTCGCCGCCAGCGGGATCAACCCGACCAGCGAGCGCACCTTCAGCGGGGTGGCGGTGCCGTCGGGCAGGCGCAGGACGTCGTAGAAGAAGCCGTCCTCCTCGTCCCAGAGGCTGGCGTTGTCCTTGCCGACGCGGTTCATGGCGACGGCGATCCACGCGAAGTGCTCGAACAGGGTCTGCGCCTGCTCGACGTACACCGGGTTGTCGACGGCCAGTTCGATCGCGATGTCCAGGAGGTTCTGGCAGTACAGCGCCATCCAGGCGGTGCCGTCGGCCTGGTCGAGGTGGCCGCCGGTGGGCAGCGGGGCGCTGCGGTCGAAGACGCCGATGTTGTCGAGACCGAGGAAGCCGCCCTGGAAGACGTTGTTGCCGTCGACGTCCTTGCGGTTGAGCCACCAGGAGAAGTTCTTCATCAGCTTGTGGAAGGCGTTCTCCAGGAAGGCGCGGTCGGCGCGTCCGGTGCGGTGCTTCTCCAGTTCGTAGACGAAGAGCGTGGCCCAGGCGTGCACGGGCGGGTTGACGTCGCCGAAGTTCCATTCGTACGCGGGGATCTGGCCGTTGGGGTGCAAGTAGAGGCGGCGCAGCAGCAGTTCGAGCTGGCTCTTGGCGAAGCCGATGTCGACCATGGCCAGGGCGAGGGTGTGGAAGGCGAGGTCCCAGGCGGCGAACCACGGGTACTCCCAGGTGTCCGGCATCGACATGATCTCGTCGTTGACCATGTGGTACCAGGCGCTGTTGCGGATCCGGGGGTCGGCGGCGAGCGGGTCGACGCCGTGCTCGGCGAGCCAGCGCGCGACGTCCAGGCAGTAGTACTGCTTGCTCCACAGCATGCCGGCCAGCGCCTGCCGGACGAGGTGTCGTTCCTCCTCGGCCATGCCGTCCGGGGTGAGGCCGGCGTAGAAGGCGTCGGCCTCGCTCCGGCGCAGTTCCATTGTCGCGTCGAACTCCCGCCAGGGGTCGGTGAGTTCGGTGTCGGTCAGACGCAGCCGTAGGGTCCTGCTGCCGCCGCCGGGGACGGTGAGCGTCTGGTGGACCGCCGCCTTGGTGCCGGTGCGCGCGGGGTCGACGGCGGCGCTCTCTCCGTGGACGACGTAGCGGCCGATGCCGTCCTTCACATAGGGGGTGGTGTTCGGGCTCCCGAAGATCCGCTCGTTGTCGGTCTCGTTGCCGGTGAACAGGAGTTCCGCCGTGCCGTCGTGGTAGAGCCAGCGCGGGCCGAGTTCCTCGTGGTCGGCGCGGATGCCGTCGTCCGTGGCGTGCAGGGCGGGCACCGCCGTGCCGCCCGCCCAGGACCAGGTGTGCCGGAACCACAGGGTCGGCAGCAGGTGGAGCGCAGCGTCGTCGGGGCCGCGGTTGTGCGCCGTGATCTCGATCAGCAGATCCTCGGGTCCCGCCTTCGCGTACTCGACGAACACGTCGAAGTAGCGGTTCTCGTCGAAGACTCCGGTGTCGAGGAGCTCGTACTCGGCGTCGCGGCGGCCGCGCGCCCGGTTGGCTTCGACGAGGTCGGCGTAGGGGAACTCGCCCTGCGGGTACTTGTAGAGGTACTTCATGTACGAGTGCGTGGGCGTGTTGTCGAGGTAGAAGTAGTACTCCTTGACGTCCTCGCCGTGGTTGCCCTCGCCGTTGGTCAGCCCGAACATCCGCTCCTTGAGGATCGGGTCGCGGCCGTTCCACAGGGCGAGGGCGAAGCAGAGCCGCTGCTTGTCGTCGCTGACGCCGGCGATGCCGTCCTCGCCCCAGCGGTAGGCGCGTGAGCGGGCCTGGTCGTGGGTGAAGTACGACCAGGCGTCGCCGTCGGTGCTGTAGTCCTCGCGGACCGTCCCCCACTGACGCTCGCTCAGGTACGGTCCCCAGCGCCGCCAGGGCGCCACGCCCCCGTCGGCCTCCGCCAGCCGCCGCCGCTCGGCGTCCACCCCGCCGTCCCCGTCCGTCATCGCCCGTCCACCCCGCCGTCGCAGTCCGTCATCGCCCGTCCTCCTCGCCACCCGCCCGGCGTCGCCCGGCGCCGTACGTCCACCCTCGGCCGTCCGGCACCGGGCCGCAACGACATGGCCCGGGCCTGGGCTCCAGTTGGGCCGAACGGATGACGGACGCCAACGCCTGGACCTGACGCCCCGACAGTCCTGGACGCTCCCCGATGCCCTTGGCGTCTTTGACGACCTTGACGACCTTGACGACCCGTATGTGACCGGTCACAATTCCTGGCATGAGAACCCGCATCGCCGTCGACCTCACCGCCTCCGAGGGGCCGGTGCTCCTCGGCGCGAACGGCGCGCTCTACGGGCTGAGCGACGACGGCGTGCCCAGCGACGCCGTGCTGGCGCCGTTGAAGATCACCAGCGTCTCGCAGAAGCCGGAGGGCGGCGCCCAGCACCCCAACGGGGACGCGCTGTCGGTCTCCCGGTCGTTCTTCCGCAACGGCGGCGGCGAGATCAACGTGCTGATGCAGGACGTCTACGCCCAGTGGCCGTACGAGGATCTCGGCATCGACGACTACCTCCCCAAGGTCGACGAAATCGTCAAGGAGGTGTCGGCCGACCCGAGCGGCGACCGCTTCGTGTACATCCCGTTCAACGAGCCCGACCAGATCTGGTACGACCTCGACGTCGCCGACCAGCAGCAGTACGAGGCCAACCGCGACCGCTTCTTCCAGGACTGGAAGACGGTGTACGAGCGCATCCGCGCGGTCGACCCCGCCGCGAGGATCGCCGGGCCCAACGAAGCCGCCTACCACGCCCGCCTGTTGACCGACTTCCTCGCCTTCGCGAAGCGGGAGAACGTCCTGCCCGAGGTGATGACCTGGCACGAGTTGGACTCGGGCTCGCTGCGGGACTTCCAGGAACACTACGACAACTATCGTTCGATAGAGCGCGAGTTGGGCATCTCTCCCCTGAGGGTCAGCATCGACGAGTACGCCAACCGCCGCGACCTGTCCGTGCCGGGGCAACTCGTGCAGTGGGTCTCGATGTTCGAGCGGAACAAGGTGTACGCCAACCAGGCCTACTGGGACGCCGCCGGCAACCTGGACGGCAATGTGGTGCGGACGAACATCCCCAACGGCGGCTGGTGGCTGTTCCGTTGGTACGCCGGGCTCACCGGCGACACCGTCGCCGTCACCCCGCCGCAGCCGAACACCGTGGACACCCTCCAGGGTCTCGCCTCCTTCGACCCCGCACGCCGCCAGGCGCAGGTGCTGCTCGGCGGCTCGGACGGCGACGCGGACGTCGTGGTGCACAACCTCCCCGGGTCGGTCTTCGGCCCCGCGGTCGGTGTGACCGTCGCCGAGGCCGCCTGGTCGGGCTACGAGGGGCAGCACGCCGCTCCGCGCGTCCTCACACGGACCAAGCTCCAGGTGGCGGAGGACGGTTCGGTGACCGTCCCGCTGCGCGGGCTGCGCCGGATGTCCGCGTACCGGATCGTCCTCACCCCGGGCGGCGCGGGTACCCCGACCCCCGCCGCCGTCCCCTGGTCGGCGTCGTACGAGGCCGAGGACGCGGACATCACGG
Organism: Streptomyces sp. NPDC001858; assembly: GCF_053594615.1. Taxonomy (NCBI): domain Bacteria; kingdom Bacillati; phylum Actinomycetota; class Actinomycetes; order Kitasatosporales; family Streptomycetaceae; genus Streptomyces; species Streptomyces sp. NPDC001858. The sequence goes on from NZ_JBSFEV010000011.1 coordinate 276,612, forward strand.
GCGGCCGGATCCGGACCCACGGAACGGTCAGCGACGCCAACGGCTACGCGGCCTCCGGCACGAAGGACGTCGGCTCCCTCGACACCGCTGCAAGCAGGGTCGACTTCACGGTGACCGTCCCGGCGGACGGGACGTACGAGCTGGCGATCCTGTACGGCAACCAGTCCGGCGCCCCGGCCACGCAGCTGTTGTCGATCGACGGCGCGGAACCGGTCACGGTGACGTATCCCTCCACGCAGAACTGGAACTACCGCGCCAGGAGCGACCTCCGTGTGGAGCTGTCCGCCGGTGTCCATGTGCTGACGCTCGCCAAGGGCGACGCCGAGGGCGACGCCGAGGTCACCCTCGACCGGATCGACCTGACCGCGCGCGCCGGGGCGCCGTCGGCGTCGTACGAGGCGACGCTCGCGGACATCGGCGGGAACCCGTCGTACGACTACTCCTCGTCCGCCGGAGTGGGCACGGGCGCCCTCGTGCTGCGCAAGGGCGACCAGGCCGTCTTCGACGTGTACGCCCCGCGCGACGGCTACTACACGGTGGTGCCGCGCAGCTCGGCGGCGGTGCGACTCACCGTGCACGGCGAGCAGGTGACCGCGGCGCCGAGCCGGCCGCTGCGGCTCTACCTGGTCGCGGGCAACAACCGTGTCGCGCTGACCGCCGATCACGCGGCGGTCCGGTCCCTCGACGTCTCGGGCCAGGGCTCGACCACCGGCGTCCTCTCCTACGAGGCCGCGTCCGCCGTCCTCACGGGAGGAGCCAGGCTCGTCGACTCCGTCCACGCCTCCGGGGGCTTCCACATCGGGGAGCTCGGCAACAGCGCGGCCAGTACAGCCGAGTTCACCGTGCACGCGCCCACCGCCGGCCGTTACCTGCTGGTCGTCCACTACGCGCACAACGACCGCCGCGACAACGGCCACGCCTACAACACGGACATCGTGTCCCGTACGGCGGACATCACGATCGGCGCGAGCGCGGCGCGGAGGGTCGTCTTCAAGAACACCTGGAGCTCGGACGACTACTGGACGCTGGGCGTCCCCGTCGATCTGGAGAAGGGCTCCAACCGTGTGACCTTCGGGAACGCGAGCGGCTGGGCCCCGAACATCGACCGCATCGAACTGGGGCGGGTCGTCCGCCAGTCGTAGTCCGCCGCTTCCGAGAGCCGGACCACGACCGACGGACGGGCCGTCGACGACCGATCACCGGCCGGTCATCGACCGGTCAGCGGCCGACGCCGATCAGGCCCGTCAGATAGCTCCACAGCGACGAGCGCTGCTGGACGGACGAGTCCGGCAACGACGCCGTCTCGGCCGAGTCCGACTCCGATCCCGAATCCGACTCAGACTCCGAGGTCGGCTGCGAGGCCGATGCCGGGGCGGGTGCCGACGGCGGTTGCGGCAGGGCGGCGAGTTCGTACCGTACGGGCAGTGAGCGCAGGCCCCGCATGAACGGCGAGGAACGCCAAGGCAGTTGGTCGGCGGGGAGGGCGAGGTCCAGGTGGGTGAACCGCTCGAACAGCCGGCCCACGCCGACCGCCGCGACCGTCGAGGCGAGCTCGCGCGCCGGGCACTGGCGCCGGCCCGCTCCCCATGACAGGTGTGCCCGGGTGCTGACCGTGGTGCTCGGACATACGTTGCCGGCGAAGAGCGGGTCCGCGTGGGCCGCCGCGGCGGAGACCCACACCGGGTCGCCCGCGCGGATGGTGTAGTTCCCGAGCTCGGTGTCCTCGGCCGCGAACCGCGGAACGAAGTTCACCAGCGGCGGCTTGCGCATGACCACCCGGTTCATGCTCTCCCTGACCATCCCCGCGGACAGGCTGGCGCGCACGCCGCCCTCGCCCGAGACGACCTCGACCACCGTGTTGGAGATGAGGATCCCGACGTGATCGGAGGTCATGCCCAGCAGCATGAACAGCTCACGGGCCAGTTCGTCGAGGGAGAGTTCGGGGTGGGCCGCGATCAGGTACGAGGGGAAGTCCTCCCCCGGCGTCTTCAGCTTCACCTCCGCGAGTTCCGCCAGGGCCCCCAGCAGCCGCTCCAGTGCGGGCTCCGCGTCGGGGCCCGCGTCCAGTACCCGCCACATGTCCATCAGCGCGTCGTCGCCCTGTGAACCGGGGAAGCCGAGCAGGTGGCTGGCGACCATCAGGGGCAGCGGACGGGCGAACTGGGCGGACAGGTCCGCCAGGCCCGTGCCGCCCGCCTGGCCCACGAGGCTGATGAGTTCGTCGGCGTAGACCGTGACCGCCGTCTTCAGCCGCTTCGCCTGGGGGTGACGCGGGTCCTGGAACGGTTTGAGCGCCGCGTCCCAGGCCGTCCTGAGCGGCCGGTAGCCGGGGCCGCCCTGGATCAGCACATGGTTGACCTCCAGGGACGGTCCGAGCGGCCAGTCGGCGGGTACCCGGCCCTCCGAGCGGGCCCGCCAGTTCTCCAGCCCCTTCGGCCACCCGGCGTCGTCCTGGAGGACTTCGAGCGCCTCGCGGTAGCCGAGGACCAGCCAGGCGGGCACGCCGAGCAGATCGACCGGGGCGACCGGGCCGTGACGCTGGCGCAGTCTCTCGTAGACGAGCGAGGGGCGCGTCTCGTAGTCCCTGGTCAGCAGCGGTTCGGGGGACAACGTCTCTAACGTCGCTCCCTCGAGGTGCACGGATCCGCCGTCGCCCACCTGGGATTCCATCAATCTGCCCGCCCCTCAGACACTCCCCGTACCGGCACCTCCCCATTCGGTGACCGGAACCGGGGGGACCCTATCCCAGGGCCCGCCCGGGGTGAACTCCCGGGGCACGGCTCGCGGCGGGCTCCGGACGCCGCCACGAAGGGGTCAATGGACGTCCGGAGGCCACTCGATGGCCACCGCGAATCGCCTTCGAAGGTCCTCCGGGCCGGCGATCCTGCTCCGCATTCCGGTGGCAGCGGCGATCTCATAGGCGTGGACGGCAACGAGTACAGGTATGCGGTAAGTGCCCTGTGCGCCGCCGCTCCCGCTCAGGCTCTCCACGAGATGAACGTCCGCGAGGTCCTCGAGTATCTCGGCCGCCACGCCCCTGTCGAGGTTCAGCGCGGTCGCCGCCGTCCTGGCCGGGAACGGAACGGCGGTGTTCCGGGTGTTCCGGGACAGTACGAACAGGAGCGCGCGGTGGGCCGCCGGCAGCGACCGGAATGCGGCCCCTATGCCGTCACGGACGCCGAGTTCGCCGTGCACCAGTTCATCGAGCCGCTGCCTGGGATCGGCCAGCCGTGCCACCATGGTCCGCAGCGACCAGTGCGGACGGGTCGCCATTCGGGCGCCGACGATCCTGATCGCCAGCGGAAGCCCGCCGGTGAGTTCCACGATCCTGCGCGCGGCCGCCGGTTCGGCCTCGACCCGATGCGCACCGATGATCACGCCGAGCAGTTGCACGGCCTCGGCCTCGTCGAACATCCCGAGTTCCACGAGTTTCGCACCCGGTGGGGTGACCACCCGCGACCGTGAGGTCATCAGCACCGCGCACAGCGAGGTACCCGGCAGCAGGGGCCGCACCTGGGCCTGTGTGGCGACGTCGTCGAGCACCAGCAGGATCCGTCGGCCGGCCAGCAGACTCCGGTAGAGCTCGGCACGCTCGTCGACGGCCTCGGGAATGCCGGGAGCGGGGACTCCCAGCGCGCGAAGGCAGCGCCTCAGCACGTGCTCCGGTGCGACGGGGTCGCCGCTGCCGCCGAGATCCGCATACAGCTGTCCGTCCGGGAAGAGATCCGCTGCCAGGCCGTGCGCCGCATGCACGGCTGTCACGGTCTTGCCCACTCCGGACGCTCCGGTGAGCACCGCCATCGGCACTCGGCCCCCGGTGCCCGCATGACCCGCGAGTCCCCCGGCGACGTCCGTCAGGACCCGCTGCCTTCCGGTGAAGTCACCCAGGGAGTTGGGCAGTTGCCGGGGCACAACCACCGGTTGGGCGGGAGTTCGGTGGCCCGACGGCCGCAGCAGGGGGTCGCGGGACAGGATCCGGGACTCCAGCCGCCGCAGTTCGTCGCCGGGTTCCAGCCCCAGTTGGTCGATGAACTCCCGGCGGCCGTCCCGGTAGACCTCCAGTGCTTCCGCCGTCCGCCCGCAGCAGTACAGCGCCTGGATCAACTGGCGTCGCGGTCCTTCGCGCAGCGGATGCCGAGCCACTTGCCGGGTGAGCTCACCGATGGCTTCACCGTACCGGCCGAGGGTCAGCAACCACTCGGTGTGGTTCTCCAGGGCAGCCAGGAGTTCCTCCTCCAGGTGCACCACCCTGGCTTGGATCACCTCGCTGTCGACGTCCGCGCAGGCCGGCCCCCGCCAGTAGTCGATCGCCTCGCGCACCATGAAGATCGCTGCTTCGTGACGGCCTTCGCCGGCCAGGGCGGCCGCCAGCGCCGACCGGCGCCGGAAGGCGTGCAGGTCGACCAGCTGCGGCGCGGCCCGCAGCAGGTATCCCCCGGGAACGGTGTCGATGGCGGCTGCGCCACCCAGTGTGCGGAGCAGCCGCCGGAGAGCCGACACGCAGGTCTGGACCTGGTTGCGGGCGGTTCGCGGTGCCCGCTCCGACCAGACAGCCTCGATCAGGGTGTCGTGCGAAACGGTCCGGTTGACCGACAGCACCAGGGCCGCGAGGACCACGCGTTGCCGACTGGACGTCAGGGGATGTCGCTCATCGCCCTGGATCACACCGACCGATCCCAGTATCTCGAAGAGAACGGCCTCCTCGTCCGAGGCCGTTCCGCGTTCCGTGGGCATTCGACTCTCCTGGCAAACCGATCCTCTATCGGACGGGGTCCGCACTGCGTTCGGAGGGGATGCCCACCGTCAGGAACCGGTGCTGTTCCAGTCCGTCGTAATGGGCGCACCGCCATCGGCCAGGGCCGGGGTTCCCTGGTGTTCCGTGGCGTGGGCGGTGAAGGCGGCGCCGAGGGCGAAGAGTCCTGCTGCGAGAATCGCGCCGGCCCGGGCGATCCAGGCGTTGCGGGTGGGCGTCGTCCTGTCCGACATCGTGTTTCCCTTTCCGTCGACCGGTGGTGGAACAACACAGTCGCAGGGCGCATTGGACGGCCGATCACTCCGTGATGGCCGCTGATCTATCCGGGATCTCAGCTCCATGGAACGTGCTGGTCAAAGGGGTCAACGGCGGCGGCCGGCCGTCCCGTCGGACGACCGGCCGCAACCGGATGCGATGGTGCGGGGGCGCGCCGGCTCCCGGATCCGCACCGTTCGCACCGCCTCCCGTACCGCCTCCCGTACCGACTAGACGCCGCGGAGAACGGCCCCCAGGCGGACGCTGAAGTGCTCACCGACGCCTTCGGGAAGATTGCGTCCCCACTGGACCTCGTATTCCAGTGAGTCGCCGTCGTGGAAGAACCGCACGGCGATCTCCGTCTTGGCCGCCGGATAGCGCTGGTAGAGGGAGGAGGAGAAGCGGAGGTCGCCCTCCTTCCAGTCGATCGTGCGGGGGAGTTGCCGGTAGCTGACCACGATGCTGTCCAGCTCGGCGGTGTCGCCGCGGCTCGACCGCGTCACGCGGGTGGCGAGTTCGGCGAAGGGGAAGCTGCGCCTGCGGAGGTCTTCGCGCCAACGGTGGCCGTGCGCACGCGCGGTGTCGAGGATCGAGCTGCCGGGCCGCACCTGGCCCATCAGGGGCACCTCGTTGATGAAGCACCCGATCACATCGGCGAGTTCGCCGCTCCTCGGCCGGACCGAAACCGCGTTGCACACGGCCATCGGGCCACCCGGCCGCACCGGTGTCGCATGCTGGACCGCGGCTGTCAGCAGGTGGGACATCCGCACGCCCGTCCGAGCCGCGGTGGAGGTCAGCCGGCGAACCGAGGATGCGGGCACCATGCCGCGCTGTGCCCCCTGCCGGGCGGGGACGGCGGCGTTCCGGTCCGCCCCTCGGCACTCCGGGGCATCCCATTCGGGGAGGACCAGGTCGGACGGAACTCGTTCGCGCCAGTGGTCGCGGTCGGCACGGCCGGCCTCCTCCTCGGCCTTCCTGATCCACCGGACCGCCTGGCGGTACCGCTCTTCGGGTTCGTGCCGCGGCCGGCCGGCCAGGGCGAGGCCCAGCCGGTGCAGCAGCGGGATCTGGCTCAGCCCGTCCATGGCAAGGTGATGGATGATCAGCGCGACGCTGTGGCCGGCGGCGCCGTGCTTCGCCGAGACCAGGCGTACCAGTGGACCGTCGTCGGTCTCGACGGGTTGCCGCAGGGCGTCCGCCAGGAGCGCGGGAACGTCCTCTTCGGCAGCGGTGTGCCAGTCGATCTCCGGCGGCTCGTCGGAGAAGGACTGGACGACGTGGCCGGTCCATTCGTCGATCGTCATCCGCAAGCGCAGCGACGGGGTGGCCGCCGTCAGCGCGCGGGCGGCCGCCGTGATCCGTGCCCGGTCCAGCGGACCCTCGACGCTTGCGGTGAATTCCGTGGTGAACGAGGTCCCGGTGAGGTCCTTCTGGGAGGCCAGGAACATCGCTGCCTGGCCCGCGGTGACCGGCTCCGGCCGGTCCTGCCCCGAGCCGCGCGCCGGCGTCATGACGGTTCTCCGGTCTGCGCGGCTCCGCCCGCCGACTGCTCGCGGTTGCGTTCCGGGTCGGTGAACAGGAGGCGGAGCTCGGAGGTGTACACCGTCCCCGTCAAGTCCCGCAGCCAGCACTGCCCGATGTCGGGGAGCATCTCGCTGACCGTCACCGTGGCCTGTGGGTCCTCGGTCGCGCATCTGCGCAGCGCGATCGCCGCCATCGTCACCAGAGCGGGACTGGTGAAGTCCACGAAGAGGGGTTTGTCCTCGCCGGGCACCTGGAGGAAGACCCGCTGCGGCAGTTCGCGGTGACGTGCCCACCGCCACGCGGCCCGGAAGCGCGCCGCCTCGTCCTTCGTACCGGGCCATTCGATGCCGTCGGCGGGGAAGGCCCAGGCTTGCCGGGCCAGGACGAGCCGTCCGACGGAGATCCTCGGGCGGTGCGGATCCGCCGCGGCGACGCTGAAGGCGCCTACGACCACGGCCGACAGGTACTCGCCGAGCACCTCCAGCAGGTCGTGCCGGTCGCCGGTCCTGCGGTCGCGCACCACGAGTTGTTCGCCTTCACGCCGGACCAGGAGGTCGGCGGCCGGTGCGATCGGACCAGGCGCCCCGGTGGACCCGGGGTACATGGTCCAGTAGGTGTAGTCCGGGGACAGCAGCGCGGGCGGGTAGGTGCGCGAGGTCACGTTGTCGGAAGCCCGGGCGGGGACGGCGACGACGCGCCTGCCCGCGTGGTCGGTCTCCGCCGCGGCGAGCAGCCGGGCGGGATCCGGGTGCTGGCGCACGAAGAACCGGGCCTCGAGGGTGTTCATGGCGACGTGCATCTCGCCCAGCACGAGGAAGAAGTCCCCGCGTGCCACCGCCTCGGGGCTGTCCGCGGCGATCATGAGATCCGGCGCATGGTGGCGGGCGGCGGACCAGCCGAGCGGGAGCGGGGGGAACTCCTCCTTGACGCGTGATTGCAGTTCCTCCGCGGTGACGGAGTACGTCGTCGCGCCGGTGGGCAGCGCCAGCACCCGGGCCCAGCGTGCGCGGAACTCCGTCACCAGCCGGCGGACCAGTGGCGGCGGCGTGCGCGGGGTGTAGGCCAGGTCCGGTGTGGCCGCGCCGACGAGCAGGGCGAGCGGGATCTCGTCCGTGCCCTTGCGCCGGCGCAGTCGCTCGTGCAGTTCCAGGAGCCGCTCCGCATAGAGTTGCGCGGCCCGGCCGGCGAGCCAGTCGGCGCTGTCCAGCACCAGGGCCAGCGGGCCGGCCACCGCGTCCAGGACATCGCCCCCGAGCGTGAGGGACGTGTCGCGGACGGTGTCCTCGTAGACGAGCGTCCGCCCCGCGTACATCGCTCCCGGGCGCCGCGCCGCGCTCACCCCGGTCACCCGTTCGAAGGCCCCGCCCAGCTCCCTCAGGGCATCCGCGAGCCGGTCCGCGTCCCCCGCGGCGCCGGCGATCCGGTCGCGTCCGTCGACGAGGGCGTCGAGGTCCGCTGTCAGACGGGTCCGCAGTTCCCGGTCGCCGATGGCGAGCAGTCTGTCGCGCAGGGTCCGCTCCGGGTGCGCCTCGACCGGTCCGGTCAGCGACAGCACGATCAGGCCGCGGTCCGCCAGGGCACGGAGCCTGCCGGCGACGACGGGGCCGCCGAACCCCGCAGCGAGGTCGCGGACCGTCCGCTCCCCGTCGCAGCCGTCGATGACCGCGGCGTCCCGCTCGTCCAGGGAGACTCGCTCGCCCCGCGGGCCGTGGGCGGTCAGGCCGTGGCGGGACCACTCCTCGGACAGCCGGGGCCGCAGCCACGGAAAGACCTCGGGGTCCGCCGACATCGCGGCGGCGACCGCGTCGATCGCCCACGCCTCGAAGTAGACCGAGCGCTTCGCCAGCAGCGACGGGCCGTGACGTACCGTCAGTCCCTGTTGCCGCGGGTCGGCGTGCGCCCAGCACACCGGTCCGAAGAAGCCGATGGTGTCGTTCTTGACGGTGTAGCGCTGGAGGTACCGGGCCAGCGTCGCCTCGGTGCGGCGGCGTACCGAGCCGGGCAGCCCGCGGCCCCGGGCGAGCTTGTCGAGACAGTTGTGGAGGACGTCGACGTTCTGCCAGGCGACCGCCTCCCGCAGGCGCGCGTCGGCGGCGAGGTCGCGCACCTCGTGGACCAGCCGGTCCGAGGCGGCGGCGTAATGGGCCGCGAACTCCTCGGGAGACAGGTCCAGCCCCGCGGGCCCGGCGAGTTCGGGAGCGGACAGCCTGGCGATCTCGGCGAGCGGGAAGCCCGCGCCGCGCAGGCCGAACTCGCGATGCAGCCACCACCGGCTGGCACCGAGCCGCACCGGTTCCGACGCGGAAGTGTCCGGGTGGTCGCGCGGCCCGGTGGCCGCGATGGCTGTCGTGGTCATGAGCGCGTCCCGCGGGTGTCGGCGAGGGCGGCCAGCCTGGCCGCCGTTCGGTGGACGTAGAGGTCTCTCGGGGACAGGGAGGGCAGGCCCTTCTCCCGCAGGGCCGTGAGCAGGCGCACGGCGATCAGCGAGTTGCCGCCCGCCTCGAAGAAGTCGTCGTCAGGGCCGACGGCGTCGTCGGCGAGGGCCGCCCGCCAGGCGGCGAGCACGGAGCCCGCGGTCCCGGCGGCGTCGGCGGTCCCGGCCCGGTCCGGGGCACCTTCCCGGGACCGGCCGCAGTCGGCCGGGCCGGCCGCAGCGGTCCGCTCCGGAACGGGCAGTCGCGTCCGGTCCAGCTTGCCGTTCACGGTGAGCGGCAGCCGCGCCAGTTCCACGAGCACCGACGGGACCATGTGCTCCGGCAGAACGGAGCCGACCCTGCGCCGCACCTCCGCCGCCGACCCGTCGCGGAGTACGACATAGCCCACGAGCCTGGTGTAGGCGGGGTCCTCGTGTTCGTCCAGGACGACGGCCGCCTCGCGGACCGCCGGGTCGGCCATCAGCACGGATCTGACCTCGCCCGGTTCGATGCGGAATCCCCGCAGTTTCACCTGGTCGTCGAGCCGGCCCAGATGATCGAGGGAGCCGTCCGGGCGCATCCGTCCCCGGTCGCCGCTGCGGTAGAGGCGTTCCCCGGTGGCGGGGTCGACGGGGAAGCGCTCGGCGGTGAGCTGTTCGCGGCCCAGGTACTCGCGGGCGACTCCTGCGCCCCCGACGTAGATCTCACCGATCGCGCCGACGGGCACCAGACGCCCCCGCTCGTCCCGGACCGACACGGACCATCCGGGGAGCGCGCGGCCGACCCGGGCGGAGCCCGTCTGCGCCTCGACCGGTGTGACCTCGTGGGCGGTGACGTGCACCGTGGTCTCGGTGATGCCGTACATGTTGACCACCCGGCACACCGTCGTGGGGTACCGCCGGAACCAGGGCCTCAGCATCCTCGGGTCGAGTGCCTCACCGCCGAAGACGACCAGGCGGACCGCCAGCTCCTGCCGTCCGTCGGCGTCGAGCAGGCCGCTGAACGCGGACGGCGTCTGGTTCAGGACGGTCACCTGTTCCCGGACCAGGAGTTCGTGGAAGTCGGCGGGTGACCGGGTGGTCAGGTAGGGGACGACGACCAGGCGGCCACCGGTCAGCAGGCACCCCCAGATCTCCCAGACCGAGAAGTCGAAGGCGGTGGAATGGAAGAGCGTCCACACGTCGTCGGGTCCGAACCCCATCGTCGGGCGGGTCGCGTTGAGCAGCGCGAGTACGTTGCGGTGGGGCACCACCACGCCCTTGGGCCGGCCGGTGGTGCCGGAGGTGTAGATGACGTAGGCGGGGTCGTCCGCCGTGGTCTCGGGCAGCGGCCCGGCTGCGGCAGCGGAGGCGTCCAGCTCCGCGGGGCGTACCACCGACGACCCGTCGGGCGCCGGGAACTCGGGGAGGGTGGTGACCACCAGCGGGAGTCCCGCGTCCTCGGTCGTGCAGCGGAGCCGTTCGCCCGGATGGTGCACGTCGAGCGGGACGTAGGCGGCTCCGGTCTTGAGGACGGCCAGCAGGGCGACCACGAGGTCGGTGCCGCGCTCCATGCACACCCCGACGAAGCCGCCGTGGACGGCGCCGCGCTCCCGCAGGGCGTGCGCCCACGACGTGGCACGGGCGTCGAGTTCGCCGTAGGTGAGCGTGCCGTCCGCGCCGGAAACGGCGACGCGGTGCGGTTGCGAGCACGCCAACCGGTGTACGGCTTCGTGGAGGGTGGGCACGGGCACGGCATCACGGTGCGGGGCCTCGGTGCGCCCGAGGTCCCGCAGCGCGGATGCCTGGAGGGGGTCCACCAGGGCGATGTCCGCAAGGGTCAGGTGCGGGTCGGCGCGGTGCAGGCTGCTGACGACGTGGCAGACGCATTCCTGGAAGCGGACGGCATGTCCGGGGTCCACGATCCTCGGGTCGGCGACGGCGGCGCCGGCCGGCGCGACCTCCTCGCCGGAACACTCCCAGACCAGGGTGAGGGGGAACGGCGGGGCCAGGAACGGGTGGTACCGCTCGTCGGGCTGCGGCTCGGTCAGCACCAGGCCGACCGCCGGAGTCGGTGCGTCGTCCTGCTCCGCGGCCCGCCGGAATTCCTGCCGCACTTGCTCGACGAACTCGGCGGCGGTGAGCCGCTCGTCGACCCGTACGGTGAGCACACCGCCGGTCGCGGCATCCGGGCCGGGGCGGGAGGGCACGGCCAGCCGCACGGTCGCGGCGCCTGCATGGCGCGACAGGACCAGCGCCGCGGCGGCGGTCACGACGGCCGGGTCACCAGGTTGCGGCGCAGCCCGTGACGGCTCGGCCTGCGGCGGTGCGCCGGCCGCCGGGCCGCCGTCCCCGGGCATCGCCCAGTCCGGCGGCTGCGGCCGCGGCTGCGGGGACGCCGGACCCCAGTCCGTCGCCGGCTGCCGGAGCACCGCCATGACCGCGCTGTCCTCGGCGAGCTGCCCGGCGAGCGCGTGCACCAGACGCCGGAGCGCCGGACGGTCGAGCAGGCCGTGGTGGGCGACGGCCACGAGGTCGGCGGTGTCGTCGGCGTACGTGAGGAGAACGGCGCGCAGTCGAGGCCGGTCGCCGTACGCACCGCGCAGGGCCTCGCGTTCACGCAGCCGCAGCGCCCGGGCGTCCGTCGAGGCGAACGGCAGGTCCTCGACCCACAGACCGGCCGTTGCGGACTCCTGGGCCGGGCCGCAGGCTCGGGCGAAGGCCGCACGCGCGGCGTCGACGGCCGCTGCGCCGGTCACGCGCAGAACGAGCGAGTGTTCCGTCGTGGCGCCGAAAGGTGATCGGCGGCAGGTTCCGCGGGGAGGCGAGGCGGATTCGCTCCCCGTGGTCGCATCGGCTGAATGCAAGAGCATCGGCAGGCTCCTCTACGGCTCCACTGACGCCGCGTGGGATCGTCGGGGGATGGGGGCGGGGTCAGCGGGCGGTGAAGCCGCCGTCCACCGTGACGACGCTGCCGGTGACCTGTCGGGAGTCGTCACTGGCGAGCCAGACGGCGGTGGCGGCGATGTCGTGCGGTTCGATGAGGGCGTTCATGGGCTGCGCCTGCACGAACGTGTGTTCATGCTCGTCGATCGCGACGTCCAGGGACCGGGCGATCTCGGACAGCATCCGGGACTCGACCGTGGGGTCGTCCCGAACCGACCCGGGACAAAGGGCGTTGACCCGCACCTTCATCGGCGCGTAGTCGAGGGCGGCGGCCTTGGTGAGTCCGACGAGCCCGTGCTTCGCCGCGACGTAGCCGGCGAAGTGGCGGTACCCCACGAGGCCCGCGGTGGAGGCGATGTTGATGACGCTGCCCTGCCGCGCGCGCACCATGTGCGGTACCACTTCGCGGATCATGCGCCAGGCGCCGGAGAGATCGACGTCGAGCATGAGGGACCACTCGCCCTCCGTGATCTCGTGGATCGGCTTGCCGGAGGGCGCGGCGATCCCCGCGTTGTTGACCAGTACGTCGATGCGCCCGTAGCGGCGCAGCGCGTCGCGGACGGCGGCGCCGGCCGAGGCGGGGTCCCGTACGTCGCACCGGACGGTGAGGATCGAGGCGCCGTTGCGCCGGCACAGGTCGGCGGTGTGCTCCAACTGGCGGGCGGTGCCGAGCGGATAGGCGACCCCCGGCAGGTCGTCGCACACGTCCAGCAGGATCAGATCGGCGCCCTCCTCGGCGAAGCGGACCGAGCAGGAACGGCCGATACCGCGCGCCGCGCCGGTCACGAGCGCCACCTTGTTCTCGAGTCGCATGGTTCGGCCCCTCGTCGTCGGATGTCTGTGCAGGCCCTCAGGCCAGTGGGAGCGCGTCGATGCCGAGGATGTCGGAGACCAGGTCGACGACCTGGGTCGCCGAGTCGGTCAGGTACATGTGGCCGCCGGGGAGTTCCCGGTAGCGGAAACCGCCGCCGGCCACCGCGTGCCAGGCGAGCGCGTCGGCCTGCGCGACGAGGTCGTCGGAGTCTCCGCGCAGGCACGTGATCGGCGCCGCGAGCGGGGTGGTGGACCGCGGACGGTAGTTCTCGTGCATGGCCACGTCGGCGCGCAGCGCCGGGAGCACCAGCTCGCGCAGTTCGGGGATGTCCAGGGCCGGATGACGCGTCCCGGCGAACTCCTCGATCCTGGCCAGGAACTCGTCGTCGCCGATGCCCGTCGCCCGGCGGGTCCGGCCTGCCGAGGGGGCCGGCGACCCGCTGACGAACAGCTCGGCGACCTGGATCCCGCATCGCTGCGACAGGGCGCGGGCGAGTTCGTAGGCCAGCACCGCGCCGAGGCTGTGCCCGAAGATCGCGACGGCCGGGGCGTGGTGGATCGCGCTCAGCGCGTCGGCGAGCAGGCCGTCGACCGCCTCGTACACGTCGGTCCAGGGCTCCTCCTCCACCCGGTCCTCTCGGCCTGCGAGTTGCAGGGGAACGAGTCGCAGGGCGTCGGGCGCCGTCCTGCGCCAGGGCCAGAAGAAGCTCGATCCGGCTCCGGCGTGCGGAAGACACAGCAGCGGTATCGGGTCATAGGTCATGGCTTCCTCCGGGATCAGGAGACCTGGGCGGTCACGCGCGGCCCGATGAGCGTGGCGAGCCGGCCGGCAGTGCGGGAGTCGAAGAGCTCGCGGACCGTCACCTTGACCGCGAACCTGCGGCGCAACAGGGCCACCGTCTGGGCGGCGAGCAGGGAGTTCCCGCCCAGTTCGAAGAAGTCGTCCTGCGCGTCGACGCCTCCCGGGGCGCCGAGCACCTCTTCGAGTGCCTCGACGACACCGCGCAGGATCTCGTCCTGCGCGGTGCCGGGCGGCCCGGCAGGCGCCTGCGTCACGGTTGCCGCTTCCTCCATGGCGAAGGACCTCGTTCCTCATCGTTTCGGGTCGCCTGCCGCCGGGTTCCTCCCGGCGGAGCCTGCGGCCGTGCCCACGGCCGGCCGCTGCCCGTCGACGCTACGGAGGCGCGCTGTCGTCACGCTGTCGCCGTCCTGCCGGGCGGGCCGCGGTGGAAGCAGCGCGGCGGCAGCAGCCCGACAGGGCGGCGGCACGAGGCCGAAAGGGGCGGCGGACACCATGGCCTCGCCGACCGAAGGGGTGTCCATGCGTTCCCACGAGCTCTCGTCCGCCGGCCACGTCGGTGGACCGGCGGATTCCGCCGCACAGGCAGCCGGTTCCCGACTCACCTGCGCGCAAGAACAGCTGTGGCTGGCCGATCAGCTCAATCCCCACGGCAGCGGATATCTCATCCCGCTGCAGTTGCGGATCACCGGCGACCTCGACGTGGGCGCGCTCGCGAACGCGCTGCGTTCCTTCGTGCACCGGCACGAGATCCTGCGGACCGCTGTGCGGGCGCAGGACGGCCGGCCCGTCGGCGTGGTGCGTCCGGCCGACGAGTTCGCCCTCGTCGTCGACGATCTGACCGGGGCGGACGACGAGGAGGTCGAGCGGGCGCTGCTCGCGGAGTCCCGCACGCCGCTGGACGTCGCCGAGGGCCTTCCGATCCGGGCCCGGCTGCTGCGGACGGCGCCGTCCGAGCACCTGTTGTGTCTCACCGTCCACCACATGGTCTTCGACGGAGGCTCGCGGGACGTCCTGTACCGCGAGCTGGAGGTGGCGTACGCCGCGGGCGCCGGACGGCCGGACACAGCCGGTGAACCGCGCCCGGACCCGTACGGCGCTCCGGAACGCGCCGGGGACGCCGCGACCGCCGACCCCGCGGACACCGCAGAGGCGCTGTGCTTCTGGCGGGAGTCACTGGCCGGGCTGACTCCCTTCGAGCTGCCCCCGGATCGCCCGCGCCCGGCACGCCGGGCCGGCGCCGGGGCCCGCCGTGAGTTCGCGTTGCCGCAGCAGACGACCGACCGGCTCTCGCTGCTGGCGCGGCGCAGCGGCGCCAGCCTGCGCATGGTGCTCGTCGCGGCCGCCCAGGCACTGCTCTCCCGGTGGTCGGGCCGTACCGACGTCACGGTCGGCTCCACCTGCTCCACACGGGACGATCCGGCCCTCGTCGCGGCCGTGGGCCCGTTCGTCGACATGCTGGTGCTGCGCGGCGACGTCAGCGGTGATCCGGCGTTCAACGAGTTGGTGGAACGGGTTCGCGAGGTGACGCTCGACGCATACGACGCCCGCGCCGTTCCGTTCGGCGAGGTGGTACGCGAACTCGGCGGCGACCGGGACCCGTCACGGACTCCGCTGTTCCAGATCCTCGTCGACCACAACGTGCGGCGGCACCGGGCCCCGGTTCTGCCCGGCCTGTCCGTCACCGAGCTCCCGGAGCGCTGCGTCGGCTCCAAGTACGACCTGAGCGTGTCGTTCCAGCAGGTCGAAGAGAGCCTGACGGTGGAACTCACCTGGGACACCGCCCTGTACGAGGAGGCCACCACCGCACGGCTGGCGCGTCAGCTGCGCGCACTGCTGATCCAGGCCGCGGACCATCCGCAGACCCGGCTGTCGGCGCTGGTGCCACCGGACGAGGAGGAGCGGCGGGAGGCGCTCGCCGCGGGTACGGGGGCGGTCCTGGCGTCCGGTGAGTCGTGCCTGCACGAGCTGTTCGAGGCACAGGCCGCGCGCACCCCGCACGCGGCGGCCGTGGTCGACGAGTCCGGAGAACTGACGTACGCGGAGCTCGACGCGCGGGCCGGCGCGCTTGCGGACGTCCTCAGGAGACACGGTGTCGGGCCGGAGGTCCCGGTCGGCGTCATGTTCGGCCCGTCGGCGGATCTCTTCGTGGCCGTGCTGGGAATCCTCAAGTCACACGGCGCGTATCTGCCGATCGACCCCTCTGCGCCGCGGAAGCGGGTCGAGCATGTGGTCTCCGAGTCGCGGCCTCGGTTCGTTCTCACCCGTCCCGACCTGGCGGAGCTCGTCTCGTCCGCCGGCGGCACGCCGCTCGTCGCCCCGTTCGGCGAAGAGCTGGGCCCGGCGGACGGGCCGGCTGATGATTCCGCCGTCCGGCTGACGCCGGACAACCTGTGCGCTCTCTATTACACGTCCGGGTCGACGGGGGCGCCCAAGGCCGTGGCGTGCACCCACCGGGGATGGGTGAACTACGTGCGGTGGATGCAGCGTCAGCACGGCCTCAGGCCGGGCGAGACGGTGCTCCACCGGTGCACCGCCACCTTCGACGTGATGGTCGCCGAGGCCCTGTGGCCCCTGTGCTTCGGCGGGCGGGTGGCCGTCCTGGGGAACGGACTCGGGGCGGATCCCCGGGCGGTGATCGACGCGGCAGTGCGGTTCCGCGCGGTTCAGCTGCAGTTCGTCCCGACCGCGCTGGACCTGTTCCTCGAAGAGCTGACCGACAGCGACCTCGCCGGACTGGACGCGCTGCGCAGCGTCGTCTCGGGAGGGGAGGCGCTGCTTCCGGGGACGGTGCGCCGCTTCTTCTCTCGTTTCGGCGGCACGGTGCTGCTCGACAACAACTGGGGCACGACGGAGACCTCCGTGGACTCCACCAGCCACAGGTGCACCAGCGAAGATCCGGACAGCAGTCCCGGCGCTCTGACCATCGGCCTGCCGGTGGACAACCACGAGGTGTACGTCCTGGACGCGCGCCACGCGCCCGCGCCCCTGGGGACCCCGGGCGAGATCCACATCGGCGGGATCGGCCTCGCCCGCGGTTACCACGGGAACCCCGCCCGCACCGCCGAGCGGTTCATCCCCCATCCGTTCCGGCCCGGTGCCCGGCTCTACCGGACCGGCGACCAGGGCAGGGTCCGGCCGGACGGCTCGATCGAGTTCCTCGGCCGGGCCGACCACCAGGTGAAGATCCGCGGCGTCCGGATCGAACTCGGCGAGGTGGAGGCGGCGCTCCATGCGCATCCGGCGGTGCTGGACGCCGCGGCGGCCACCTGGCAGGTACGCCCGGGTGACACCCGCCTCGTCGCGTACGTGATCCTGGATTCCGCGGCCGGCGGTTCCACAGCCGACGTCAGGGCGTTCCTCTCCGGCCGGCTCCTCGGCAGCGCCATGCCGAGCGCCATCTTCACGCTCGACGACTTCCCCCGGCTGGCGAACGGCAAGCTCAACCGCCATGCGCTGCCGGAACCGGACTTCGACCGCGCCCGGGACCACGAGTACGTGGCGCCGCGCAACGAGACCGAGTCGGCCGTGGCCGAGATCTGGTCGGAGCTGCTCGGCACGAACCTGGGAATCCACGACAACTTCTTCGCCTCCGGCGGGCACTCACTGCTCGTCACCCGGGCGGCCAACCGGATGCGAGAGGCCTTCGGCGTCGCGGTGCCCCTGCGCCTGGTGTTCGATGCGCCGACCGTCGCCCAGACCGCGCGCCTGCTGGAGCAGCTGATCGAGGCGGAGATCGAGGCCATGAGCCCCGAACAAATCCTCCGCCAGTTGACGCAGTGACGCAGAGGCACACCACAAGGCCCCGCACAGCGGATCCCTACTCCCCCAGCCGCACCAAGGAGGAACCGGCCATGCCGGACAACACCGAAGAACACTATGCCGTCGTGGTCAACGACGAGGAGCAGTACTCGATCTGGCCGGCCGCTCTGAGCCTCCCGGCGGGATGGCGGGCCGAAGGCACCCGGGGGCCGAAGCAGCGGTGCCTCGACCGGATCGAAGAGGTGTGGACCGACATGCGGCCCAAGAGCGTGCGGGAGTCCGCGTCCCGCGGCCGTGGCATCTCCGCGGGTGCCGCATCCCAGTAGGCCGGCATTCCACGAGGAATGAGGTGAGACATGAACGTGCGTGACGTTCCTCTCGAGTACACGCTCGGCGACACCGAGACCGCCGGACTCGCCCGGCTGCTGGCAGAGCTGCGGAGTCAGGGCGACAACCCCGGCGAACCCGGCTTCTACGACCGCCGGTGGACGGTGGCCGAGGAGCTGCCCATGGGGCTTCGGCACTTCCTGCTCAACTTCCGGCGCACCGAGCCGGCGGCCGCGGCCCTGATCCACGGGATGCCGGTGAGCGACGCCGCCATAGGCCCCACGCCCGGGCACTGGGAGCGGGCCGACGAGGTGGCGGCCAGGGACCAGGAGCTCTTCCTGGCGCTGTGCGGCATGGTGTTGGGTGAGCCGTTCACCTGGTCCACTCTGCAGTCCGGCCGCCTGGTGCAGAACATCCTCCCCATACAGGGGGACGAGCAGCGCCAGAGCGGCCACGGCAGCGAGGCTCTTCTGGAGTTCCACACCGAGGACGGTTTCCATCCGCGCCGGTGCGACTATCTGCTGTTGCTGGGGCTGCGCAACCACGACCGGGTACCGACCATCGTCTCGTCGGTGCGCGACGTCGAACTCGAGGACGGGGACCGGGAGATCCTCGGCGAGCGCCGGTTCCACATCCTGCCCGACGACGAGCACGTCCGGCAGCTGGCGGAGCGCGCACCGGACCACCCCGCGCTCCGCGAAGCCCGGCTGATGGTGACCCGGCCCGAGCCGGTGGCGGTCCTCTTCGGCCACCGCCTGAATCCGTACCTGCGCATCGACCTGCCCTTCACCCGCTGCATCGGCGCCGATCCCGAGGCCGAGCAGGCGGTGAAGAGGCTGATGGGCGAGCTCGAGCGGGTGCAGCAGGACATCCCCGTCGGGCCGGGCAGTCTGCTGGTGGTCGACAACCATCTCGCCGTGCACGGCCGCAGGCCGTTCAGCGTCCGCTACGACGGCACCGACCGGTGGCTGAAGAAGCTGACCGTGAGCCGGAACCTGCGCGTCGGTTTCGGCGACCGTGCCGCGGCAGGTCACCGGGTCCTGTTCTGACCCGCCGGTGCCGGGTCCGCCGCACCGGCGGCAGTCACGGCCCGGCGCACCCGGGCACGTCCTCACTCCCCCCCGCTCCCCCTGAACCACGATTCGAGCCGGAGGCTCCTGTCATGCGAACGGTCATCGTCTCCGGCGCCTCGAGCGGCATCGGCCGAGCCACTGCCGAACGGTTCGCCCGCGTGGGCGACCACGTGGTCAACCTGGACGTCCGCAAGCCGGACGCGGCATCCCCCGTGCGGTGGATCGAGGTGGACGTCGCGGACTGGTCCGCCGTCGGAGAGGCGCTGGCGGCGGTGCACGGCGAGACGGGCGGTCTCGACGTGGTCGTCGCCAACGCGGGCATCAGCGTCCGCCACGGCGTCCTCGAACTGACGGAGGCGACCGCGCGGCGGATCGCGGACGTCAACTTCTTCGGGGTGCTCGGCCTGTGGCGGCAGGCGGCCGACTACATGATGCGCCGGCGGCAGGGCGTGCTGCTGGCGACGGCCTCGGTCAACGGCAGGCGCGGCTACCCCTTCTACGCCGACTACAACGCCACCAAGGCCGCCGTCGCCTCCTTGTGCCAGACCTTCGCGCTGGAACTGAGCCCCTGGGTGCGGACGGCCTGTGTGACCCCCGGCGCGGTCCTGACGCCCATGCAGCGGGCCGAGTACAGCGACGAGATGCTCGCGGCGGTCAACGAGCGCATACCGGGCGGACGGCACGCGGACCCGGAGGAGATCGCGGAGGCCTTCTTCTTTCTCGCCTCCGACGGCGCGCGCTTCATCACGGGACAGGAACTGGTGGTGGACGGCGGGGAGACCGCGGGGGCGACCACCGCGGTGCTCGGGACCGCCGGCCGGTCGACCGGCTGAGGTCACACCGGCCCGGGCCGCCTTCCCGAGCCGGGCCGCGCAAGGACAGTGCCGCTCCCGGCGACGGGACGACCACAGGAGACAGCGATGGGCACGAACCACGAGAACACGCAGCCGCAGGACGATCCGGAGCGGGCGGCGGCGTTGCGTCGGGCACTGCTGCGCAAGCGGCTGCAGGGGCAGGCCGGCGCGTCCCGGGCCATCGGGCGGCGGACCGGGACGGGCCCCCCTCCCCTGTCGCCCGCCCAGCACGGCATGTGGGTGATCGACCACTTCCTCCCGGACAACTCGGTCTACGGGATCGACCAGGTGATACGGCTGCGCGGCCGGGTGGACCGGGACGCCCTGGGCCTCGCGGTCGCCGACCTGACCGACCGGCACGAGGCACTGCGCACGACCTTCGCCGGCGTCGACGAGCCGTACCAGGTCATCCGGCCCCGGTGGACCGGCCGGCTGGAGGTCCGCGACGTGCACACGCTCCCTTCCGCGCAACGGAAGGAGGCGGCGGACCGGTTGGTGGCGCGGGAGCGCGGCCGCCCGTTCGATCTGCGTCAGGGGCCGCTGTTCCGGGCTCTGCTGGTGGTCGTCGGCCCGTCCGAGAGCCTGCTCGTGCTCACGATGCACCACATGGTCGCCGACGGCTGGTCGGTGGGCCTGATCGCCGCGGACCTGAGCGTGCTCTACCGCTCACGGCTGACGGGCGGTCCGGCACCGGCGCCCGTGGTGCTGCAGTACGGCGACTGCGCCCAGTGGCAGGCCGACCTTCGGAAGGCCGGAAGGACAGCCGAGCAGCTCGACCACTGGCGTGCCGAACTGCGCGACGTCCCGGCTGTACTGGATCTCCCCGTGAACCACGAGCGCCCGCCGCAGCTCTCGCACCGCGGGCACAACGCCCACCGCACGCTCACCCCGGAGCTCAGCCGTGCGGTCCGCCGGCTCGCGGAGCGTCATGGAATCACGCTCTTCACGCTGCTGCTCTCGGCCTTCGACCTGCTGCTGGGCCGGTGGTCGGGGCAGCAGCGGTTCGCGGTGGGGGCCGCGGTGTCCGGACGGACCACAACCGAGGCCGAGTCCGTGGTCGGCCTGTTCGCGAACACCGTCGCGATTCCCGCGGACCTCACCGGCGCTCCGTCCTTCCTGGAGCTGGCCACCCGCGTGAACGCCGCGGTTCTCGGCGCCCTCGACCACCAGGACGTGGCGTTCGAGGAGGTGGTGGCAGCCCTCGGGCTGCCCCGCGACCCCGCGCGCAACCCGGTCTATCAGGTGCTGTTCCAGTGCACCGAAGCCGGCGGGGACCGTTGGGACCTGCCGGGCCTGGAGGCCGAGCACGTCATCGGCGACACCCCCTCGGCCAAGGTCGACCTTCTTCTCTCGGCAGTGCACGGGCCCGAAACGGTGGAGCTCGAACTCGTCTGCGAGGCCGATCTGTTCGAGGCCGCGACAGGTCATCGGCTGCTCGGTCACCTGGTGACCGTCCTGGAGCAGGTCACCGCCGATCCGGCGCTGCCGGTGGCGGACGTCGCCCTGCTCTCGGCGGCCGAGCAGACGGTCATCACCCAGGAGTGGAACGACACCTTCCGCCCCTGTCCCGCCGACTCCACCGTGCCCGAGCTCTTCGCGCGGACCTGTGCGCGCGTTCCGGACGCCACCGCGCTGGTCGCCGGCACCGAGACCATGACGTACGCGGAACTGGACGCGGCGTCGAGCCGGCTGGCACGACTGCTCCAGAGCCGCGGCGTCCGGGCCGACGAGCCGGTGGCTGTGGCCGTACCGCGCTCCATCAGCCTGGTCGTGGCGCTGCTGGCGGTCCTGAAGGCGGGGGCCGCCTACCTCGTCCTGGACTCGGCCAACCCCGCGGAGCGCAACCGGGCCCTGCTGGCGGACAGCGAAGCCGGACTGCTGCTCGTCACCGGCGCGCCGGAGACCGAAGCGGTGCCGGCGCCCGACGGCGTCGACGTCATCGACCTCGACGATCCCGGGACGGCGGCCGAGCTCGCCGCGTTGCCCGCCACCGCGCCCGGCTGCCCCGCGACCCCGCACTCGCTGGCCTACATCAGCTACACCTCAGGATCGACGGGCCGCCCGAAGGGGGTCATGATCCCGCACCAGGGCGTCGTACGGCTGGTGCACGAGCCGGTCTACGCGCAGCTGGGCGAGGGTCAGACCCTCCTGCAGCTCGCGCCGGTGGCCTTCGACGCCTCCACGATGGAGCTGTGGGGCAGCCTGCTGACCGGCGCCGAGCTCGTCGTCGCGCCCCCGGGCCGGCTGGGCGTCGCCGAGATCGGCGCGCTGCTGCTCGAACACCGCGTCACTGTCGTGTTCCTCACCACCGGGCTGTTCCACCAGATGGCCGAGTACGGCCTGGACTCGTTCGCCCACCTGCGCTACCTGCTCACCGGCGGCGACGTGCTCTCGCCCGACGCGATGCGGGCCTCGCTGAACGCACACGACGGACTGACCGTCGTGGCCTGCTACGGGCCCACCGAGAACACCACGTACACCACCTGCCGGCCCATGACCGATCCCGGCCAGGTCGGCGCCCGGGTCACGCTCGGCCGGCCACTCCAGCAGACGACCGTCTACGTCCTGGACGAGCAGCTGAAGCCGGTGCCGGTCGGCACGCCCGGAGAGCTGTACACCGGCGGTGACGGGGTGGCCCGTGGCTATCTCGGCCGGCCCGCGCTCACCGCGGAGCGTTTCCTCCCGGATCCCTTCAGCAGCACCCCGGGGGCGCGGATGTACGCCTCGGGAGATCTGGTCCGGTACCGGCCGGACGGCTTGCTCGACTTCATCGGCCGGATCGACGGACAGGTCAAGATCCGCGGTTTCCGGATCGAGCCCGGCGAGATCGAGGCCCGGCTGCTCACCCACCCCGGGATCGCGCAGACCGCGGTGAATGTGGTGGAGGCGGTGCCCGGCCACAAGGCGCTGGTCGCCTACACGGCGCCCGTCGGCCCGTCCGCCGCGGAGTTGCGCGCGCATCTGCGGCAGGTGCTGCCCGAATACATGGTGCCGCAGGCGTTCGTGTCGCTGGACACGCTGCCGCTGCGGGCCAACGGCAAGGTCGACCGGCGTCTGCTGCCCGCCCCGGCGCCCGAACAGGCGGCCGACGCGGGTGACGGAGCCGCGCAGCCGCGGACCCCTGCCGAGCACGTCCTCTCGGATGTCTGGTCCCGGGTCCTGCAGCAGGACGGCATCGGCGTCCACGACAACTTCTTCGAACTGGGCGGCGACTCGATCCTGGCCATCCGGGTGGTCGCCGAGGCGGCCAAGGCGGGGCTGCGCACCGCTCCACGGCAGCTGTTCGAGCACCAGACCATCGCCGCCCTCGCCGCGGCGATCGACGAGCACGCCGACGCCCCGGGCGCTTCCGCGGCGCCTGCGGCGGAGCAGGGCACGGTGTCCGGGGCCGTCGAACTGACACCCGTCCACCGCTGGTTCACCGAGCTCGACTGGCCGCACCACCATCACAACCAGTCCGTGCGGCTGGCGTGGACGCCGGGTCCGGACGCGGAGCTGCTGGGCTCCGCGCTACGTGCCCTGACAGCGCACCACGACGCCCTGCGGCTGCGGCTGCGGCTGGTGCACGGCGCACCGGGCGGCTGGCAGGAGCACATCGCCGAGCGCGAGGACGGGGACCTGCTGCGCGTGGTGGACCTGTCCCGGACGCCGGCGGCGGACCGCGAGCGCGTCGTGGAGGAGGAAGCGAACCGGGCGCACGCGGCGTTGGACCTGGTCCGGGGGCCGATCATGCGGGCCGTCCTGTTCCGGGGCGGTGCCGACGCGGAGGACCAGCTGTTCTGGACGATCCACCACATCGCGGTGGACACGGTCTCCTGGAACGTCCTGCTGGAGGACCTGGGGACGGCCTACCGCAGTCTGACAGCCGGCCAGGAGCCCGTACTGCCGCCGAAGACCACCTCCTTCCGCGCCTGGGCCGACCGGCTGACCGCCCATGCGGCGAGCGAGGAGTTCGCCGCGGAAGCCGCCTTCTGGGAGGACGCCGCCCAGGACGCGGAACAGCTGCCCACGGACTTCACTCACGGCGCCAACACCGAGGAGACGTCCGCCGACCTCGTCACGGTGCTGCCCGAGGCCGAGACGGCCGCGCTGATCCGGGCGGTGCCGGCGGCCTACCGGACCCGGATCAACGACGTGCTGCTGACCGCCCTGGCCCGGACGCTGTGCGGCTGGACCGGGTCCCGGACCGCCTCCGTCAGCCTGGAGGGGCACGGCCGCGAGCCGCTGTTCGACGAGGTCGACCTGACCCGTACCGTGGGCTGGTTCACCACCATCCGCCCGGTCCATCTGTGGTTGCCGGAGCACGACGATCCCGCCGGGGACCTGAAGGCGGTCAAGGAGCACTTGCGGCGCTTCCCCCGCAACGGCATCGGCTACGGACTGGCCCGGTACCTGCGGCCTGACACCCGCGAAGCGCTCGGGCGTCGCGCCGACCCGCAGGTGAGCTTCAACTACCACGGAAGGATCGCCGGTTCGCAGCAAGGTGAGGAGGAGACGGCGGAACCGGCGTTGCGCCGGCTCGCCGCAGTCGGCTCCGAGGGCGCCGCCGCCGGCGTCCGTCCGCACCTGCTCGACGTCAACGCGGCCGTCATCGAGGGCGCGTTGCGCGTCCGGTGGACCTACTCCACCGAGGTGCACCGGTCCGAGACCGTGCAGCGCCTGGCCGAGGACTTCCTGGACCAGTTGCGCACTCTCATCGACCACTGCGCCTCCGGCGCGGCCGGGGCGACCCCGTCCGACTTCCCCCTGGCGGGGCTGGACCAGGGGGCTCTGGACAAGCTGCTGGCCGGCCTCGACGCCCGGCAGATCGAGGACGTCTACCCGCTGACCCCGCTGCAGACCGGGCTGCTGTCGCACACCCTGCAGCGGCCCGACCGCGCCGACTACGTCACTCAGCTGTCCTGGCGCATCGAGGGCGAACTCGACGCCCGGGCCTTCCTGGACGCATGGCAGCACGTCGTCGACCGGCATGCGATCCTGCGCACCACCTTCACGTGGGACGACGTCCCCGAGCCCCTCCAGGTCGTGCACCGCCGGTTCCCCCTCCAGATCGAGCAGGCGGACTGGAGCGGGACCCCGGAGCAGATCGACGGGCGGTTCGCGGACCTGCTCGCCGCGGAGCGGGCCAAGGGCTTCGACCTGGAGCACGCGCCCGCCCACCGCTTCCATCTCCTGCGCACCGGCGCCCGGAGCCAGCTGCTCGTGTGGCACAACCATCACATCCTGCTCGACGGCTGGAGCGTGGCCCTGGTCCTGGAGGAGGTGTTCGCCTGCTACGAGGCGATCCACGGCGAGGGCCGGCCGCCGAAGCTGCCCGAACCTGCGTCCTACCGCAGCCACATCGCATGGCTCCGGCAGCAGGACCGCGAAGCGGCCCGCGCGCACTGGCGGTCGGCCGTGGAGGGCGTCACCGGTCCCACGCCCGTACCTGTGGTCGCGACGGCCAAGACGGGCGCCGGGGCCGCGACGACTCGACCGCAGCGGCTGGCCGACGACGTCACCGCGGCCGTCGGCCGTCTCGCCCGCGAGAACAAGATCACCGTCAACACCGTCCTCCAGGCGGCCTGGGCGCTGACTCTGGCCCGGTACAGCGGAGAGAGCGACGTCCTGTTCGGCAACACCGCCACCGAGCGCATGTCCGGGGTGCCGGGGGCGGACCGCATGATCGGACTGCTCATCAACACCCTGCCCACCCGGGTGCGGGTCGACGAGAGCCTGCCGGTCGGCCGGTGGCTGCGCGAGGTTCACCCGCAGCTCACCGAGATCCAGCGGCACGGCCATCTGTCGGTGTCGGAGATCCAGCGCTTCACCTCCGTCCCGGGCGGGCAGCGGCTGTTCGACAGCATCCTCGTCTTCACCGACACCCGCGGCGTGGGCGGCCGGCCGGCCGGCGCGCTGGAGGTCGTCCCGTCCGCCGGGCACGAGCAGCCCGGCTATCCGCTGATGGTCCGCGCGGACCTGGCCGACGATCTGGTGCTGACGCTCAACTACGAACGGGGCCTGGTGGACCCGGACGCGGCGGCGCGGCTCCTCGGTCACTACGCGGGCCTGCTGGAGCAGCTGGCCGCGGCCCCGGACACCGCCGCCCTGCGCGACCTGCCCATGCTGTCCGCCGAGGAGCTGCGGGAGCTCGCCGCGGGGGGCGCCACCGCCGAGCCCGCACCGACCGGGGGAACCCTGGTGGACCTCGTCGAGGACCAGGTCCGGGCCGTACCGGAAGCGGTGGCGCTGACGGCCGACGGAATCAGCCTCACCTATGCGCAGCTCGACGCCGACGCGAACCGGCTGGCGCACCGGCTGCGCGCCTGCGGGGTCCGGGCCGGGAACCTGGTGGCGGTCCATCTCGAGCCCTCCGCCGAGACGGTGGTGGCCCTCCTGGCCGTCCTCAAGGCGGGCGCCGCCTATCTTCCGCTCGATCCCGCCTACCCCGTGGAGCGGCGGAAGTTCGTCCTGGAGGACTCCGGCGCGGTGCTGGTGCTCACCCACGGCGCGCTGCCCGCCGTCGCGGACTGCGCGGTCCCGGCGGTCCGGCTGGACGAGCCGTGGGAGGACCTGGACGCGCCGGACCCGGAGCCGCTGCCGCGCGCGACGCTCCGCGACCTCGCCTACACCATCTACACCTCCGGCTCGACCGGGCGGCCCAAGGGCGTGGGCATCGAGCACCGCTCGATCGTCCATCTGCTGTGCGCGGCCCGCGACCTGCTCGGCGCCTCCCGGGAACACAGCTGGCTCAACCTGACCACGATCTCGTTCGACATCGCGGCGGTCGAGATCTTCCTCCCGCTCATCACCGGCGCCAGAGTCGTCGTCGCGCCCCCGGGCACGTCCGCCGACCCGGACGCCGCTGCGGCGCTGATCCGTGCCGAACGCCCCACCCACATCCAGGCGACTCCGTCCGGATGGCGGGTCCTGCTCACCGGCGGGTTCCACGACCCCTCGGCGGTCGCCGTGAGTGTGGGCGAGCCGCTGCCGCCCGCGCTGGCCCAGGACCTCGCCTCGCGCTGCCTGCGGCTGTGGAACGCCTACGGGCCGTCCGAGACGGCGGTCTGGTCGACCGCCGAACCGCTCTCCGGCCCGGTCGCAGAGGTCACCATCGGGCGGCCGCTCGCCGGTGAACGCGTGCACGTCCTCGACGCCGGGCTGCGGCCGGTGCCCGTGGGAGTCCCCGGCGAGCTGCTGATCGGCGGACCTGGGGTCGGCCGCGGATACCTGGGCCGGCCCGGCCTGACGGCGGAGCGCTTCGTACCCGATCCCTACGGCGCGCCCGGCGAACGGCTGTACCGTACGGGCGACCGGGTGCGCCTGCTCCCGGACGGCAGGCTCGACTTCCTCGGCCGGATGGACCGCCAGACCAAGGTGCGGGGACACCGCGTGGAGCTGGAGGAGATCGAGGCCCGGCTCGACGAGCACCCCGGCGTCCGGCAGAGCATCGTGGTGGTGTCGGAATCCGGCGCCGGGATGTCCCACCTGGCGGCCTACGTGGTGCCGCGGGAGGGTCGGGCGCCCGACGAGACGGAGCTGCGCTCCCACCTCACCCGGCTGCTGCCGAACCATATGGTCCCCCACATGTTCGTGACGGTCGAGAAGCTGCCCGTCACCCCGAACGGCAAGATCGACCGCAACGTCCTGCACGCCCTCGAACGCGACCGCGCCACGGACGAACGCCCCTTCGTCGCGCCGCGCACCCTGGCCGAGACCGTCCTGGCGGCAGCCTGGGCCGAGGTGCTCGAAGTGGCACGGGTCAGCGTCCAGGACGATGTCTTCGAGCTGGGCGGCGACTCGATCCGCTCGCTGCAGGTGATGACCCGGGCCCGGGCGGCCGGGCTGCAGGTGACGGTGAGCCAGATCACCCGGCACCGGACGGTCGCCGCGACCGCGGCGGCCGCCGACCGCAGCTCACCGGCCGCGCCCATGCTCACCGTCGGGACCTTCTTGGACCGGCTGCGGCCCGACGGCGAAGAGCTGGTGGAGGTACTGGGCAGGCACCGCGTCCCCGGGGTCGGCGCGGCCGTCGTCAGGAACGGCAGGCTGCAGGCGATCTGGGCCGACGGCGAGATCCACCGGGGGCAGCCGGCACGGCTCACCGACAGCACCCTATTCCAGGCCGGTTCGGTCGCCAAGCACGTCACCGCCCTGCTGGCACTGCTGATGGTGCAGGAGGGGCTGCTCGACCTGGACCAGGACGTCAACCGGTACCTGGACCGGTGGCAGGTACCGGGCGCGCCCGGGCACGGCGCTCCCTCGCTGCGGGCCCTGTTGAGCCACACCGCCGGGCTGGAGGTGGCTCCCGGCCGGGCATTCGACCCCGAGGGCCCCATGCCGTCTCTGGAAGAACTGTTGGGCGGGAAGCCCGAGCGGCCACCCGTTCTGCGGACCGACGCGGTGCACATCGGCCGGTACCGCTACGCCAACACCGGCTACTCCGTCGTGCAGCAGGTGCTGGAGAACGTCGGCGGCAAGCCGCTGGAGGACCTGGCCCGCGAGCGGCTGTTCACCCCCCTGGGGCTGCACGGCACCGTGTTCTCGGCCCGGCCGCCGGCCGACCGGCACACCGTGGCCGTCGGCCACGACCGCCGGGGCCTGCCGCTGCCCGGCCGCTGGCGGGTGACTCCCGAACTGGCCGGCGCGGGGCTGTGGTCCACCCCGCGCGACCTGGCGGTCCTGGAAGCGGAGATCTGGCGCGCGGCGGTCGGGGAGGATCCCGTCCTGCTCGGGACCGACCTGGCCAAGGCGATGATCCATCCCGTGGCGCAAGGGGTCTACGGCCTGGGCACGATGCTCCGCGACACCGCGGGCGCCAAGTGGTTCGGCCACATCGGCGAGCCGACCGGCGCTCGGAGCTTCTCCTTCCTCGATGCGGAAGACGGCAGCGGCTTCGTCCTGATGCTCAACTCGGAGTCCGCGACCGCGGCCGTGCGGGACCTCCTCGGGCGGCTGCGGTTCGCCGAGGAACTCGCGGTCTGATCGCGGGCGTGGGGAGCCTCCATAGCCGGACGCTTCCCACGCCGTGGACGGCACTGCCGACCGGTACTGCCCAGCGCGGACCGGCTTCTGGGGACGTCGGGTCACCGGCGCCCATGTCCAGGGCGCCACCGCGAGCGGCGCGCGCCTCGCACCGCCTCGCACCGCCTCGCACCGCCTCGCACCGCCTCGCACCGCCTCGCACCGAGGAGTCCCCGATGAACGATCCGACCGCACGTCGACACCGATCGCTGCGCCCGCTCGGCGGCCTCCTGGTCGCAGGCTTCGTCTCCGTGCTCGGCACCTCGATGGCCGAGATCGCCCTTCCCTGGTTCGTGCTCAGCACCTCGGGCAGCATCACACACGCCGGGTTCATAGCATTCGCCGAGACCGCTCCCTACGTGCTTCTGCAAGCACTGTCCGGACCACTGGTCGACAGGGCGGGGGCACGCGGGACCTACCTCGCGGGCAACGCAACGGCCGCGGTGGGGCTCGGCGCCGTCCCGCTGCTGCAGCTCGCCGGGGAACTCGGCTTCGTCCGGCTGACCTTGCTCGTGGCCTTGGTCGCCGCGGCACGGGGAACCGCCGACTGCGCGGGCAACGTGCTGCTGCCCGGCGCCGCGGAGCGCGGGCGGGTCCCCCTCGTGCGGGCCGTCGCGCTGTCGGCCGGGGCCACTCGCATGGGTCTGATCCTCGGCGTGTCGCTCGCCGGACTGCTCATCGCCACGGCCGGCGCCACGGCGGCCATCGCGGTCAACGCGGCCGCGTTCGCGGTCGCCTCGACGCTGACCGCGCTCTGTGTACCGGCGACGCCGCGGCGCGCGAAGGAGCGGCAGCCACGGGTCGGGACCGCAGTGCGCGGCTACCGGTCGGAACTCCTCGAGGGACTGCGATTCCTGCGCGGGGACCGTCTGCTCCTGGGCATGATCACCCTGATCGCCGTGACCAATCTGCTCGACCAGGCGCTCAGCGCCGTCCTCCTCCCGGCATGGGTGAAGACCCAGCTGGACGACCCCAGGGCGCTGGGCCTGATCACCGGCGCCGTCGGCGTGGGAGCGGTGCTGGGCAGCGGGCTCGGCGTCTGGCTCAGCCCGAGACTGCCTCGACTGACGACATTCCGCATCGGCTTCCTCCTGGTGGGCGCGCCCCGCTTCCTGACGCTGGCCCTCTGCGCCTCGATCGCTCCGGTGCTCGCGGTGAGTCTCGCCGCCGGCATGGCGAGCGGACTGATCAATCCGATCATCGGCACGCTCCAGTACGAGCGGATCCCCCGGCACCTCCAGGCCCGCGTGCTCGGCGCGGTCAAGGCCAGCGCCTGGGTGGGCATGCCCTTCGGCGGGCTGCTCGCGGGCTTCCTCGCCGAGGCCGCCGGGCTGCGTGCCACCCTCGTCATCACCGGTGTGCTGTTCCTCGCCACGACACTCGTACCGTTCAGGCTGCGGTCCTGGCGGACGCCGGCCGTGGACCGGCCACCGGCCGAGCGCACAGTCACCGCCGTCAAGTGACGTTGCGGAAGCGGTTGATGGCGTCGATGTGCCGGGCGCGCTTCTCGTGGTCGCGCACGCCCAGCCCCTCCTCGGGGGCCAGCGCGAGGACGCCGA